>DATKLO010000018.1:0-14236 GCA_035542375.1 Steroidobacteraceae bacterium | reverse complement strand
TCCGCCAGCAGCACGTTCTTGTACCCGCGCCAGCTCTGGTTGGCACGCCGCAGCCGATAAAGCCTGCGCGACAGACACACGACGAGCGCCGCGAGACACATCGTATCGTCGATGCTCGTGCAGCAGTCCATGACGCGCACTTCCACCGTGGGATAGCGCGAATTCGGCCGCACATCCCACCACATCCTGGTGGTGTTCTCGATCAGGCCATTGCCGATGAGCATGTCCAGGTGCCGCCGCAACTCGCTGTAGCTGGAGAACTGCTCCGGCAGCCCCGTGCGTGGCAGTGAGCTGAACACGTTCTGGCGGAACGACATGAGGCCGGTGCGCTCGCCTTCCCAGAACGGCGACGAACAGGACAGCGCGAGCAGGTGCGGCACGAAATAGGACAGCTGGTTCATCAGGTCCACGCGCAGATCGTCATCATCGACACCCACATGCACGTGCAGGCCACAGACCATCAGGCGCCGGGCGGCGGCCTGCATCTCGCGCGCCATGGCGAAGAACTGTTCCTTCTCCGTGGGCATCTGCCGCATGGCGCGGGCGAACGGGTGGGTCGAGGCGGCGATCGGGGCAAGTCCAAAATCGTGCGCCGATGCGACGATCACCTGGCGGAGCCGGGCGAGGTCCGCGCGGGCTTCCGCGATCGAATGGCACACGCGCGTGTTCACTTCGAGCTGCGAGCGCAGGAACTCGGGATTGATGTGGCCGCCGCCGCGCTCGGTGCAGGCCTGCAACAGCTTCGCCGGGGGATTCTCGTTCACGTCGCGCGTGGCGAGATCCACGAGCAGGTACTCTTCCTCGATACCGACCGTGAACGGGGGCTCTGTGCGGCTCACGGACGCGCGCTCTCCTGATGGGCCGGACCCTGGCAGCGGCTCATTGTATACGAGCCCGGACGGCCGCTTCGGGCGCCGGTGCTGGTCAGACGCTGATGGTCAGACCGGTTCAGACCCGTGGCGCTGCTCAGACGCCGGGCCGGCTGATGGTCAGACCCGGGGCGCGGGTCAGACGCCGAGCCGGGCGATGGGCAGCGGCGCGGCCACGAAGTAGCCCTGCGCATAGTCCACGCCGATGCGACCGAGTTCCGCCAGCACTTCGTCCGACTCGACACACTCGGCCACGGTGGCGATGCCCAGCGCGCGTCCGACCTTGCTGATGGCTTCCACCATGCTCCGGTCCACCGCATCGCGCGCGATGTTGCCGATGAACTGCCCGTCGATCTTGAGGAAATCCACCGGCAGGGTCTTCAGGTACATGAAGGAGGACAGGCCGCTGCCGAAATCATCGAGCGAGAACTTGCAGCCGCGCGCCTTCAGCTCCCGCATGAAATACGTGGCCTGCGACAGGCTGGTCACGGCGGCCGTCTCGGTGATCTCGAAGCACAGTGCCGCGGCGATGGCCGGCTCGCCGGCGTTCTGCAGCACGAAATCGGCGAACGCCTGTTCATTGAGCGAGGTGCCGGAGAGGTTCACCGCGACCAGTGGCAGTGCGGCGCCACCGCGGTGACGCTCCTTGAGCAGCTCGACCGCCCGCGACACCACCCAGCGATCGATGATGGACATCACGTTGTAGCGTTCCGCGGCGGGTATGAACTCGCTCGGTGGCACGAGCTGTCCGGCGTCATCCCGCAGACACACGGTCAGTTCATGGAAGGTCTGCGGGCGTGGCCCGGTCGCACCGGTGCCTGCGACACGCGGCACGGGCACGATGGGCTGGAAGTACAGCTCGAGGCGATTCTCCTCCACTGCGCGGGTGACTCGCGCCACCCAGTGCATCTCCCGGTGCCGGTGCGAAACGCCGTCCTGTTCGTAAACATGGATGCGATTGCGGCCTTCATCCTTGGCCGCATAGCAGGCGATGTCCGCCGCGCTCATCACGCTGGCGGCATTCTGCGTGTCGGCCTTGATCTGCACGACCCCGACACTGGCGCCAACCGACATCGTGCTCGATCCCCAGACGAAGCGGTAATCGCGGATCGACTGACGCACACCCTCGGCGATCCGGGTCGCCTGCTCGAGCGTGCACCCCTCGAGCAGCACGCCGAATTCATCACCACCGAGGCGCGCGATGGTGTCCGCGGCACGCACACGGGTCTGCAGCAGGCCGGTGACATCGCGCAGCAGCCGGTCTCCGGCCTGATGACCGCAGGTGTCGTTGACGACCTTGAACTGGTCCAGATCGATGTACAGCAGCGCAGAGGAGCCCTCGCCCTGCTGGGCGCTCTGGACCGCCGCATGCAGCCGGTTGTCGAACTCCCGCCGGTTGATCAGCCCGGTGAGCGCATCGTGACTGGCCTGATAGGACAGCGCCCGCTTCAGGCGGCGCTCCTTGGTCACATCGTGGAACACGATCACCGCGCCGATGACCTTGCCCTGGCGGTCGCAGATCGGTGCGGCCGATTCCTGGATGGCCACTTCCTGGCCGGCGCGCGTGATGAGCACCGAATGATCTGCGGCGGTGCCCGTCGCGCTCAATCCCAGCACGCACATGAGTGGATTCTCGATGGGCTCGCGCGTGATCTCGTTGACGAGGTTGAGCACCTCGCCGATGGGGCGGCCGCGCGCCTCATCCAGCCTCCAGGCGGTGAGGGTCTCGGCGACCGGGTTGATGTACTCGATGCGGCCCTCCGCATCGGTACTGATCACCGCATCACCGATCGACTGGAGCGTCACCTGCGCGCGCTCCTTCTCGGCGAACACCGCCTGCTCGGCCCGTTTGCGTTCGGTGATGTCAGCGATCGTACCCTCATAGCCCACCACCCGATTGGCCGCATCGCGCACCACGCGGGCGTTCTCCAGAATCACCACCTGTTGTCCGTCGCGCCTGCGCATGCGGAATTCGAAGTTGCGGATCCCATCCTCGGACTCCACCTGCCGCATGAACTCCGCCCGATCGGCGGGGTTCCAATAGAGCATCGCAACGCTCGGCAGCGCGTAGAGTTCCTCAGCGCTGCCGTAGCCGAGGATCTCCACGAAGGCGGGATTGACCGAGTGCAGGCGGCCATCGCGGCCGCTCTGATAGACACCCTCGGCGATGCTTTCGAACAGACCGCGGAACTTGGCTTCACTGCTGCGCAGGGCATCCTCGGCCAGGCGGCGCTGGATGGCGATGGCGGCCAGCTGCGCGGCATGCGCCATGGTTTCGGACTCGCGCGCCGTGGGCAGGCCGACTTCGAGACGGTAGATTCCAAGCGAGCCGAGCATCCGCCCGCTTGCCGCCTTCAGCGGCGTGGACCACGAAGCATGCAGGCCCGCTTCGAGCACCGCCGCGCGCCGCTGCAGCCAGAAGGCATCCCTGGAGACATCCGACACCAGCACCTGGCGCCCGAGATGGACGGCCGCCGCGCACGAGCCGTTGCGGATGTCGATCGGCGAACGCTCCAGCACCGCGCGCAGCTTCTCCGGCAGCCGCGGCGCCACGATCTGCGAAAAGCTCTGGCCCTCCTCCGCCAGCAGGCTGATCGAGCACACCGTGCCGACACCAACCGACTCGATCAGACGCGTGATCGATGCCAGCACTTCCGGCAGGGGCGCGTTGCTGCTGAGCTGCTGGAAGACTTCGTGCTCCGCGGCAGCCACGCGCTCGGCGCGCTTGCGGTCGGAGATGTCGGCGATGCTGCCGCGGACCAGCCGGCGCGCTTCACTGGGCAGGCGCACGAGCCGAACCTCGCAGATGATCTCTTTCCCGAGGGCATCCCGGTGCAGCCACTCGAACACCTGGGGCTCGCCATCCAGCGCACGCTGAATGTACTGGCGTGCGCGCTCCGCTGAAGCCGCTCCATCCGGCTGCTGCGCCGGACTGAGATCAACGGGCCCCACCTTCAGCAGTCGCTCCCGATCGAGCGCAAACAGGCGCTCGGCGTGCACGTTGACGTCCGCGAACAGCCCCGCATCGAAGTCGAGCACCACGATGGCTTCCGGCGCATGGTCCACGAGGAGGCGATAGCGCGCCTCGCTCTCACGCACCGCCTGCTCGGACTGGCGCCGGTCGGTCACATCACGCAGACACAGGACGAACACTCCGCGGCGGGCGACACGCGCCTTGCTGACCGCGATCTCGGCCGGAAAGAATTCGCCATCCTTGCGCCGCCCCACCGACTCGCGCGCTGCCAGGTCGATCTGCGTATCGCCGGAACTGGCCGCGAGCCGCTGCAGGGCCTGCGGCACGGTCTCGTGCACGGCAATCCTCGGAATCAGCAGATCGACACGCTGGCCGACGACTTCGGCTTCCATGTGACCGAACACACGCTCGCCAGTCGGGTTGAAAGTCTGGATGACTCCGTCCTCATCTACCGTGATCACCACGTCCTTGATGTGATCGAGGATCACCTGCAGATGCTCCGAACTCTGCTCGCGTGCCTCATGTGCAAGGGCGCGCGCCTCATCGGCCATCAGGCGCATGGACTGGACGATGCCGCGGCGTTCCTCATCAATGCTGTCGTAATGGGCGCTGATCAGTCGCAACAGCATCGAGAGGTCGGGAGTCGCCGCGCCGGTGCGCAGGCGCAGTTCTTTGAGCTGCGCGCGCAGCTGGGGGTGCAGTTCGTTGCCGTCCGCTGTGCTCTGCTCCTGATCGGCGCGCACCAGCGTCGTGGTATTGCCGCCTGCAGCACCCGGATGACCCGCGATGCCCGTGACGCCGCCGGTCACCGTGGTCGTATTGCCGGTGACGGTGGTGGCGCCAGTGACGGTGGTGGCGCCAGTGACGGTGGTGGCGCCGGTGACGGTGGTGGCACCTGAAACGGTCGTGGCGCCGGTCAGGGCCTCAGCGGAATGCAGGGACGCCCGTGCCTTCTGGTTTGACATAAGGGCGGAGCAACGCGGCCGTTGATCAAGCGCCCTTGCCGGCCTTGGGATCGGATCTGGAACCCGCCTTGGGGCTGGTCTTCGGGTTCGGACTCGGCACGGAGGTCACGGCCCCAGCGGGGCTGGCGGCCGCAGCGGCATCGGAGAGACCGGCACCGGCGATGACTGGAATCGCGAACAGTCGGGTACTGGTCACGTTGGCCTTGTCCTCGGTGACGGCCGCCGTGACGGTGAAGATACCGTCGCGCTTGGGAACCAGTTTGACCACGTATCGGATGGGGGCACCCGCGACTGGCTTGTCCACGGGCTCGGACTGCGCGCCATCGACGATGTCCAGACCCTCTCCCCCCTGGAAGGAGACGGTTAGGTTCTCGGGCAGCGGGTTACCCGGAATCACCACCACGTCCAGCTCCACGGGTTGACCCAAATCGGGGTGCTGCAGCAGCGAGAACTTCATGTCCACCGCCGGAGTGGACCTGACCGTTCCCACAGCGCTGACCATGTCCCGCAAGTCCTGCTGGCCGGACCCGGTGGCGCGCACGGGCTTCTGGGCCTTGCGGATGTGGAAGGTGCTCATGGCTGAATTGTCCGAGCCCGAGCCGCCGCAGCCCGCCAGGGCACATAGCAGGGCCAGGAGCAGGCCAGGCCGGGGGAGACACCAGGGGGTCAGGCCAAAACTCTTGGTTTTTCGCATAGCTCCGCGCACTTTCTCGAGTCGCTCCTGCAATACGGCCCGAGGCACTGTACCGCGTAAGACAACGGGAGCGCACGCGGCAGTGGTTGATTTCGTGAACCTTCTTTACCTGGCCGGATCGGCCCGGGGCGGATCCGGCGGACGCCGGGCTCCCATTGCCGGCCAAAAGCGCGACTTCTGGCGGTTGCGTACCGGCTACTGACACGCTTTACCGCAATGGTGGATCTTCCAGCGTCTGCAGCTGCTCGCGCAGGTCCCCGAGGTAATTCTCCCAGTAGCGCTCCTCGCCGAACCACGGGAATGCGCGCGGAAAGGCCGGATCCAGCCAGCGGTGCGATACCCAGGCTGCGTGATGCAGCATACGCAGCGCGCGCAGCGGCTCGACCAGGGCCACCTCGCGGAAATCGAAATCGGCGAACTGCAGGTACCCCTCGAGCAGCTCGGCCCACTGGCGGCGCTGATCGGCGGCCGTGCCCGAGAGCAGCATCCACAGGTCCTGGATACGTGGTCCGGTGCCGCAGTCATCCAGATCCACGAACGCCGGCCCGCGCTCGTTCCAGAGCAGATTCCCCAGGTGACAGTCGCCGTGGATGCGGATGCCGTGAGGCGTCCCGGCCGCGGCGAACGCTTGCTCGATGCGCTCCAGCAGATCTTCGGCGGTGTGTTCGTAGCGGTCACGCAGCCCTTGCGGCAGCAGCTCGCCCGCCAGCACCTGCCGGCAGGCATCGATACCCAGTCGCTGGATGCCGATGAGGGGGCGGGTCCGGAACGGCAGGCGCGCGCCCACCTGGTGAAACCTCGCCAGCGTGCGTCCCAGGATCTGCCGGGCGTCCGCGGCATCCAGCTCGGGTGCCCGTCCGGGCATCCAGGGGAAGGCCGCGAAGCGGTATTCCCCGAACGTGAACAGAGTGCGGCCTTCGCGCGCCACGGGCGCTGCCACTGGCAGTTCCGCCTCGGCCAGCTCGGCGGTGAGCGCGTGCTCCTCGCCGATCTGCGCATCGCTCCAGCGGTGCGGCCGGTAGAACTTCAACACCAGATTGCCCTGCGCGGTGCCGAGCTGATAGACGCGGTTCTCGTAGCTGTTGAGCGCGAACAGCCGGCCATCGGCCTCCAGGCCGACGGATGCGGCCGCATCCAGCACCACTTCCGGTGACAACCCGGTGAACGGCTTCACATCCGTGGATCGGCTTTTGTTTATCATCGTACCCACTCGAGAGATTCCCACGGTCCCGCCGCTGCATGAGCCGCTCATCCGTTCTGGTCACCGGCGGTGCCGGTTACATCGGCAGCCACACCGTGCTGCAGCTGCGCGCCCGTGGCGAGCGGGTCATCGTGCTGGACGATCTGTCCACCGGCTTCCGCCAGGCGGTGCTCGATACACCGCTGGTGATCGGCAAGGTCGGCGACCGCGATCAGGTGCTGCAGCTGCTGCGCACCCACTCGGTGGACACCGTGCTGCATTTCGCGGCCCACACCATCGTGCCCGAGTCGGTGGCCGAACCCCTCAAATACTACGGCAATAACACCTGTTCGACGCGCAATCTGCTGGAGTGCTGCCTCGAGACCGGTGTGCGTCACTTCGTGTTCTCCTCCACTGCCGCGGTTTACGGCATACCGCCGGAAAGCCACGCTTCGGAAGCCTCGCCCACTGCGCCGATCAACGCCTACGGGACTTCCAAGCTGATGTCGGAATGGATGCTGCGCGATGTCGCGGCCGCATCCCCGCTGCGCTACGTCGCGCTGCGCTATTTCAATGTCGCCGGCTCCGACACCTCCGGTCGAATCGGTCAGGCCACGCGCAAGGCCACCCTGCTGGTCAAAGTGGCCTGCCAAGCCGTGGTGGGAAAGCGCCCCCATGTCTCGATCTTCGGTACGGATTACGCCACCCCCGATGGGACGGGCATCCGGGACTACCTGCACGTGGAAGACCTCGCGACGGCGCACGTTGATGCGCTGACCTATCTGCGCAATGGCGGCACCTCAACAGTACTGAACGTTGGCTACGGACACGGTTACAGCGTTCGAGAAGTCCTCGCCAGCGTAGAGCGCGTATCCGGTAGATCTCTGAACATCCGCGAAGAGCCCCGCCGGCCAGGCGATCCACCGACCCTGGTTGCCCGGGCGGACCGAATTCGCAGCGAACTGGGATGGCGACCGCGGCTCGACGATCTGGACACCATTGTCCGCACGTCGCTGCAGTGGGAGCAGAAGCTCCAGCGCGAACCCTGGTGAGGCCCGCCTCCGCGCGGGCGCCGTTGACGAGCCTGCGCCTCCCCTCGAACCGGGGCGCGGGGGCACGGCGCCCGTTACCGGGGGAGTTAATCCAACCCTCGCGCAGGCCGATCCGATAGAATTCCCGGGCATGCACTGGGCCCGACCCAAGTCATTGAGCGGATTGATGCTACTCGGTCTGGCACTGATCGCCGGACCGCTTCTGGTGGCCATCCTGACGGCCGCCTACCAGATCCGCGAACTGGCGGACACGGGCCAGAAGATCGTGATCCAGGGCGTCACGGCGGCCCGCGCCAGCCAGGAGCTGTTCAGCCAGATCGCCTCGCTCGAGCGCACGGCGCGGCTCTACGACGTGCTCAACGACCCGGCGCTGCTCGACCTGTACCGGCGCCAGGACGCGCGCCTGTCGGCTACCCGGGCACAACTGGAGAACCACGCGCGCGCGCCGCAGGCCCATCGCACCCTGATCGAGCTCGGGGACCTGCAGCGGAACATTGGGCTCTCGGTCCTGTCCATGCAGGCGGGCAAGGGAGCCGCCAACACGACGGGGCTGTCGCGCCGCTTCACCGAGCTGGCCGCGCTGGCGGACCGGGTGGCGGAACAGAGCAACGCCCAGATCGATGAGGAGGTGGCCTCGCTGGAGTCACAGACCCAGCAGGCCCGGCGCCGGCTCCTGTGGCAGGCCGCCCTGCTGCTGCCGCTGACCCTGATCGCGATCATCGTGCTGACAGTGGCCGTGGGACGGCCCTTGCGGCAGCTCGACCGGGCCATCAGCGAGCTGGGCCAGGGCACCTTCTCCAACCCCATCGAGGTGGCGGGCCCGCACGATCTGGAGCGCCTGGGCGGCCAGCTCGAGTGGCTGCGGCAGCGCCTGGTGGAGCTGGCCCACGAGCGCAACCGCTTTCTGCGACACATGTCGCACGAGCTGAAGACGCCGTTGGCCAACATCAGGGAGGGCACCGAGCTGCTCATGGACGGGGCGGTGGGCGAACTCGATTCGAACCAGCGCGAGGTGGCGGGCATCCTGCGCGAGAACGGCATCAAACTGCAACGCATGATAGAGAACCTGTTGTCATTCAGCGCCTGGCAGACCTCGAGCGTCGGGCTGGAAAGCAGCGAATTCCGCCTGCGCACCGTGGTGAAGCAGGTCCTGGAGAACCAGCAGCTGACACTGCTGTCCCAGCGCGTCCGGCTGGATGTGCGCGTCGAGGATGTGACGCTGGTCGCGGACCGCAGCAAGATGAGGCTTATCCTCGAGAATCTGGTGTCGAACGCGGTGAAGTACTCCCCCAAGGGTGGAACCATCCATCTGCGTGCCCGCACCGCAGGCGAGCTGCTGGAGCTGGATGTCGCCGACAGCGGCCCGGGTATCCCCGTTGAGGACCGTGCACATATCTTCGAAGCCTTCTATACCGGCCGCGCTTCCAGGAGCTCGGCCGTCAAGGGCACCGGCATCGGGCTGTCGGTGGTGCTGGAATTCGTCGCTGCGCACGGCGGACGTGTGCAGATCGTCGATGGCGAGTTTCCCGGGGCCCATTTCCGCATCAGCATGCCGATCCGCGCGGGTGGTGCGCGCGCGGACAGCGAGCGAAAGGCGCAGGCGCATGCCGCCTGATCGCGCGGCACTCGCCATCACAGCCCGCCGAGCCGCAGCCACCGTCCTGGCGGCCGCCTTGGGCGCGGCGCTGCTGGCCGGCTGCTCCACCGAATTCGGCGCGCGTGACCAGGAAGTCCGCCCGGCGACTCCCGTGGTGGACCGGAATGCGGCCTCCGCCGCCGCTCTCACCGAGAACCTGCAGTTGCTGCAGCGACTGGCGCAGGCAGCGCCGGCCGAGCAGGCGGAGATCACCGCCGCGGCGCAGCGCGATTTCGACAGCGCGCCCACGCCGAGCCACCAGCTGCGCCTGGCGCTCGTGCTGGCCAATCCCGGTCATCCGGCCACCGACCTGCCGCGGGCGCAGCGGCTGCTGCGCGAGCTGATGGCCAACCCCGAGATGCTGCTGTCCGGCGAACGGGCGCTCGCGTTCCTGGAACTGCAGCAAATTGACGACCATTTGACGTTGGAGGCGGAAAATCGCAGGCTGCAGGGCGACGCCCAGCGCGCCGATCGCGAGCGGCTGGGCAGTGCGAACCGCCGTCTGCAACTGGAGACCGATGAGAACGCACGGCTGCGCAAGGAGCTCGAGGAAGCCCGTGCCAAGCTCGATGCGATCGCCAACATCGAACGCTCCCTGAACGAGCGCAAACCCAGCAACGAAGGACGACAACCGTGACCATTCCCGCGACGCTGTTGCACCCAGAGCATCTGAGGGCCAAGACCCTGAATCAGACAGGCCGGCGGAAGGCGCGCATTCTGGTCGTCGATGACGATCCGGGGCTGTTGCGCCTGCTGACGATCCGCCTGCGCGCGGAGAGTTATGACGTCGAAGCGGTCGAAAGTGGCGTGCAGGCACTGGCCGCGGCCAGCCGGTTCCGGCCGGATCTGGTGATCACGGATTTGCGCATGGACCAGATGGACGGCATCGGCCTGCTCAAGGAGCTGCAGAACCGCTGGCCCGGTCTGAAGGTCATCATCCTGACCGCGCACGGCACCATTCCCGATGCGGTGCAGGCCACGCAGATGGGCGCGTTCGGCTTCCTCACCAAGCCGGTGGACAAGCAGGAGCTGCTCGATCAGGTGCAGAAGGCGCTGCGCATCTCCGGCTTCGGCGCCTCGGACGAGGACTGGCGCGCGGAGATCGTGACGCGCAGTTCGGTCATGGAGGAAAAACTCGCGCAGGCCCACATGGTGGCCGGGACCGATGCGCGCGTGCTCATCACCGGCGAGAGCGGCACGGGCAAGGAACTGCTGGCGCGTGCCATCCACCAGGCGAGCCCGCGCAAGAACAAACCGTTCGTGGCGATCAACTGCAGCGCCATGGCGGAGAACCTGCTCGAGTCCGAACTGTTCGGTCACGAGAAGGGCTCCTTCACCGGCGCCACGCGCGCGCACCGCGGCCTGTTCATGGCCGCCGACGGTGGCACCCTGATGCTGGATGAGATCGGTGACATGCCGATGCGCCTGCAGGTCAAGCTGCTGCGCGTCCTGCAGGAAAACGTGATCCGGCCGGTGGGGAGCACCGATGCCATCCCCGTCAACGTGCGGGTCATCTCCGCGACCCATCGCGACCTGCAGAGTCTGATGACCGCGGGCGAATTCCGCGAAGACCTGTACTACCGCCTCAACGTGGTGCACATCGAGATGCCAGCACTCAACCGCCGGCGCGAGGACATCCCGCTGCTGGTGGCGCATTTCCTCGCACAGATCGCCAAGGAAAGCGGCGTACGCAAGATCTACGCGCCGGAGGCCGTCGAACTGCTGGCCACGGCCGACTGGCCGGGCAACATCCGCCAGTTGCAGAATGTCGTGCGCCAGAACGTGGCCCTGTCGCAGACACCCATCATCCCCGTGGAACTCGTGCAGCAGTCCCTGGGCGGTGGTCCCGGCCGTCTGCCCTCCTTCGATGAGGCCCGCGATGAGTTCACCCGCAGCTACCTCTCGCAGATCCTGCAGATCACCGGCGGCAATGTGAGTCAGGCGGCGCGGCTGGCGAAGCGCAACCGCACCGATTTCTACAAGCTGCTCGCCCGGCATCAGCTCACGCCGGAAGAGTTCAAGCAGCAGCGCTGAGGATTGCCCCTTACCGGGACGCGGTCTGACTGGAGGCCGCCTGGCTCGAATCGGTCTGGCCGGAGGTCGCCTGGCTCGCAGCGGCCTTGCCGGCGCTGGACCCGGTCAGACGGCGACCGAGTCGCACCTCCAGCACCGGCAGCAATGACGCCACTCCCAGATCGTTCACGTGGTCGGGATCCTCGAATTCCCGTGGATCCGCCAGGGCCGTGCGCAGGTCGATGACCTGCTCCACGCCTTTGCCCAGCAGGAAGGCATCGATGGCGGCCACCTGGTCCGCCGGAGCCTGGGCGGCATACTCCGGGTGGACCGGAAAGCGCACGGCGATCACCTTGACGTGGTGCTCGCGCGCGAGCTGAACCGTCCGCCCGTACCAGTAGAAGGGCTCCGGTGATGCACCGATCCCGGCATGATCACCCTTGCCGGTATCGCGAGCCTCCTCGATCCGCTGCGCCTCGGTCAGCCGGCCCCAGGCCCCTTCATTCTCCTGGGCCCGGACATCCCCGGGCCGTCCGCGGGCCCGCGCGATACCGGTCGCGATGGAGCGGCGCAGGTACTGCAGGAAGTCATTGTTGAACAGCGGCACCTGATCGAGCAGGGCCGCGGCCCAGCCGTGCTTCAGACCCGTGCGGTCGAGCGCGCGAATGAAGTACCAGTCGGCGAACGAGCGGTTGGAAGACTCGAGCCGGCCCCGCGCGAACATGTGAGGGTCGGCTTCGATGATGAAGGTATCGATCGAGGGTGCCAGCTCGAGCGCACGGCGCAGCTTCGCATAGCATTCCCGCGGCGAATCGCCGCCGAAGGCCACGCTGTAGGCCGGCCCGGCCAGGTTCGGGTTGAGGTAGTCGTTCAGCGGCACCGCGAAATGCGAGTCGCCCGCGAATACGATGTGCACCGACCGATGCGCCGCCAGTGCGTCCAGCTCCGCGTGATAAATCTGTTCGCGGCGGAAATATCCGGACGTCGCGCGAGTCAGGACGTTGCAGGCCACGAACACCGTCAGCACCGACAGCGTGATCAGCCCGAGACGTTTCCAGGTGAGCTCGCTCATATCAGAACTGGAAGTAGATGAAATCGAGCGCCGCGCCGGTGTAGCGGAACAGCAGGACCAGCGCGATCACACCGGCATATGTCGGCCAGCGCAGCAGCCACGGGCGCGGTCCGAAATCCAGGGCATAGCGGCGCTCGCGTTGCGCGAATTCGAGCGCCAGCAGCAAGAGAACGGCGGCTGCCGCATACAGGGCGACCGAGAGGATTCCCAGCTCGCGCAGCAGCGGCACGGGACTGGCGAACACGCTCGGGGAGACGACCTGCCCGAGGTAGTGCCACGCCGAACCCACATCCCGCGCGCGGAAGAAGAGCCACGCCAGGGTGATCAGCGAGAACGTCAGCAACACGCGCAACCCGATGACCGGAATGCGCACGAAGCTGTTGGACGAGCGCGCCGCAGCCGCCAGCGGCTCGCCGATGAAGATGCGCGGCAACACATACAATCCGTTCAGCAGACCCCAGATCAGATAGGTCCAGTTGGCGCCGTGCCACAGGCCGCTCAGTCCGAACGTCGCCAGCAGGTTCAATGCCTGGCGTCCGCGACTTCCGCGGTTACCGCCCAGGGGGATGTAGACGTAGTCACGGAACCACGTGGACAGCGAGATGTGCCAGCGGCGCCAGAATTCAGGCGGGCTCTGCGAGAAATACGGCGTGGCAAAGTTCTGCATGAGCTCGAAGCCCATGAGGCGCGCGGTGCCGAGCGCGATGTGCGAGTAGCCGGAGAAATCGCTGTAGATCTGGAATGCGAAGAACACGGCACCCGCCAGGACCATGCTGCCCGTGGCAGGACCTCGATCGAAGATCGTGTTGACCACTACGGCGCAGTTGTCGGCCACCACCAGCTTGCAGAAGAACCCCCACAACATCTGGCGAAGGCCATCGGCGAAGCCATCGGGGGTAATGCGGCGCGCTCGCTGGAACTGGGGCAGCAGGTGCGCGGCTCTCTCGATGGGGCCGGCCACGAGCTGGGGGAAGAACGAGACGTACGCAAAGAACTCGACCGGATCGTGCACCGCGCGCATCTGCCGGCGGTAGACCGCAATCGTGTAGGTAAGCGCCTGGAAGGTGTAGAAGCTGATGCCGACGGGCAGGATCACGCGCAACGTGGCGGGGTGGAGCTGGATGCCGATGCCGGCGAACGCAGCCACGAACGAGCTCACGAAGAAGTTGTAGTACTTGAAGAAGCCCAGCACGCCGAGGTTGACCCCGATGCTCAACAGCAGCAGGACACGGCGCCGGCGCTGATCCGCCTCGCGCTCCAGGAACCGTCCGACCAGGAAATCGTTGAGCGTGGTGCCGAACAGCAGGCCGAGAAAGCGCCAGTCCCACCAGCCGTAGAACACGTAGCTCGCGATGAGCAGCCACAGGTTCTGCAGGCGCAGGCCGACGCGCCCGGCCAGCAGGTAGATCAGCAGCACCAGAGGCAGGAAGAACGCGAAGTCCGCCGAGTTGAAAAGCATGCGGGAAATTTACCCGAACTGCGTGCCGCCGGGGACCTGCGCGCAGCCTTGGCCGTGCATTGTTAAATCGCGGTGCATCGATTATGGTGACTGGCGGGTGGCTGCCGCACCGACCGCATTTTCTACCGGTATCATGGCGCTTACGCATGCAACGCTCATTGCGGCTCCTGGGGAACAAAGAATTCGACGTGCTCGTGGTGGGCGGCGGAGCCTGCGGAGCCGCAACGGCCCGTGAGGCGAGCCTGCGCGGATACGACACCGCGCTGATCGAACGGGAAGATTTCTCCGCGGGTGCCTCCGCTCATTGCTTCAAGGTCGTACA
>DATKLO010000017.1:0-2033 GCA_035542375.1 Steroidobacteraceae bacterium | reverse complement strand
GGACCCAGTATGGAGTTCGAAAAAGAGGCGGGCGTTTCTTTGCAGCGTCTGCTGCCGCGCCTCACGCCGAAGCTGGCGGCGGGCGAGGAGCGGGACACCTTCACCCGGCGGCTGGAGCAGCATTTCCCCAGCGTGTTCCGCCTGCTGTACGACCTCTACGGCCAGCGCTACGACTTTTTCTACCACCTGGAGCAGATCCTGGCGACCGCCGCCGAAATGGTTCACGCGCGCCCGCCGGATTTGAAGGCTCTCGACGGCGAGCGCGAGCACAACCCCCAGTGGTTCCAGAGCCAGCAGATGATGGGCGGCGTGTGTTACGTGGACCTGTTCGCGGGCGACCTGGAGGGTCTCCGGCGCAAGATCCCGTATTTCCGGGAGCTTAAACTGACCTACCTGCACCTGATGCCGCTGTTCCGCTGCCCGGAAGATAACAACGACGGCGGCTACGCGATCAGCAGCTACCGCGACGTGAATCCGGCGCTCGGCACGACGGCGCAGCTTGCCGATCTGGCGCGGGACCTGCGTCAGGCAGGGATCAGCCTAGTGCTCGATTTCGTGTTCAACCACACCTCGGACGAGCACGACTGGGCTTTGCGAGCGCTGGCCGGGGACGAGACCTACCAGGCCTATTACCTGATGTTCCCCGACCGCACACTGCCGGACCAGTACGAGCGCACGCTGCGCGAGATCTTCCCCGAACAGGCCCCTGGCAGCTTCACCTACCGCCCGGAGATCGACCGCTGGGTGTGGAAGACCTTCAACAACTTCCAGTGGGACCTGAACTACGCCAATCCCGAGGTGTTCCGCGCCATGTTGGGCGAGATGCTGTTCATCGCCAACCTCGGCACGGAGATTCTGCGCCTGGACGCGGTGGCGTTCATCTGGAAGCAGATGGGCACCTCGTGCGAAGGGCTGCCCCAGGTGCATACCATCATCCGCGCCTTCAATGCCCTGGTGCGCATCGCCGCCCCGGCCCTGCTGTTCAAATCCGAGGCGATTGTGCACCCCGCCCAGGTCGCCAGCTACATTCACCCCGATGAGGCGCCGATCTCCTACAACCCGACGCTGATGGCGCTGCTCTGGGAATCGCTGGCGACGCGCAAAGTCACGCTGCTGCACCACTCGATGCAGCACCGCTTCGCCCTGCCGGTGGGCTGCGCGTGGGTCAACTACGTGCGCTGCCACGACGACATCGGCTGGACGTTCGCCGACGAGGACGCCGCCGAGATCGGCATCAACGGCTTCGACCACCGCCAGTTCCTCAACGAGTTCTACACCGGCAGGTTCCCCGGCAGCTTCGCGCGCGGCGTGCCGTTCAACTACAACCCGCGCACTCGCGATATGCGCATCTCCGGTACCTGCGCGTCGCTGGCTGGGCTCGAGTATGCGCTGGAAGCCGGGAACGACCGCTGGCGCGAGCTGGCCCTGCGCCGGATCGCGCTGATCCACTCGGTGATCCTGAGCGCGGGTGGCATCCCGCTGATCTACCTGGGCGACGAGATCGCCATGCTGAACGATTACCGCTACAAAGACGATCCAAACAAGGCCGAGGACAGCCGGTGGGTGCACCGCCCGCCCTTCGACGAGGCGCGCGCCGCCCAGCGGGGCGACCCGGACAGCGACGCAGGGCGCATCTTCCAGACCCTGGTCAGCCTGATCGCGATCCGCCGCCGCACGCCGGCCCTGGCCGACGGCGTGACCCAGTTCCTGGACACGCGCAATGAACACGTGTTCAGCTACGTGCGCGGCGGGCAGGTGCTCGTGCTGGCCAACTTCTCGGAGGACGAGCAGTCCGTGAAGACGGGCTGGATGCCGCCCGACGCGACCGACCTGGTGACAGGCATACCCTACCCGCGCAGCAAGCCGGTCACGCTCGCGCCGTACCAGTTCGTGTGGTTGGCGGCAGGAGATGAGTCGTAGGAGACAATACGATGGCATTCGATATTCACCAATCGGTACTCGACGAAGAGAGCGGCGAGTACGATGAAGAGAAGGCACACCGCTACAAAGAGGAATTGAGCCGCCTGTTTGAG
>DATKLO010000016.1:0-2129 GCA_035542375.1 Steroidobacteraceae bacterium | reverse complement strand
CGCGTCCGCGTGCGCAACGCCGGTTCGGAAGCGGCGCAGTTGCACGTGCTGCCGACATTGTGGTTTCGCAATCGCTGGTCATGGGAGCAGGGCAGCACACGACCAGTTGTGAAGGCTGCTGGTGCGCAGGCACCGCTCCGTGGCGATGACATCGCGTCCACCCCCATCCCAGCCCTCCCCCTCGAGAGGGGCAGGGAGAATTGTTTGGGTTCACGCGGAGGCGGGAACCCAGATGGCGAACAACTGCGGGGGGACGACAGCTCCACCCCCACTCCAACGCTCCCCCTGGGCAGATGGAGGGAGCGTGGCTCGGATCCGAGCGCGCGAGGAGATGACATTGGTCAGAAGTTCGCCAGCGCGATCGCCGAAGAAGAGCTGCTCGGCAGGTGGCATCTGACAGCAGGCCCCGACCCGACAGGCCAGGTACCCGAGCTGCTGTTCTGCGAGAACGACACCAACATGCCGCGACTGTTCGGCGTGGCGGGACCCACACCGTATCCCAAGGACGGTATCAACGACCACGTAGTGCAGGGCGCTGCGACCGTGAACCCCGAACGCAGGGGCACCAAGATGGCGTGCTGGTATCGCTTCACCGTCGCGGCGGGACAAACAGTCGAATTGCGGCTGCGGCTGGCGCATGAGAGCACCGGACCGACGTTCGACCTGGCCACTGGCTTCGAGCGCACGTTCGCGGAGCGCGAAGGCGAAGCCGACGAGTTTTATCGCACGCTGCGGCCCGTCCATGCCACCGATGACGAAGCGGCCGTGATGCGTCAGGCCTTCGCCGGGATGGTGTGGAGCCAGCAGTTCTACCACTTCGGTGTGGCGACCTGGCTCGATGGCGACCCGGCCCAGCCGGCGCCGCCCGCTGAGCGCAAGAACGGCCGCAACGCGGAATGGCGGCATCTCGACAATCACGACGTCATCGCCATGCCGGACAAGTGGGAGTATCCGTGGTATGCGGCGTGGGATCTTGCCTTCCACTGCGTGGTGCTGGCGCACATCGATCCCGCCGCCGCCAAGCACCAGCTCCTGCTGCTGTGTCGGGAGTGGTACATGCATCCGAACGGCCAGCTCCCGGCCTACGAGTGGGCGTTCGGCGACGTCAATCCACCGGTGCACGCGTGGGCCGCCCTCACCGTGTTCCGCATCGACGGCGGCGCCGACTACGAGTTCCTCGCGCGTGCGTTCCACAAGCTGCTGATCAACTTCACCTGGTGGGTCAACCGCAAGGACGCGCTGGGCGACAACATCTTCGAGGGCGGCTTTCTCGGGCTCGACAACATCGGCCCCTTCGACCGCTCGGCCATGCTGCCGCATGGCGAAGTCCTGGAGCAGTCGGACGGCACCGCCTGGATGGCGAAGTTCTGCCTGAACATGCTGGAAATGGCACTGCGGCTGGCCAACCACGACCACTCGTACGAGGACGTCGCGGTCAAGTTCTTCGAGCACTTCGCGTCGATTGCGGCGGCGATGGGTGAGCTGTGGGACGAGCAGGACGGTTTCTACTACGACCGCTTGCGCATGCCGGACGGCACGGTCCGGCCGGTACGGGCGCGCTCGATGGTCGGCTTGCTGCCGCTGTTCGCGGCGGTTCGCCTCAATGCGAAGCTGTGGGAAGGCCTGCCCGATTTCCGCCGGCGCGCCAACTGGTTCATCGTCAACCGCCCGCAGCTGTCGCGCTTCCTGCGCTCGTTCGATGCAGGTGAGCGGCCGGAGCTGATCACAGTGGTGCACGAGACACGCTTGCGGCGGGTGCTCGCGCGCATGCTCGACGAAGCCGAGTTCCTCTCGCCCTACGGATTGCGCTCTCTGTCGCGCTATCACCGCGATCACCCGCTGATCCTGAAGCTGGGCACGGGCACTGCACGCCTGGACTACGAGCCGGCCGAGTCGCATTGCGGTATTTTCGGCGGCAACTCCAATTGGCGCGGCCCGGTCTGGTTCCCGCTCAACGTGCTGGCGCTGGAATCGCTGCGCCATTTGCATTCGGCGCTGGGGGATGGCTTCACCGTCGAGTGCCCGACCGGCTCCGGCGTGCAGGCACATCTGGGCGCGGTGGCCGATGAGATCGAGCGCCGGCTGGTGCGCCTATTCCTCCTCGACGGCAAGGGCCAGCGGCCGGTGTA
>DATKLO010000015.1:0-2153 GCA_035542375.1 Steroidobacteraceae bacterium | reverse complement strand
CGCGTCCATTCCGAAGCTGAAGGAGATGCCGGCGCCGCGGTGAGCCACTGGTCACTGATCACTGGTTCCTGGTCACTGATCACTGTTCATTCATTTGAGAAACCGGCGCGGGTCGCGCTAATGTGCGCCGGCAGCTGACTGCAATTCCCGAGAGGAGTCACGTTCGGCACGTTCGACCGATGACCAACCTGTTTGCGAAGGACCTGGAGCATATCCTCCTGCACACGCGTGGACTGTGGGAGGAACTGCGGGGGAAGCGGATATTCGTCACCGGCGGGACCGGTTTCTTCGGATGCTGGTTGCTCGAGAGCTTCGCGCACGCGGTAGAGGCGCTCGACTTGCATGCGACTGCAGTGGTCTTGACGCGTGATCCGGAGGCATTCCAGCGCAAGGCTCCACACCTCGCTGCCCATCCGGCCGTGGAGCTGCACCTCGGGGATGTGCGGTCGTTTCGGTTTCCGCGTGGACGATTCTCGCATGTCGTCCACGCGGCGACGGCGTCGAGTCATCCGGAACCGCCGGACGTGCTGTTCGACACGATCGTCGAAGGTACGCGCCGGACCCTGGAATTTGCAGTCCACTGCGGTGCCCAGAAGTTCCTGCTGTCGAGTTCCGGGGCCGTGTATGGGAAGCAGCCGGTAAACGTCACGCATGTGCCCGAGGACTTCTTGGGCGCGCCGGATCCGGCCGCGGTCCGGTCGGCGTACGGCGAAGGGAAGCGGGTAGCAGAGTTCCTGTGTGCCGTGCATGCGCAGAAAGGCGCCATCCAAGCCAAGATTGCGCGGTGCTTTGCGTTCATCGGGGCGCACCTTCCCATCGATGTTCACTTCGCCGTCGGCAATTTCATTCGCGACGGCCTTGGCGGCGGGCCGATTCGCGTCAACGGCGACGGTACGCCGTTGCGGTCATACCTTTACGCGGCCGACCTGGCCGTGTGGCTCTGGACCATTCTCTGCCGCGGCGCTTCCTGCCGGCCGTACAACGTCGGGTCCGATGTGGAGATCAGCATTGGCGCCCTTGCAGCAACGGTGGCAAGCGTGATCGATCCTGCGATGAAGGTGTACATCGCACGACAACCGGACCCCGGGCACGCGCCGGAGCGCTACGTGCCGTCGACGCAACGTGCGCAACGGGAACTGGGACTCGTTGTACACATCGGTCTCGAAGAGGCGATCCGGCGCACGGTTGCGTGGCATCGGGAGCGAGCCGGGCTCGGTCACGAGGCCTGCACCCGATGAATCAGGGCAACAGCATTTGCCTGTTTCCGGTTTTGAGTTTCGTCGTTTCCGGTTTTCCATGGCCCATGAGTCACCGGAGAGGAAATGAAAAACCGGGAACAGGAAACCGGAAACTGAAAACTGGGCTAGCCACGACCCGCGATCGACCGGAGGCGCGGACGTGACGCGGGTTGCGAAGTCGAAACGGGCGCGCAAGTGGGTGGCGGATTCGCCGCCGTCGGGTTCGCAACGGTCGGGTGGCGCCAAGCAGCCGGCGCGTGCGCAGGCGGTGGCGCCAGCCAGGGGCACGGCCTCGGACACGCTCCGCGCTCAGGCGAGCCAACCCCTGGCCAGCACCTGGCTCATCGCCGGCTGGCTGGCAGCCCTGCCGACGGCGCTGGTGCTGTATGCGATTCTGATCTGGCTGGCGCCCCGGCTCGCGACCCAGCCAGACCCGAGAGCCGTGGCCTCTCTGTTCCTGAAGGCGGCGCTGCCCTACGTCAAACCAGAGCCCTTGGAACAAACCCGGTACGAACTGGCTGTCGTGCTGGTTCCGATTGCGCAGCTCGTCTTCACCATGGTGATCAGATCATGGATCGTGTCCGCTCGACGCAACTCTAGCGTGCCGTGGCTTTGCCGCCTCGGTGCCATCCTGACGCAGGTAGGGCTGGTGATCTTCACGGTTGCGATGTGGGTTGTGCAGCTGCGGTACGGCTTCCAGTACTTCTCTCCCTGGTGGCTGGCAACGGTGCTGGCAGCGGGCATGCTGGCAGGCGGAGCGGCGGTGTATCTGCTCGTGTCAGGGGTTGGGCGGCAGCGTCTGCACCTTGTAAGTGCGCACCTCGGTGCAGTAGTTGCGCCGGGGCTCAGGTCGGCAGCCGCGGTGGTTGGGGCCTTGGTGATATCCATTGTGGTCGTCTTGCCCGCACTGTTCAC
>DATKLO010000014.1:0-23409 GCA_035542375.1 Steroidobacteraceae bacterium | reverse complement strand
GGCGTGCCCAACTACCGAGCAAGTACCCCAATCCGCCGCGCATTAGCGCTCCGGCGTGTTCCTGATCCTGCGCACCTGACCACCTTCAGGCGGTCCTGATGCTTCGCCAGAGCCTCCTTCACGGTGCGCTGCGACACGCCGAAGTAGCTGGCGCAGGCCGTTAGGGAAAGGCCCGCAGCGCGGAACTGGCATACCTCGAACTCCTCGCGGTGCGTCAGCGCCGTGCTGCGGGCAGGACTCACCGGGGGACCCTCCTAGATCGCTCGCTCCACATGCCGTCGGAAGTGGTGTCCTGCTCATCCGGCGTGAGCATGTTGATGGCATCCTCCAGCAGCCAGAGCGCCTCAGCTGGCGGTGAGCCCTCGATGTGCTCAGGTCTTGCAGTCAGGTCCTCCAGATCGCTCCTCGCATGATTGAGCACCATCAGGATGCGCTCCCGCTCGCATCGATACGTGGGCCGGATGGTTGCGCTGATGATCCTCATGGCCGCACCTCCCTGAGACGGCGCCGCAAGTCCGCGATCCCTCGCCGCAGGCGCCTCACATTGGCATCCGGCCTGCGCTCGACCCACCAGAGTTGCCAGAGCTCGGGCGTGAAGACCGTTTTGCGTGGGTCCCGCTGCTTCGGGTACGGCCTCCGGGGGCTCATGACTGCGTCGCCTCAAGCGTCCGGGACACCTTGATGCGCAGCGAGACCAGCTCGTCGTAGACCTCGTCCATGGCCTCAAAAGCTGGCTTCAGCGCGTTCGCGGCCTGGATTTCAAGATCCGTCTCGCCGGCATCGAGGGCGGCCTGTGCGAGGAACACGGTTGCGCGGGCTCCGTCGAGCCGATGGATCAGGCCGACGATCTTTTCCTCGGTGACGGCCTTCCAGGGCTCCCTGGCGAGAGCCTCTTGTGCCGCGGCGACTTCCGCGGCGGACGGTCTCCGATCCGTAGGCGGGGTAGACTTCGATTTACCCATGGTGCACCTCCCTTGTGCGTTGTGGTTAGGGGCCCCGGGGCTGGTGATACAGCCCCGGGGCACCGACTGGAAACTACTTCAACCGGATGCGGTGTACCATGCTAGGGACAGGGCAAAGCGCTTCCGCTCCACCAAGTCTTCCCGGTCCACCCTGACCAGACAGGGTCCGTCTCGAGCATCGGCAGGCAGCACGCAAGGTGCCGCAATCCCTCCCGACAGCTATGATCTGTGCCTGTGCAATTAAAGCACCGGGGTAGAGCATGCTGGCCATGGGTGGGCGGGCACCGGAGTTCACGTTGCCCGATCAGGACGATCGGAACATATCACTGACGACCATGCTCAACCGCGGGCCTCTCATTCTGTATTTCTACCCTGCCGACTTCACACCGGGCTGCACGCGCGAGGCGTGCATGCTGCGAGACCTGCACAACGACATTCTCAGGGTCGGGCTGACAGTTGCGGGAGTGAGCCCACAATCCCCCGAGCGTCATCGGGAATTTCGCGAGAAATACGCCCTGCCCTTCACATTGCTGTCCGACGTCGAGAAGTTCGTCATCAAGATGTACGACGTGAACGGGCCGCTGGGGATTGGCGTTCGCCGCGCGACCTATCTGATCGATCAGGCGCGGCAGATTCGCGGGGCGGTGCTCGCCGATTTCCGCATCAGTCAGCATGAAGACTTCATTCGCAAGGCGACGGCCCTGAGCGAACACGCTCGCACCTGATGCGGTGGTCCCGGCCGCCCACGGACCAGGACCCAGTCAATACTCCATCTGCAGAACGCTGGCGCGCCCGAAGCTCGGGATGCTGACCACGTAAAGCGTGTCGTACTCATCGTCCCCGATCGCAGCGACCTGGATATCGCTCAGTGCCCGGATCAGCTCCGGCACCGTGTTGCTGTGACCGATGATCAGCACCGTCCCACCCGAGTGCTCACGCATCACCCTGGAGACCGTGCCTTTGATGTCCGCCGCCGGAATCACGACCGGCTGCTTTCCGAGGCGCTCCGCAAGAGGCGCCGCCGTCTGCTGGGTTCTTCGCGCGTCGCTGACGTAGATGGCATCGATACGACCCATGCCGCGTCCGCGACCGAACATCTGTGCGAGCCGCTGCGCCCGCTGCTCGCCCTCGGCCGACAGTGGCGGATCCTGGATCGCTCCGAGCTCCTTCTCCGCATGCCGCGCGAGGACGACCACCGTAGTCGTGGCCGAGCGATACAGGAAGAACGCCACGATCAGCACCAGGAGCAAGGCGACGAGTGCACCAAACGACAGCCACACGGGAAGCAGGAACGGTCGGCGGTGACGGGTGATCGCAGGAGGTTCCATATCAATGGCTTATAATAATATTACAATGTTAAATCTGAGCTGTAGCCCGACCTGCCGGTGCCTCGATGCGGCTTTGCGGCATGACAGGTGCGGTCCCTGCGGTCGCCATTCTAGCGGCGCGGGACGCGGTTGCGGGGGCGGAAACCGCGATTGGTCAGGTCAGAATGTGAGCCGAGTCTGGGGTGATTCCCTACTCCTGGAGGATGTGGCGCGCTACGCTGCGTCGCGACAATTCTGATCATGAACGACACACGGACCCGAACAGGCGTGCGCCCGCGCAGAGCAATTCCAGCGCAGGCACTGTACCCTGAGCTCGACTTGGCATTGGCGACAGCTGACCCCGGGGGGATTTGAATGCGCTCTGGCGGACAAACAACCGTCATCCAACGCATCCTCGAAAAGCGTGCCCAGAAGCCGCCGGACATCCAGGAGGATACGTCCGCGACTATTGCCATCATGCTGCGCGTGTTGCCACCGCCGCGCGCCATGCTCGTGTTCGATGACGCGATGCTCCTGAATCAGGTAGAGCGAAACGTGTCTGCCGATCTGCTCGACCTGGAAGTCTCGAGCGACGAGCACGAAGCCTCGCGACGGCTGGCCGCCGAGTTCTTTCCGGTCGTGCTGACCGACAACCTCGAGCTGATCCGCCGGATGCGATCGCGCCAGACGGATCGCGCCTCCTACATCATCTACGTTGCCGAACTGGACGAAGGTGCCGAACGTGAAGCGGGACTGACCGCGGGCGCGGACGATTGTGTGGGGCGCCGCGCCCCGGAGCGCGAATATCATGCGCGGGTCAGTGCCGGTCGGCGCATAGCGGAACTCGAAGCCGTGCTGCGCATCGCGCTGGTCGAGAATCGAAAGCTCTCGACCACCGATGACCTGACGCGGGTCGCCAGTCGCCGATTCTTCACGAAGCACTTTCCCCGCGAAGTCGAACGCGCCGCGCGCTACGGCCGCTCGCTTTCGCTGATCCTGTGCGATATCGACCATTTCAAGAACATCAATGATTCCCTCGGACACGCCGGGGGCGATGAGATCCTGCGCCAGTTCGGCACGCGATTGCAGGAGATCCTGCGTCGTGGCGTCGATTGGGTGGCCCGCATCGGCGGCGAGGAATTCGCCGTGGTGTTGCCGGAAACCGGCTACGAGAAGGCGCTGGATGTCGCGCGCAAATTACGTGCCGCCGTAGCGAACAAGAGCTTCGATACACAGGACAGCAGCGTCGATGTCACCGCGAGCTTCGGGCTTTGCGGCCTCGAACGCGTACCGGCCGGCACGCGCGGAATTGCGCAGAGCCTGCTCAAAGTCGCCGATGCCGCGCTCTACCGAAGCAAACATGCCGGGCGCAACCGCGTGACGGCCACAGTGTTTTCTAACGAAGCCTCCGCGGGACCGGACAAGCAGGCTCGCTGACCCATCGAACGCGTTTCGCGCGGGACGCTGAACCACGTCCACCATTGACCGACCGCGGCAGCGCCGCCTTGCGCCGCGCCGTTGGCCAAAGATCCGTCACTCCGCTGCAAGCCCTTGCCGCGCCTGTGCCTTTGCCCCGGCGGGCGCGCTCTGCCCACAGGGTTATTCACACTTTTTGTGGATAAGTCGTGTACCGCCGACGGGACAGTCTGCGGGCGCAGTCCTTTCTGAATTGCGCGTCCCGGAGGATCCCCATCGGGGCCATCAGTCAATCGCTCCGGGTGCGGTGGAATCCCCCGACCTGTTGTGTGAGACTGACCCTCCGCTCGTTGCACAGGCCTTTGCATGAAAAGAACCAGCGGCGAAACGCCGCCCGCGGATGCCATCGCCCAGGGCGACCCAGCACTGACCGAAGCTGTGGAGCGGGCCGGGCTGCAGGCCGAGGTGGCCCGGCAGCAGCTGCGCCTGGCGAAGGAGGAACTTCGCCGGGCACGCAAGCGGGTCAAGGAAGCCAAGCGGGAAGCCCGACGGGCGCGCAGGCATGCGGCGGCGGCACGTAAGGACTGGAAACGGGCCCGGCGCCGGGCAAAGCGGGGTGGTTCCGATGGCCATACGGCGCAGTCAGGTGCGACCAGGACTGCGCCGGCCAAGGCTGCGCGGCGCAAGCGTCGCGCAAAGCGCTCACGGCAGGGCGCGGCGCGTAAGAAAAAGTCTGCAAGGAACAGAAAGTGATGTCAGACGTACACGCCAGCGAACGCAATTCGATGCCTCGGGCCGGGCTTGCGGTACTTTCCGGCTCCGAGCCTTCAAGTTCGCGCATGTTGTCTACCTATCTTGCCGACGTGGAGCAATTACTCGACGAGCAGCAGTGGGAACTCGCTCTGCGCGATGCGTATGACCTGCCTCGTATAGCGGTAGCGCTCGTCGATCCCGGCCTCACCTGCTCCATCGACCGCTGCAAAGCGTGGTGCGAAGAGTGGATTCGGCCTCAGCTGTCCGCCGGCGATGCGGCCACGGATTCGGAGCACATCTGCCTCTGGCTCGATCGGCACGCACAGACGGATGTGAACGGCGATTTCGTACCGCTCAATGCGCTCCGGCGCTTGCGTCTGCGCCGTCACGCGCGAAACGCGCCGCGTGGTTTCAACTCGGAACTCCTCGACAGCGAGAATCCGGATGCTGTCGATGCAGTCGAACTGTGCACGGCTGTCGTCGATGGCGTGCGGCGCTGGTATGCGCACTCGGCCTGCCGCAACCCGACAGCGCAAGCCAATCTCGCCCGTCTGGCCGTTCTTCGCTGAACGGCTATTCAATCTCCAGCCGTGCGGGCAAAGCAGCCCGAGGCTTGCGAAACTCCCGCTAAGCACCTGTTATGCAAAGAGTTGCACGCCTGTCTAGACTCCTTCTTGCATCGTAAGGGAGCTTAAGGGAATATAGTTGCGCGAGGGGGGCCCAGTACATTGAGTGCCCGTTCAATGGCGCAATCCAACGGTTCGCAGAAACCCGTCACTCCGATCCACGGAGCACGCCCGCCACTGCGTGTGGGCATCATTCTCGCCGAACATTTCACCCTCTCCGCCTTTGCCGTCTTCACCGATCACCTGCGTCTTGCCGCCGATGAAGGCGATCGCAGCCGGCCGTTGCATGTGCAATGGTCCATCATGGCGAGCCGACAGACCTCCGTGCCAGCAAGCTGCGGCGTCCTGATCGAACCGACGAGCGGATTCCTGCCGCCGGAATCCCTGGACTACGTCGTAGTCGTCGGCGGCATCCTGCACGCCGGTCCCCAGGTCGATGAAGCGACGCTGCGCTACCTGCGTGAGGTCGCGGCCCACAACCGCACCCTGATCGGCATCTGCACCGGCAGTTTCATTCTCTGCCGCGCCGGCCTGATGAAGGGCCGTCGCTCCTGTGTCAGCTGGTATCACTACCAGGATTTTCTCGAGGCGTTCCCGGGTCAGGATGTCGTGGCCGACCGGCTGTTCCTGGCGGACGGCCCGCGCATCACTTGCGCCGGTGGCGCCGGTACGGCCGCGCTCGCGACGCACATGATCGAACAGCACCTCGGCCGAGCCGTTGCCCAGAAGGCGAGTCAGATCCTGATGTTCGATCGCGAACGCTCAGGCAGCGATGCGCAACCGCACCCGCCTCTCTCCGAAACTGTGAAGGAACCGCGTGTGCGTCGCGCCCTGCTGTTGATGGAACAGAATCTGACGCGACCGGTGGCGATTGCGTCCATTGCCGACGAGCTCGGCGTGTCGGTGCGGCAGTTGGAACGTGTATGTCGTGAGCATGTCGGGATGGGGCCTGCGTCCCTCTACCGGCAACTGCGCATGCGCTATGCCCACTGGCTCGTCGAGAACACCGACCGCTCGGTTACCGAGATCGCGATCGAAGCCGGCTTTGCGGACTGTGCGCACTTCTCGCGGCAGTTCAAGGACGCTTACGGACTCTCGCCCTCGACGCGGCGCCTGCAACCCAATCGCACGACGTTTGGGGATGCAGCCCGCGCTCGCGTATTCGAGTAGGTACGCCACGACACTCCGGGGCCTTCGACTGCTGTAGCGCGCATGCGACAGGCGTTCAGTTTGTCTTACGCGGCATATAATTAGGCGCGGCGGCCCGGTAACAGTCGGATGACGCGTCTGTTCAATCCGTCCCCGGCTACCGCGGCCAAGATTCCCTCGATCGGTCTGCATCCGGCGCTGCCGTGATGCGCAAAAGAATTCCATGGGGTGAGCGATGAACGCGAAGGTCTCATATGCGGTGGCGGCGATCCTGGCGGGTACGTCCGCGGCGGCGGTAGGTGCGGCGGGAGCCCCCGCGGCTGAGAGCGAAGGCAACGTCGGAGTGCTCGAGGAGATCACCGTCACTGCCCAGCGTCGCAATGAAAGCATCCAGGATGTGCCGATCTCGATGCAGGCGATGACGGCCGAGACGCTGCAGCAACTGAACGTCCAGACCTTCGACGACTACGTCAAATTCCTTCCCAACGTCACCACGGCCAGCAATGGCCCGGGGCAGAGCGAAGTGTTCATGCGCGGCCTGAGCGGCGGCTCGCAGCCCAGCCAGGGCAGCGCCTCCACCGGCCTGTGGCCCAACGTCGCCATCTACCTGGACAACCAGTCCGGCCAGCTGCCGAACCGCAACCTGGATATCTACGCCGCCGACCTGAACCGCATCGAGGTGCTGGAAGGCCCGCAGGGCACGCTCTACGGCGCCGGCGCCGAGGCGGGCGTGATCCGCTACATCACCAACGAGCCCAAGCTCGACAAGTTCGAAGCCAACGTCAAGGCGGGCTGGAGCGCCACCGCCGGCGGCGATCCCAACACGGATCTGAGCGCGGTGATCAACTTCCCGCTGATCCAGGACAAGCTGGGCCTGCGCGCGGTGGTCTACTCCGACAGCCGTGGCGGATACATCGATAACGTGCCGGCGACCTTCACGCGCAAGAACACCGACATCGGCATCAGCTACGCGCACTACCCGGCCGTCAACAACCAGTGTCCGGATGGTTTGCCCAACCTTGGCTATTGCGTGCCGCCGGGCAGCCCCGTCATCAACAACGACAAGATCGCCGCCAGCAACATCAACCCGGTCACGTACAAGGGCGTGCGTGCGGAAGTCCTGTACAAGTTCAACGACGACTGGGATGTACTGGTCACGCAGTCCTACCAGAACATGGACTCCAAGGGCGTGTTCTACCAGCAGCCAAATGCCTCGGACGGCGCGCCGCTGCGGCCGCTGCAGGTCACGCTGTTCAATGATTCCTTCGACAAGGACAAGTTCGAGAGCACGGCGTGGACTTTCAACGGCAAGGTCGCGGACCTGAAGCTGGTGTATACCGGCGGCTATCTGATCCGCAACGTGGACCAGGTCGGCGACTACACCAACTATGCGCGCGGTCATTACGCCGATTACTATCAGTGCTATGGCCCCGGGACGGGCTACGACAACACGCTCACGTCCACCTGCTTCTCGCCCAGCGCCGTGTGGTACTCGCACGAGCGAAACACGCACCAGCAGCACGAGTTCCGCGTAAGCACCCCGGACGACTGGCGCACGCGCGGCATCGCCGGTGTCTTCTGGGAAGACAACACGCTGTGGGATCAGACCGGCTGGGCCTACAAGACGGTGCCGAGCTGCACCTCGAACGACCCGGCGGGCTCGCCCGGCAACAGTGGCTGCTTCGCGGACATCGGCACGGTACCCGGTACGACCGTGCAGAACCCGGGCGTGCAGCCGCCCAACACCTCGTTCTACCAGGATACGGTGCGCGAGACGAAGCAGCTCGCCTTCTTCGCCTCGATGGACTTCGACATCATCCCCAAGGTGCTGACGCTCACCGCCGGCACCCGGCATTTCCGCTTCGACAACTCCTCGAAGGGCAGCGTGACGGGCAGCTTCGGCTGCTTCGAAGGTGGCGTGCCGCCCACGGGTTGCCACGTGCCCGGGTACGCGTTCAGCCTGGACGATGAGAACCTCAAGGACACCGAGTCCGGCTGGAAGAGCCGCGCCAACCTGACCTGGCACGTGACTCCGGATGCGATGCTGTACTACACCTTCTCGCAGGGCTTCCGGCCGGGCGGATTCAACCAGAACGGCGGCGCCGCCCACGCACCGGGCCCGGATGCCGGCACGGCGCAGTACCTGATCCCCTCCTCCTACCAGTCGGACAAGCTGACGAACAACGAGATCGGCTGGAAGACCGAGTGGCTCGACCACCGCCTGCAGTGGAACGGCGCGGTGTACCGCGAGAACTGGAACAACGTGCAGGTGGCCTTCTTCAACCCGGGCCTGGTGGGCAACATCTTCTACAACACCAACGGGCAGAACTTCCTGATCAAGGGTATCGAGACCTCGCTGATCGCGCGCGTGGTCACCGGACTGACGCTGCAGGGCGCGGCCTCCTGGAACCACAGCCGCCAGACCAACTCGCCGGAGCTGCTGGACAACAATCCGGCGAGCGCCGGCTTCGGCAAGCCGATCACCCAGGTCTGCGATACCAGCGGCGCGAACTGCACGCCGGTGAGCAACCTCTACGGACCGGTCGGCTCGCCCAGCGCCGATGCTCCGCCCATCCAGTTCGCTCTGCGTGCCCGCTACGACTGGGCCTACGGCGACTATGCGCCGTTCGTGCAGGTCAGCGCCGTGCACAACGGCCATTCGTTCACGCAGGCCGGCGCGAATCCGTCCATCCAGCAGGCTGGCGCCATCAACACCGGCCGTCTGCGCTTCGAAAACCCCGCCTACTCCACCTTCGACGCCTCCGGTGGTGTTTCCAAGGACGCCTGGATCGTCACGGTGTATGCGGAGAATCTGAGCAACTCGAACGCCAGCGTGTTCGTCAGCACCGACCAGTTCATCGTGGCGCAGACACCGCTGCGACCGCGACTGGTCGGACTGTCGATCGGCTACAAGTTCTGATTGGCCGTTACGGGCGGGCGCACGGTGGGTGCGCCCGCGAACCCGGGGATACGCGCTCAGGCATGCAGCAGGACCGCCGCGTCGGCGGACCAGGTCACGTAGACCTCATCGCTCCAGTCGATGGACCATTCCGAGGTGCGCCGCTCGTTCTGCGCGAACACGGTGACCACCTTGCCGCTGCCGGTCTTGATCTGGTACGTGGAGCGGTTGCCCAGGTAGCCGAGCTCCCACACCATGCCCTTCAGCTGATTGACGCGGCCCTCGCCCACGGGCTGCTTGCTCAGGCGGATCTTCTCCGGACGCAAGGCCACCCACACCCGCTGCCCGGGCGTGAACCGGCCCACATCGTCCACCAGCAGATCGCAGCCCGTCTCGGGGCAGCTCACCGTGATCAGTCCCGGCTGACAGGTGGCGACCGTACCCTCGAAGAGATTCGTCGTACCGACGAAATCGGCCACGAAGCGGCTTTGCGGAAACTCATAGATCTCCGACGGCGTGCCCACCTGCACCACCTTGCCGCGATCCATCACCGCGATGCGTGAGGCCAGGGCCATCGCCTCGTCCTGATCGTGCGTGACGACGATGAAGGTGATGCCCACCTGGTGTTGCAGGTCCATGAGTTCGAACTGGGTCTTCTCGCGCAGTTTCTTGTCGAGCGCGGACAGCGGCTCATCCAGCAGCAGTACCTTGGGCCGGCGGATCAGGGCGCGAGCCAGGGCCACGCGCTGGCGCTGCCCGCCGGAGAGCTGGTGCGGTTTGCGCTGGCCGAGATTGCCCAGCTGGACCATCTCCAGCGCTTCCTGCACACGCTGGCGCCTGACCTCGCGGTCCAGATCCATGCGCTTGAGCCCATAGGCCACGTTGCGCTCGACCGTCATGTGCGGAAACAGCGCATACGACTGGAACATCATGTTGACTGGCCGCTCGTGCGGAGGCACGCCGGACATCTCGACGCCATCGATGGTGATCTGGCCCGAGGTCTGGTTGGCGAAACCCGCCAGCATGCGCAGCAGCGTGGTCTTGCCGCAGCCCGAGCCGCCGACGAGGGCGAACATCTCGCCCTTGAAGATCGACAGGCTGACGTTGTCCACCGCCGTGAAGGCGCCGAAGGTCTTGCTGACCCCCTGGATGACGATCTGCGGCCGGGCCTGCGGATCGAGCCACGGGCGCTCCGCGAGCGGCTTCTGCTGGCTGGTGATCATGCCTGTCTAGAAATCTCCCGGCGGGGTGAGCTTGCGCCGCTCGGGTGCGAAGAACGGCCGCTCGACCACGCGCGCCCGCGCCATGCGCCGTTCCCATACCAGTTCGCGGTTCAGATAGATCTCCGCCCAGACGGTGCTGCCGGTGTCGAAGTACGGGGCATTCAGCATGGCGAGGGCGATATTACGCTTGCAGGTGGGCGACCAGGTCGCCGATGTGATGCTGCCCACCTCGGTCCTGCCTGCCTTGTCCGCATACAACAATGCATTGTGCGCCGGCTTGTTGCCCTCGATGTCCAGTCCGACCAGCCGCCGACGGGGGGTGCCGCGGTGCTCCTCGAGCAGGGCGCGCCGACCCGTGAAATGCGGCTTGTTGAAATCGACCAGCCAGGCGAGTCCAAGTTCCAGGGGCGAGCGGTCGGTGCCCGTGCGGATGGTGTGCGTGCTCGAGACGAAGTCCAGATGCGGCAGCAGGAAGCCCGCTTCGATGCGCGCGATGTTCAGCGCGCGCGAGCCAATCGGCCGGATCCGGCGCGTCTGGCCCGCCGCCATGAGCAGGTCCCACACGCGCTCGGCGTGCGCCGGATCCATCCACAGTTCGTAGCCCAGGTCACCGGTGAAGCCGGTACGCGAGACCGTGAGCCCGATTCCCTCCACCTGGAAGGTGCCGATCTCGAACGGCTTCAGGCGCTCCACGCCCGCAAGGCCCAGGTGCTTGAGCACCGCGCACGAGGTCGGACCCTGCAGCGCCAGCGCGGCAATCTGCTCGGTCACCTCCTCGATCTGGACTGCCTTGCCCGGTCCCTCAAAACCAATGGCGCTCGCCTGCAGCCAGTCCATCTGGCGTTCGGCCGTGCACAGCCGATACTCGGTCTGCCCGAGGCGGAAAATCGTACCGTCATCGATCAGGTGACCGGCATCGTCGCACCACACGCAATAGGCGACCCGCCCCACTTTGAGCTTGCCGACATCCCGCGTGACCAGGCGGTCCAGGTAGCGCTGGGCGCCCGGACCTGCGATGCGGTACTTCACCATCGGCGTCAGGTCGTACAGCGTCGCCGCGTTGCGGATCGCGAAGTATTCCTGCTCGACCGTGGTGAACACATCCACCGTCGTGTAGCCCGACCACGGCACGAAGCTGTCGATCTGACTGACCGCGCGCGCCCGATCGTGGAACGGGGTGCGCAGCAGCGGTTGCCGGAAGTGTGACATCTCGGTTGCCATCAGGCGGCCCGCTCCAGTACCTGGCGCGCCGCGTTGCGACCGGCCGCGCCCATGACTCCTCCACCGGGGTGGCATCCTGCGCCACACAGGTAGAGCCCCTCCAGGGGAGCAGCGTATTGGGCCGCTCCCGGCACCGGGCGCACCAGGAAGAACTGGTCCAGGGCCAGCTCCGCGTGATGCCAGTGACCGCCGGTGATGCGGAACTCGCGCTCTATGTCTGGGGGCGCCAGCAGCTGCGAAGCGGTTACGGTGGCGCCTATGCCCGGCGCGTAGCGCTCCAGCATCTGCAACACGAGAGCGGTGAGGGACTGGCGGCCCGAGTCCCACCCGGCAGCCAGCCCGTACGGCGCGTACTGCACGACGGCCGACAGCACATGCCGGCCCGCTGGGGCGAGAGTGGGATCATTCACCGTCGGCACCGTGATCTCCAGTGCCGGCGCACTCGAATATTCACCGTACTTGGAGTGGTTGAAGGCGCGCTCGAGATATTCCAGCGTGGGCGTGATCAGCACACGTCCCGCGAGAGCCTCGGGTTTGACGCCGGTGAACTTCGGCAGGTCCGACAGGGCCAGATGCAGTTTGGCCGCGAGTCCCCGGTTGCGCAGATGCGCCACGCGCCTCACGAAGCCCGCATCCAGATGCTCCGCGCCGAGCAGACGCAGGAAGGTGGTTTGTGGATCCGCATTGGAGATCACTGCATCCGCGCTGATGGTTTCGCCGGACTCCAGCACGACACCTGCGGCGCGATAATCACGCACGACGATGCTCTGCACCGGCGATCCCGTTCGGATCCCGGCGCCTGCTGCCTGCGCCGACTTCGCCAGGGCGGCGGTCAACGCACCCAGGCCTCCGCGCGGTTGCATCAGCGTATCCGATCCCGAGCCCTTTGAACGCGCACCGGCCGCTCCCGCCAGCCGATAGAGCAGCGTGAACACGGAACCCGGTGAGCGCGGGCCGAAGTTCGTTCCCAGCACCGCATCGAAACCCAGGGCGCCCTGCAGCAGAGGTGTCTGGAAGTGGTCCTTCAACAGATCATGGACCGCCATGCCGCCGATGCGCAGCAGTTCGCGCATGTCATGCCGCCCGAGCCGGCGGATTCGCCACCCCAGCTGCATGAGCGTCCGACGGTCCACCCATCGGTCCGTTCCCAGCCGCGGCGGCACGGTACCGAGTACCGGGTGCAAGGCGTCCGCCAGCCGATCCATCAGCGCCGCATAGCCGGGATAGGCCTCGATGTCAGCGCTCGCGCAGCCTGCACCCGCACCTGACTCCAACCGTCCTGCGCGGATCGTCAGCGCCGTGCCATCATCGCCAAGAGCGGTCGTCGGCATCTGGCTTGCGACCATCGACAGTCCGTGGGACGACAGCTGCAGATCCTCGATGATCGAGGCCGACATCGAATGCAGCAGATGGGCAGCCGCCGACACCTGGAATCCAGGGGCGAACTCCCGCGTCACTGCCGCTCCGCCCACCGTGGATGCGGCTTCCAGTACGAGGACCTTCCGGCCCCCTCTGGCCAGATAGGCCGCGCAAACCAGCCCGTTGTGACCCCCGCCGATGACGATGCAGTCGTAACGTGAGGCGCCGGCCGGAGTGCTCATTCCGCCTTCCCCAGATCACGCAGGATTGCACCGGCTGCGTTGTATCCCGGAGCACCCATGACACCACCACCGGGGTGGGTGCTCGATCCGCACATGTACAACCCCTCCACCGGAGCCCGGTACTGGGCGTAGCCGGGGATCGGGCGGTTGAACAGCAACTGATCGAAGGTCAGTTCACCCTGGAAGATGTTGCCTTCGGTCAGGCCCACCTCGCGCTCGATATCCCAGGGTGTGCGGATCTCGGCGTGCAGGATCAGATCGCGGAAGTTCGGGCTGTGCCGCGCGATCGCATCGATGACCGTCCTGCCGAAGGCCTGGCGGCGGGCGTCGTTCCACTCCCCTTCCTCGAGCTTGTACGGGCAGTACTGCACGAACACCGACATGTAGTGCTTGCCGTCCGGGGACATCGTGGGGTCGATCTGTGTCGGGATCAGCATGTCAACATACGGTGAGCGGGACCAGCGACCGTCCTTCCAGTCGTCGTAAGCCCGCTCCAGCATCTCTATCGTGTCCGTGACGTGCATGTCGCCGCGCGTGCAGGGCGAGCCCGCGGGGATGGCCGGGAAATCCGGCAGGCCATCGAGGGCGATGTTGAGCTTGCCCGAGGAGCCACGGATCCTGAAGTTGCGCACCTGCTGCAGGAACTCGCCGGGCAGGTCGTCCGCGGACATCGAGTTCAGGAAGGTCCGCCGGACGTCCATGTTCGAGACGATCGTACGCGCATGAATCTCTTCGCCGCTGGCGAGCGCGACTCCGTAGGCCCGGCCGTTGCGCACGAGAATGCGATCCACCGAAGCCCCGCTGCGAATGGTGCCGCCGCTGGCCTGCAGCGACTGCGCGAGCGTGGAAGTCACCGCACCCATGCCGCCGCGGGCGAATCCCCAGGCACCCACCGTGCCGTCAATACTGCCCATGTAGTGATGCAGCAGCACGTAGGCCGTGCCCGGCGAACGCGGTCCCAGCGCCGTGCCGATGATCGAGCTGCCCGCCATGTGAGCCTTGATGATCTCGCTCTCGAAGTATTCGTCCAGCAGGTCCGCGCAGCTCGCGGTCCAGAAGCGCAGCGTGTCGTACATCTGCGCTTCACCGAGATTGTGGAAGTGCTTGCCGAGATACAGCAGTTCCATGATGTCGCGCGGCTTGAAACTCGTCGGGTCCGGCGGCTCGCGCAACAGCAGCGGCTTGATGAAGCGGCAATGCCGCAGCATGTCGCGCACGAAGCGGTCATAGGCTTCCGCATCGCGCCTGGAATGGCGGGCGAACTCGCGGCGCAACGCGTCATGATTGTCGTACAGTGCGAGGTGACCCCCATCGCGCATGAACGTACAGCCACCCTCGTACGGGATGATCTGCAAGCCGTATCGCGGCAGATCCAGGTGCCGGATGATCTCGGTGCGCAGCAAACTGCAGACGTACGAACAGTTGGAGTAGGTGAAGCCCTCGTACAGGCTGCGGCTCACGGCGGCGCCGCCGATGTACGGATTGCGCTCCAGCACCAGCACGTTCAGGCCGCCGCGCGCCAGATAGCATGCGGCGACCAGACCGTTGTGTCCCGCGCCCACGACGATGGCGTCGTAGCGCTTACCCGTCTGCGTCGCCATGCTCTGTCCGACCCCCCGGCCGGTGGTCAAGCGGGCATCTTGCGTGAAGATCCGCTCGCACGCAGCGTGGTGTCGATGGCGATCTCGAAGGCCGCCAGGGTCTCACTCAGGCATGACTCGTCGTGCGCGGCCGAGACGAACCAGGGCTCGCGGGAGTCCGGTTCGCACAGGATGCGCTGGTCATGCAGGACCTTCGCGGCTGCGTCGTAGAAAGAGTAATCGCTGCTCTTCCAGTCACGGTAGTTGCGCGGCGGCTCGTGTGCGAAATACAAGCCGCTCATGGACGGATGACCCACGAAACTGTGCGCAATGCCACGCGCCTTGAGGATGCTGCTCATGCCATTGCGCAACCTGGTGCCGTACTGCGCGATACGCTCAAGCGCGTCGGTCTCGTCCAGGATCTCGAGAGTCTTCTCCGCGGCGGCCATCGACACTGAGTGAGCCGTGTACGTGCCGCCGTGCGCGACGCCCTTACCGATCTTGCGCATGATCTCTTCTCGCCCAGCGAGGACCGAGATGGGATAACCGTTGGCCACCGCTTTCGCGAACGTGCACAGATCGGCATTCACTCCGTATAGCTGCTGCACGCCGCCGCGAGCCACGCGGAAGCCCGTCTTCACCTCGTCGATGATGAGCACGACGCCATGGCGATCGCACAGGGAGCGGGCCGCGCGCAGGTACTCCGGATCGGCCGCGATGCCCAGGCAGTTGCCCATGATGGGCTCGATGAGCATGCAGGCGATCTTGTCAGCCCGCCGCTTGAGAACGTCCTCGAGCTGGTTCGCATCGTTCGCCTGCACGAAATGCGCGAAGCTGCGCGTGCTGACGGGAATGCCCTGACTGTAGGGATGGATCTCCGGATCGCCGACCTGCGTCCACTTGTCCATGGGCGCGTACCACATGGCGGCATCGAACAGGCCGTGGTAGCTGCCTTCCAGGATCACGTAGTCATCCTTGCCGGTGTAGGCGCGCGCGAGGCGCAAAGCGGCCATCACCGCCTCGGTACCGGAGTTGGAGAAGCGCACGAGCTCCGCTGCCGGCACCATCTTCGCGATGCGCTCGGCGACGCGGAATTCACGCTCGGTGGACAGTGCGAACACGCCACCCACCTGCATGCCTTCGCGCGCGGCGGCATCGACCCGCGGATCCGCGTAACCGAGGATGGCCGGCCCGTAGCCAAGGCGGTAGTCGATGTAGACATTGTCGTCGAGGTCGGTGACCCGCGCGCCACGCCCGTGCTTGATGTAGATGGTGCGGTCCTCGCCCCAGTAGCGGAAATTCGAGGCCACCCCCAGCGGCAGGCGCTTGATGGCTCGCTGGAAATGTTCGTGGCTCTTGGTCAGATTGCGGGACATGCGCGAGATCCCCCTGTTGTTGGGCGCCCTGCGGCGCGGCCTGCAAGGGGCCGCCGGTCGAGGCGGCCAGGCCGTACCCGTCACGCTACCACGGGCGCCGGCCATCGTCTATATGAACATATAAACTTTTGGGATAGACTTGCATGGCCATATAAATTTGCGGGAGACCCTCCATGAATGCCTCCGTCCTGCAGAGCCCCGAGACCGCTCCCGCCGCCCTGCCCCGCGCGCTGCCCGCCTGGGTCTACAACCACCCGGAGCTGAACCGGCTCGAGTACGAGCGCGTCCTCAGGCCAAGCTGGCAGATCGTCTGCCACGTCAACTCCATCCCGAATCCGGGCGACTACATCACGCTCGACATCGGTCCGGACAGCGTGATTGCCGTGCGTAACGCGCAGGGACAGATTCAGACATTCCACAACGTCTGCCGGCACCGCGGCGCGCGGCTCGTCGAGGGCAGCGGCAATTGCCCGGGCGTGATCACCTGCCCGTATCACGGATGGAGCTATCGCACCAACGGGGAGCTGCTGGGCGTTCCGGCGCGTGACAGCTTTCCCGGGCTGGATCGCGCCGATTTCGGCCTGAAGAGCGTGCGCATGTCGATCCAGTTCGGCTTCGTGTTCGTGTGCCTGGCGGGAAACCCGCCGCCGCTGGAGCAGACCTGGGGTGCGTTCCTCGAGGACTTCGCGCCGCATGACTTCGAGGGCATGCAGCCGCTGGCGCCGCTGTACATCGAGCACTGGGACGTGGACTGGAAGATCGCGATGGACAACTACCTGGAGTCCTACCACGTCCCGATCGGACATCCCGGGCTGTACCGCATGTTCACGCCTGACTATGACGATCAGGCGAAGTTGCCCAGCCATGTCGCGCGCGGCGTGAGCTGGCTGCGGGATCGACCGTCCTCGCGCTGGAGCGAGCGCATGTACCAACAGATGATCGGCGATGTCACGCAGCATCTGCCGGAGTCGCACCGCCGGCGCTGGTCGTTCTACAGCATGCAGCCCAATCTCGGCATCGACGTGTTTCCCGACCAGATGGACTTCTTCCAGGTGCTGCCGCGTGGGCCAGGCAAGTGCACCATCCGTGGTGGAGTGTTCGGACGGCCGGATACGCGGCGCGAGATGCGTATCGCTCGTTACCTTTGCGCCCGGATCAACCGCTCGGTGCAGCGCGAGGATGAGTTCCTCTGCAGACGCGTGCAGCAGGGACTAGCCTCGGGAAGCTATGAACCCGGGCCTCTGTCGCAGCTGGAGAGTTGCATGCTGGACTTCCACAACATGCTGCGCGAGCGCATTCCGGAATTGCGCCTGAGCAGCGCGCCGGCGCGGTTCGCGTAGTCGCCCGGCCCCGGCCGTTCGCGTAGTCGCCCGGCCCCGGCCGTCCGATCACCAACACGCCCCCGGGCCCCGGGGAGCGCGTGAGCGCCGGGGAGCGCTGCATCGCCCGCTGGTCGTGCGCTTCAGCGTCGCGTGGTTTCGAGTGTCATGAGGAGGCCGGCCACGGTGCGGCGGAACTGCGCCAGGGCCGGCGACACCGGCCCGGCCTCATCGGACTCGCCGGCGCCGGATTCGAGGCCGCTCTGGGTCGACTCGGCCACCTCAACATCCTGCTGCACCCACGCGGGCAGCAGCCGCGTCTGTCCCACGCTCGGGGCACGGCCGCCCGCACGCGCAATTCCCGCTCTCTTGCCCGTCGTGCCACGCACGGGCGCGAGTGCGAATTCCAGGTGCCGGAGGCGGCACTTGCCCGGACCTTCCGGGATGACCTGCAGCACCAGCGCTCCCGCAGGGCCGGATTCCAGCAGCTGATTGGGCGGCAGGAAGCTTCGCCGCACCCCTTTCGGGCGCGGCAGCGCGTCCAGCCATTGCTCCACCAGCAGTTTCCAGTCGGCCGCCACCGGCAACTCGTCGATCCCGACCGGACGCATCGCCGGCAACGTGCTCCACTCCGCAGGCGGTGGCGGTGCCTTGCCCGCGGCGCTCGTGTTCACCAGCACGCAGCCAGCAATGATCTCGATCTGCAGCGGAATCAGATCGCCGGGCGTGTCACCGGATCGCTGCGCTCCGTCGAGTCCGTAGGACAATCCATGCGCTTCGCATTCGATGCCCTCGAGATGCCCGTGGCGCGCGGCCACGAGTGCGTGCGGTCGCTTGCGGCAGCTGTTGCGCAGTGCCCGCACCGTTCCGGCCGAATCGCGGATCAGCAGAACCCGTTCACCCGCCAGATCCGCCGTGAGGAAATCGCCTGCACGCGGCAGATCCCCTTCGTGCCCGAGGAGCTGCCAGGCCGGCCGGAAGAGCTTGTCGCGTTCCACCGTGAGCAACATGCCATCACCATAAGCCCACGCCGGCACGCTGGGCTCCGACGCATCCGGCACAGCTGCGCGCGCGGTACCACCGAACTCCCGCGGGAACACCGAGCGCAGGTCCGCGAACGTGCGGCGCTTGGCGGCCGCGCGATCGATCTCCGCCTCATCCGTGAATGCGATCTCCTGCCAGAGCATCTCCAGCACCCCGATCAGTCCGAGGGCCACGGCATCCGCATCCAGGTGGGTAACGCCGCTCTGCGCGATGACCCGCTCGATCAGATCGCGCACCAGGGCGGCGAAGTCATCGTCCTTCCTGCCGCACAGCTCGTAGTACTCCTTGCGCGAGCTGGCCTCGCCCCAGAACGAGTACCAGACCGATACCTTGCGCGGACTGGCGATATCCGGGTCCAGGTACAGTTCGACGAGTTGCTCCAGTGCCCGCACCGGCGTCTCACGCAGCCGCGCGAGCGGACCCAGCACCCGCTGCTCGAACTCCGCCGCCAGATAGGCCAGGGAGGCGACCAGCATGGCGTCCTTGGAGTCGAAGTAGAACCGCACGATGCCCGGGGACATGTCCGCGATCGCCACCACCTTCTCGACCGTCGTGCGCGAGGGGCCGTGGATGTGCAGTGCCGAGATGCAGGCGTCGATCAGCCGCTGACGTTGCCGGGCACGCGAAGCCCGCTCCGGCGCACGGCCGGACTCGTTGTTGGTGGGTCTGCGGGTGGACAAGGCGGTGGGCGAGCCGGCGGCGCGGACAAAAGTTGTACAGGGGGCGAGTTTATCGCGCAGAATACCCCACAGACACCCTCCGCACCGCGAATCATGCGACTGACCGAGCGTCCGGGCCGCTGGCTCATCATTCTTCCGCCGCTGCTGTTCCTGACCGTTTTCTTCCTCGTTCCGTTCGCCTTCGCCTTCAAGATCAGCTTCGCCGAGACGGCGCCGCGGGTGCCGCCCTTCACCGATATCCTGTCCCACACGGCCGACGGGCACCTGCAGTGGACCGTGAGCCTGGCGAACTACCGATACCTGTTCACGGATGAGGTCTACGGCTTCGCCTACCTGTATTCGCTGAAGACCGCGTTCTTCTCGACGCTGATCTGTCTCCTGATCGGCTACCCGATGGCCTACGCCATCTCGCGTGCCCCGAAGACAACCCAGAGCATTCTGCTGCTGATCATCATCCTGCCCTTCTGGACCTCGTTCCTGCTTCGCGTGTATGCGCTGGAGGGCATCATCCGCGACAACGGCCTGCTCAGCATGGTGCTGATCAAGATCGGACTGATCTCACATCCGCTGAAGATCATGCGCACCAGTGTCGCGGTGTACCTGGGCATCATCTACTCGTATCTGCCGTTCATGGTGCTGCCGCTGTTCGCCACGCTGGAGAAGCTCGATCACACGCTGCTCGAGGCGGCCGCGGACCTCGGCAGTCCGCCCTGGCGTGCCTTCCTCGACATCACGCTGCCGCAATCCATACCCGGTGTGATCGCCGGCTCGATGCTGGTGTTCATTCCGGCGGTGGGCGAGTTCGTCATCCCCTCGCTGCTCGGCGGACCTGACAATCTCATGATCGGACGGGTGTTGTGGGATGAGTTCTTCGGCAATCACGACTGGCCGGTGGCCTCGGCCGTGGCGATCGCCTTCCTGCTGCTGCTGGCCGGTCCGATAGCGATCTACCAGTACTATCAAGTCAAGCAGCTGGAGAGCTGAGGCCATGGAAAGGCGCTTCTCGCCCGTCCTCTTCAGCGTGCTGTGCTTCGGCATCGCATTGCTTTACATCCCGATCCTCGTGCTCATCGCCTACTCCTTCAACGCCTCGCCGCTCGTGAGCGTGTGGGGCGGATTCTCGACCGGCTGGTACGTGGAGCTCATCCACAACCGCCAGGTGTTGCAGGCCGCCCTGCTGTCGCTGGAGGTGGCGGTCACGGCCTCCACTGCCGCGGTGGTCATGGGCACCCTGGCCGCCATCGCGCTGGTGCGCTTCGCAAGATTTCCGGGCCGCCTGATGCTCACCGGCATGGTGAACGCACCGCTGGTCATGCCGGAGATCATCACGGGCATCACTCAGCTGCTGCTGTTCGTCTCCATGCTGCAGTTGTTCGGCTGGCCGCATCGCGGCTTCAGCACCATCGTGATCGCCCATGTGGTGTTCTGTACGGCCTACGTGACGATCACGGTGCAATCGCGCCTGCAAAGCGCGGATCGCTCGCTCGAGGAAGCCGCGATGGATCTGGGTTCCGGTCCCGCGCGCGCCTTCATCGAGATCACCTTGCCGATCATCGCGCCGGCGCTGATCTCCAGCTGGCTGCTGTGCTTCACGCTCTCGCTGGACGATCTGGTGATCTCGAGCTTCGTGTCCGGCCCCGGCGCCAGCACGCTGCCCATGGTGATCTACTCCAAGGTGAAGCTGGGCGTCAGTCCCGACGTGAACGCGCTCGCCAGCCTGATCATCTGCCTCGTGGGCATCTGCGTGATCGCAGCCGGCTATTACATGCGGCGCGCCGAGCGCCAGCGCGTGCTCGACATGCAGGCAGCGGAGCGCGGGTAGGACCCGCCCCGAGACTCAGGTGCCGTTCGCGGTGTAGCGCGGGTCGTGGGCGCGCCGGCTGAAGATCTTCACCACCAGCGGCTCGAACACGTCCAGCGGATGGGCCACGTAGTCCGGGTCGAACGAGGACTGGTCCCACTTGTGGCAGAAATCCACGCAGGCCTGGAACCACTTGTGACCGCGCAAGCGGTCGCGCATGTTGCGATCGCCGCCGTTGTGGTGAACGTAGTAGTAAGTCTGGATCAGGCCATGCTGCTCCACGATCCAGGTCACCTCGGGCCGCACGTAGGGTCTGAGGATGGCCGCGGCGATCTCGGCATGGTTGTAGGGTGACAGCTCATCGCCCACGTCATGAATCAACGCGGCAACGATCAACTCCTCGTCCGCACCGTCCTTCATGGCGCGCGTTGCCGCCTGAAGTGAGTGTCCGAGGCGGCTGACGGGGTAACCCTCCAGTGAGTGATCCAGCTTGCGCACGGCCTCGAGCACGCGCCCGGGCAGACCCCTGGCGTAGTCGCGCTCGGACTGATCGAGCAGCTGATAATCCTCGCGGGTGCCGTCCTCCATTCTCCGGAAGCTCACCACCCGTTTTGCGGTCGCGTTCATGCGGCTCTCCAGTTTGGATTCATGCCCGCTGCCCGTTCAGGCCTGCTGCCCGTTCGTGCCCAGCTGGCGGCGCAGGACCCGATACTGGCTGCGCGGCCCGTCGATGTCGATATAGCAGCCCTGCAGATGGCGCAGGCCCTCGCGCGGATCGAATCCCGTGCGCCCGTGCAGCAGGCGCTGATTGTCCATGAACAGCAGGTCGCCGGCGTTCAGCAGGAAGCGGATCTCGTATTCCGGGGAGCGCAACAGCCGGTCGAACGCCCGCCGCGCGCGGAAATAGGCGCTCAGCACTTCCGGCGGCTGCAGCGGCACGAAGTCCAGGCGCGGACTGAAGTGCACGGCCTGGATGCGCCCCGTGCCGTCCATCTCGATCGGCGCCGCGCTCGCGACCAGTTCGGTCTGCTCGTCATGGTAGCGGAAGCGGATCGGCGTGCGTGCCAGCAGCTCGAACGCTTCCCGGTCCTGGCGGCGAAGCGCTTCCGCGGCGGCGAAGCCGTCCACCAGCGTCGACAGTCCCCCGGTGGTCTCGTTGATCAGGCAGTGAAGCAGCTGCACGCCTGGCACCGGCGAGCGGTACGGATTGTCAGTATGCGGATCCAGCGACACCGACGTATAGGCCAGGTCGGTTGCCTGCGGCACGGAACGCACGTCGAAGCAGGCGCCGAAGTTGGTTTCGCGCGTGAACCCGAAGGAGGAGGCAACCTTGAGCACCGTGTCGCGCTCGGTCGGCACGCCGGTAAAGATCACGAAACCCAGTTCGAGGAACTTCTGCAGCCACTGAAACTTCTGCTGCGCACTCGGAGCCGCCGACCAGGCAAAGCGGGGTAGATCGGTCAGCGACCCGTCCCACAGGCGCGGCGGCGGGCAATCGTGATCGCCGGGCGCCAACGCCGCCTCGTTCAGGATGTCGCGGGCCAGGAAGTCCGCCTCGTGACCGTCGCTGAAGCGGACGCGGAACCGGCCCGGTTCGACCTCGGTGACCGCCGTCAGCCCGAGCCGTGGGTCGAGGTCCGAAGGGTCCTCCCAGCGTTGCCCGGTCTTCAGATCGATGGTTTTCGCATCCTGGCAGCGCTCGCGCAGCCACAGGGGATGGATGGCGAAGCCGCGCCCGGAGCCCAGGTCGATGCTCAGTTCGTTCGCGGCCGTGATGTGCAGGCGTGACATAACTCAACCTCGCGTGCGCACGTCCTCGTCAGCGCGCCGTCTTGATCCGGGTCCAGGTGCGCGTGCGGATCCGCTCGAGCGCCGGCGATACTTCCGCCGACTGGTACAGCCGCGCCTGAACTTCCGGTGTGGGATAGACCGCCGGGTCGTTCAGGATACGCGGATCGACGTAGGCATTCGCCGCCAGATTGTTGTTGGCATAGTGAATGTCGTTGGTGATCTGCGCAATGACCTTCGGATCCAGGATGTAATTCAGGAACTTGTAGGCCGCCTCGGGATGCGGCGCGCCCACCGGGATCAGCAGCGCGTCGAAGGAGCCGTTGGCGCCCTCCTTAGGCACGGTGAAGGCCAGATTGACCGCCACGCCAGCCGAGTGCGCGCGCGCCTGGATGGTGGAGTAATCGCCCGACCAGGACATGGAGATGCAGAATTCCTGCGTGGCCAGGCCGTTCATGTACTCGCTGGAATCGAACGTGCGCACGTAGGGGCGTACCGAGAGGATCAGCTCCTCGGCCTTCCTGTAATCCTCCGCGCGCGTGGTGTTCGGATCCAGTCCCAGATAGTTCAACGCCAGCTGCAGGACATCCTCGGCCGAGTCGAGCAGCGTCACGCCGCAGTCGGCGAAGAGCGCGATCACCGCGGGCTTGAACAGCATGTCCAG
>DATKLO010000013.1:0-7809 GCA_035542375.1 Steroidobacteraceae bacterium | reverse complement strand
GTCCATCACCTGCGAGCCCGCCTTCTGCGCCGCGTGCCCCACCGCGAAGAAGATTGCCGATTTCGTCAACGAGTGGACCGTCATGTGCAGCAGCGCGGCGAAATTCGCTACCGCGCCGCCCATGCCAAAGGCGAACGTGATGATCCCCATGTGCTCGATGGAAGAGTACGCGAACAACCGCTTGATATCCCGCTGGCGCCATAGCAGGAACACCGCAAGCACTACCGAAAGCAGCCCGAACCCCATCAACATCCGCGACGGCAGCGCCGAATGCAGCGAGCCTTCGACCAACACCTTGCAGCGTACGACCGCGTAGATGGCTACGTTGAGAAGCAGACCCGACAGCACCGCGGAGATCGGCGTCGGGCCCTCCGCGTGTGCGTCCGGGAGCCAGTTATGCAACGGAGCCAGTCCCACCTTCGTACCGTATCCCACCAGAAGAAACACGAACGCCAGCCCCAGCACCGTCGGCTCCAATTGCCCCTTGACCGTGTTCAAGTGGGTCCACAGGAGCGAAGTGACGCCTTCCGCCCCCAGGACCTTCTCCGCCGCGGAATACAGCAGGATCGTGCCGAACAGTGCTTGCGCAATCCCCACTCCGCACAGGATGAAGTATTTCCACCCCGCCTCAAGGCTGGCCGGCGTCCGGTACAACGTTACCAGCAGCACCGTCGACAGGGTAGCCGCCTCCATCGCGACCCACAGCAGCCCCATGTTGTTGGTAGTCAGTGCGATCAGCATCGTCGTCATGAACAGCTGATACATGCTGTGATACAACCGCAGCCGCCGGCCCGTTACACGACCATGATCCCTCTCCACGCGCATATACGGTCGCGAGAAGACCGAGGTCGTCAATCCCACGAACGCCGTGAGCGTCACCAGGAAGACATTGAACGGGTCGATGAAGAACTGCTCGCGCGCCAACAGCAGCGGCCCGTCGGTCACCACCCGCGCGGTGAGCGCGCAGGCGGCCAGAAAGGTCACCAGGCTCACTCCGATGTTGAGTTCCGGGGCCCTGCGCCTGGCGCCAAACACGCCCAGCAGAGCTGCCCCGCACACCGGTGTCGCCAGGAGAATCAGGAACTCCACGCTCAGGTCTCCTCCCGTCCTCGCTCCCGCAGCGATTCCAGATGATGCAGATCCAGGCTGTCGAACTGCTCCCGGATCTGAAAGAAGAAGATCCCCAGTACCAGCACCGCCACCAGCACATCCAGCGCCACCCCGAACTCCACGATCATCGGCATCCCGTAGGTCGCGCTCATCGCCGCGAAGAACAGCCCGTTCTCCATCGACAGAAAGCCCACCACCTGCGACATCGCTTTGCGCCGAGTGATCATCGTGACGAACGAGAGCAGCACCACCGCCACCGCGATCCCGATAGCATTGCGCGTCGCTGTATTCGCCAGTGCCGATATCGGCTGCGCCAGGCCGAAGGCGAACACCACGACCACCACGCCTGTGAGCATCGTGCCTGGAATGTTCAGCATCGGCTCCGTGTCCCAGTAGACCTCGAGGCGACGAATCAGCCGGTGCAACAACCAAGGCAGGAACAGTACTTTCAGGGCCAGCGTCAGGAACGCAGATAGATACAGATGGTGCTCGCCCGTGCGCCAGGCCAGCAGTAGCGTCGCGACAAAGAGCAGAGCCCCCTGCGTCGCCAGAAGATTGACCAGCGCCACGACCCGGCGTTGCGCCAACATCGCGAACGACAGCAGCAGCAGCAGCGAGGCGCACAGATTCAACAGCTGCAGATCCAGTGGAACAGCTCCCATGAGCTAGCCTCCCAGCAGCAGGTGCACGAGCAGCCCCAGCACCGCAAACAGAAACGCCGTCGCCAGGAACTCCGGAGCCCGAAATACCCTCAGCTTCGCCGACAGTGTCTCGATGAGCGCCAGACCCGCTCCCGCCAGCGTCAATTTGACGGCGAGCAGCGGAATCGATGCCGCCAGCGCCAGTGGACCGCCCGAACCCGTCGAGACCCCCCACGGCACGAACAGCGCAAAGCCGATGCAGGCATAGTTGAACAGCTTCAGGGCGGCCGCCCACTCCATCAGGGCGAGGTGACGAGCGGAGTATTCCAGCACCGTCGCCTCGTGAATCATCGTCAGCTCGAGGTGCGTCGCCGGGTTATCGATCGGAATACGCGCGTTCTCCGCGAGCAACACGAGAATGAACGCCACTGCCGTGAACGCCAGGCTCGGGTACAAACCCAGCGCCTGCGTCGCGAGGTTCTCGGTGATGGCCGGCAACGCCGTGGTCGCCGAGATCAGCGATGCCACGAAGATGACCATCAACAGAGCCGGCTCCGCCAGGAACCCCACCATCATCTCCCGGCGTGCTCCGAGCGTCCCGAACGCTGTGCCGATGTCCATTGCCGCCAACGACAGGAACACCCGCGCCGTCGCCAGCAGTCCCACCAGCGCAATGGCATCGGCGGCGACTGTGAACGGTAACCGCGTCCCCATCGAAGGAATGATCCCCGCCGCCACCACCATGGCGCCGAACACGATGTAGGGGGCGATCCGGAAGATCGATGAGGCGCTCTCTGCGATCACCGCATCCTTGTGAAAGAGCTTGCGAAGGCCCCGATACGGAAGCCACGGGCTCGGGGCTTGGCGGTTCTGCAGCCAGGCCCGACATCGGTTGACCCAGCCCAGAAATAGCGGCGCGGCCGCCAGGGTTGCCACCAACTCCAACGCCTGCGCCGCGATGTCGATCGCTCTCATAGCATCAACGCCAGCAGGACCACGAGCGTCACGAAGCTATACAGCAGATAGGTCGCGATCCGTCCCTGCTGCAGCCACGCAAACGCATCTGCAATTCGCTGCACCGCGCCACCCAAGGGGATATACAGCCTCTTCCAGAGCCTATCGCCCACGGTGACGCGGTAGCGAGGCTGCGCGTCAAAGGGGGAGGGCAGTTCCCGTTCGACGTCCAGCAGCGTGCCGAAGATATGGCGGATTGGCTGCCCGAACCCTTCCGCGGTGTCCTGCATCCGCGCAGTCATGCCCCCGAACCCGCAATCCCAAGCCGCCGCTCGTCGGACGCGCCGGTGATAGAGACTGTGTACCCCGATGACACTCAGAACGATGACGCAGGCCAGCGCAATCAGGAAAACCGGAGCCGAGTAGGATGCTCGCCCGCCCGACAGCGGCACCAGCAACCACCACGGAGCGGCGACGCTCGGCAGCGCTGCGCCACTCAATTGCTGCACGACGACCCGCAGCGAACCTACCACCTGTGTCGGAAGCAGTCCCAGCGCCACGCAGCCGGCCGCCAGCCAGACCAGCCCGAGGCGCTCCAGCATGCCGGCATCGTGTGCCCGCGCCAATCCCGCCTCGCGGGGTTGACCCAGGAAGATCACGCCGAAGAACTTCACCATTACATACGCGGCCAGTGCAGCCGCAAGGGCGACTAATGCTGCACCCAACGGCAACATCATGTTGATGAACGAGTGAGGCACCTCGTGCGCGAACAGGAACGACTGCAGCAGCAGCCACTCCGACACGAAGCCGTTCAGCGGCGGTAACCCCGACATCGCCAACGCCCCCACCAGGGTCAGCCACGCCACCCACGGCATCCGATGGATCAGGCCGCCCAACCGTCCGAGACTTCGCTCGCCAGTCGCATGCAACACCGCACCCGTGCCCAGAAACAGCAGGCTCTTCATCACAGCGTGATTCAGACTGTGGTACAGCGCTGCGATCAGCGCCAATGCCGCCAGCGGCGTCATCCCCACTCCGCTGAATACGATCGCCAACCCAATCCCCGTGAAGATGATCCCCACGTTCTCGATCGACGACCATGCCAGCAGCCGCTTCATGTCCGTCTGAACGGCCGCGAACACGCCGCCGTAGATTGCGCTGAACAGCCCCACCCCCAGCGCCACCAGTCCCCACCACCACTGCGGCCCAGCGAGCAGATCAAAGCTTACCCGCAGCACCCCGTAGACGGCGGTTTTCAGCATCACTCCGCTCATCAGCGCCGAGACAGGCGAGGGCGCCGCCGGGTGCGCTTCCGGAAGCCATACGTGCAAAGGCACCAGTCCCGCCTTCCCACCGAATCCCAGTAGCGCCAGCATGAAGGCCAGGGCTGCCCACTGGGGAGCCAGGTGTGCATGCCGCATGGCCTCGAATGTGAACTGCCAGCTCCCGCCCTGCATCACCCCGAAGCTCAGCAGAATCCCGATGGCCCCCACGTGCGCCATCAGCAGATACAGAAAGCCAGCCCGGCGAATCTCCGGAATTCGATGTTCCGTCGTCACCAGGAAATACGACGATAGAGCCATCGTTTCCCACGCCACCATGAACGCATACGCGTCGTCCGCCAGCAGCACGAAACCCATGCTCGCCAGAAACAGGTGGTACTGCAGGCACATCAGGCCTGCGGACGTCCCTTGGCCCCGGCGAAAGTACCCTGCCGCAAACACGGAGATTCCCGCAGAAGTCCACCCGAGCAGGAACAAAAACAGACTCGTCAAGGCATCTCGCCGCACATGCATCGGCAGGTCCGGCAGACCGATCGGTAGAACCGCCGCCTCCGGTGGCCTCGCGAGCGAGATCGCCGCCACCGCCGCCAATGCGACCCCACACAGAGCCCCCAGCGGAAACAACGTCCGCGCCACAAACCCCAGGCTCGCCGGACGCAGCAATCCCGCGAGCCCGATAAGGCCCCACAACTCCAGGAGCGTCAAGCAAAGGCTCAGTGGTGACTCGAAATACGGCATCACACCGGGTGCGACCTGAATACGTACTGGATTATAATAGGATGCAACCCGCCTGTCGCAGTCCCTTGGGAGTCCACTTGAGCCTTGAAGATCGCACTGCACGACTGACGATTCTCATCGACCCGCGCAAGAAGGAATTCTTCGAACGCCTGTGCGCGGCGGAGGATCTGACGCCCTCTCAGGTCGTCCGACGCCTCATCCGGCGCTATATCGAGGAACGTACGGGTCAGCCTTGGGCACCGCCACCGGAAGAGAAACAGGCGCCGAAGCGAACGGCTCGATCGGGCATTTCCCGACGCATTAGAACCTGAAGGTTGTGCGCGCGGGGCACGAGCCCGTGATGATGTCTGATCGATGGGCGCTTGGCGTCAAGCGGGGGCTTTGAGGTGTTGCGGCTTGGATCAATGCGGCGATTGAGAGATGCCCTCTGGCCCACCTACCACTCACGACTCTCGCACGCTGTTGGTCGATGCGCTCGTGGTGCACGGCAAGCAGCTCGCTGAACAGCTCAATCGGGCGGGATTCAGGACCGACCTGGCCGTGAGCTGGCGCGCGGCAACGGCTGCGCTCGCTCAGAATTACTACCATTCGTGCATCGTGGTCGCGGACCTGGATCGAGCGGCCGATCTGGAGCATCTCGATACGCTGCGCCGCGCCGCACTGCGTGTCTGGATCATTGTGCTGAGCGATCTCCAACCGGAATCCGCGCTCATTCTTGCTCATCGCCAGGGCATCGACGCAGTGCTGGCGACGCCGTTCTCAGTGCAGGATCCCACCTCGAGAATCGCTGCGTTTTCGCTGCGGGCCAGACCCGCATTCTGAGGCCTCTCGTCAGTGGCGATGTTCGTAGCGCCTGGGATGCAAACTGCTCGTCATCGGTAGTGGCGAATAGGTACGACGATTACGGCCGGTTCCCCCCAAGCCACTCCGTGGTGCGGCGGTCGGTCGGATGCCCGCGTGGGATGCGGGCGGCAAAGCCGGATCGCCCGCGCGGACATCGAGCTGTTTCTGTGGCAGAAGGTCAACGGAGACTGGATCTGCAAAGGCGATTTCTACGTGCACGGCAGCTTTGCCACGGGAAAGCTGACCGGTCCCCCGCCGAGCAACGACAATCACTGAGGTCGGGTATCAGGTCACGGCCAGAGGGAGCGCTATCGGGCCAGCCTCGATCGCTGCCAGGAGCACCGATCAGTCCGGCTCGCTGATGTCGCGATCCGAGGCGTGTCCCTCGGGGTCGACTGTGAACACCGCGACGCGCCGGCCTGATGATGTCGGCGTCGTCGATTTCGCACGCGTTCGTCATTTCCAGCGGTTTGAAGATGCGCTGACTGAGCAGTTCGCTGCAGTGGTGTCCGGTGATGCGCCCGATGATCGCGCCGCGCAGCAGATAGCCGGGGTTGCTGTAGCTGTAACGCTCGCCAGCGGGGAATTCCAGCTTCGAGGCGCAGACCATCTGCACCAGTTCGTTCTCGCTGTACGAGTGGCGGACATAGGCGGGCAGGGCTTCGGCCCGATAGTCTCGAATACCGGCGGTATGGGTGAGCAGGTGCCGGATCCGGATGGAACCCCACCCGACCGGTGCCTCCGGCGCTTACGATCGTGCGGGAATGATGTGGAGCGGTCCGCACGAGGATACGGCTGATGCAACAGCCAATCGCTCTCGGGGCTCAGAGCGGCGAATGAAGCGCCCCCGTTCGTCATGGTCGGCCATTCTCTTGGCGGACCGTACATCATGAGCGTCGGAATACGTCCACGAATCGGCTGGCGATGCCTCGATCATCGATCGGCCCATGATTGACATTCAAGATTTCGTTATCGGGCCGTCATATTTGGCCGGTAGATATCAATGTGGATGAGCGAAGTGTCGCATGCTCGGAAGGGTCCCACCCAATGGCCGATTCCATCGTTCGCGCTGCGGCACTGGTCGGCGCGGCAGCTTGGTGTGTTCCTCTAACAGCGTGGTCGCAGACGGCTGAGTCGGTCAGTATCGGGGGTTTTCCTTCAGCGACCGTGCAGGTAGGGCAGACCTACACATTCACGCCAAATGCCGTGACGGCAGGTCCCCTGATTCCGCACTTCGAGATCCAGAATCTGCCGCCGTGGGCCTCGTTCAGCTGGGCCGGGCAGCTCACGGGAACCCCCGCGGCCACCGATGCAGGCACCTACCCAAACATTGTGATCAGCATTGTCGCCGGAGACGCTCGCGCGTCGCTTTCAAGCTTTTCCATTACCGTGCAAGCTGCGGGCAGCCTCGCCGCGCCGGCCACGTTGTCGTGGATTCCTCCCACCAGCAATGATGACGGCAGTGTGCTCACGGATCTTGCGGGCTATCGCATTTACGCCGGCAGTACGCCGGATCAATTGGTGCCAATCCTGATGCTGGATGCCGGGCTGACCACCTACGTGCTCGAGAGTCTGAGTCCCGGGTTGAACTATTTTGCAATGACTGCGATCAATTCGCTGGGCATCGAGAGCGAACTGTCGGCAGTGATCGGGCCCACCCTCTGAGCAGACCCGGGGTCGGTCCAATATCCCGTCACCGATGACGGCTCATCAATGTGCAGTGAGCCTACCGGGTGGCGCTTCGACGCCGCATGTTCAACTTCTCTCAGGACGTCAGGGGAGGCGGCCTCGTTCTCCGACAGATTGAGAACGATGGCCCTGTTGGCGTCAATGGCATGAGCGGTTTCATCGGCGTAGAACGTGCCAGGGCTCACGTCTCCAGAAGTTCTACAGATACTCCGGTGAACCCTGCTGCTTCATGATTGTGATTAAGGGAGGGGCACCCTGCTCTTCGGCCCAGTGGAGTGCGCTTTCTCAGCCCGGAATGGATTGGCATGCGGCGTCTCCCGGTGTCTGAGTTTGATGAGCTGCAGTTACCGTAGGTCTTGAGTTCTGCAAGAAAAATCAATGATCAAGAAGCGAACCTTGCTCAAGAGTCAATCGAGCCGCGCCCGCAACCTTCACGGCCTTCGCTTCGTTTCATTCCAGGAAACATGCGTCCATCGCCTGCCAATTGTGGGAGTGCACCACCGCCGCTAGGCTGAGATCCATACAAGCCAAACCGGGTCCGATGGATTCGA
>DATKLO010000012.1:0-16986 GCA_035542375.1 Steroidobacteraceae bacterium | reverse complement strand
CTCGCCACCGCCGATTCACGCGCCAATCTCGAGGCGCGCATCAACTTCGGCTGACGCCGCTGTCACAGCGCAAGATCGTCTGAGTCTGCCCGCGGCCGCGGGCGGTGCGCGCAAATAACACCCGTCTGCGGACCGTGCGCGGCATGGATGCCGCGCCCGGAGCCCCCACCGGGACGGGTTCACGGCGTCCCGCTGGCGGGCCTTATCTGGACGCTCCACAGGCGACGGCGCAGCCGCGGCGATCCACGCGACGAACCGGCACAGTAGAATGCCCCCCGGCAGTCGGTCCGAAGCGCAGTCGAGGTTCCATTTGAGCGGCATCCTGAGCGCCTTCCTGCTCACGTTCGCGGGGCTGTTTCCGATCGTCAATCCGATCGAGGCGGCGCCGTTCTTCCTGGCGCTGACGCCCAACCACACGACGGCGGAGCGCAACTCGCTTGCGCGACGCATCGCGCTGAACGGCTTCGCCCTGTTGCTGGGTTCGATGGTGCTGGGTCCGTGGCTGCTGGAGTTCTTCGGCATCGACCTGCCGGTGGTGCGTATCGCCGGCGGCCTCGTCGTCACGGCGCTCGGCTGGAAGTTGCTCACCGAGGATGACTGGTCGGACCACGGCTCGTCCGCGGTCTCGGCGGGTACGACGCGCAAGGTCGGGGCCTTCTATCCGCTGACACTGCCGCTGACGGTGGGGCCGGGATCCATTTCCGTCGCCATCACCATCGGCAGCAAGAAGCCACCGGAGGATTTCCGCTATGCGGATGTCGCCCTGCACGCCATCGGTGCGCTGATCGGCGTGATCGCGATTGCCGCCAGCATCTATTTCGCCTACCGGTTCGCGGGCAACATCCTGCGCCTGCTGGGTGAGACCGGCGTGGAAGTCGTCGTGCGACTGTCCGCATTCATCCTGATGTGCATAGGCATCCAGATCGTCTGGAACGGCGTCAGCGCGCTTCTGCCGGTGCACTGACACGGCGCCCCGCGCGAACTGAGCGCCCGCGGGACTGGGCTACTCCAAGGTGCAATCGAGTCGCGTCGCGCCGAAGCACGCGCTCAGGCCCCGGCCGCCTTGAAGCAGTCGCTGACGATCTTCTGGGCCTCTTCGATGATCCGGCGCAGATGGTCGGTCCCGCGGAAGCTCTCGGCGTAGATCTTGTAGATGTCCTCAGTGCCGGAAGGACGGGCGGCGAACCAGCCCTCCTCGCTGCTGACCTTCAGACCGTCGATGGGTGCGCCGTTGCCGGGTGCCTGACTCAGGATGCGTGTGATGCGTCCGCCGACCAGTTCCTTCGAGCGCACCTGCTCCGGCGCCAGGCGGCGCAGGATCTGCTTCTGCTGTTTGGTCGCCGGCGCGTCCACGCGCTCGAATGCGGGTTCGCCGAACTCGCATGTCAGTCCCTGGTAGAGCTCGCCCGGATCCTTGCCGGTGCGTGCCGTCATCTCGGCGGACAGCAATGCGGGCACGATGCCATCCTTGTCGGTGGTCCACGCGCTGCCGTCATGGCGCAGGAACGAGGCGCCGGCGCTCTCTTCACCGCCAAATCCCAGCGAACCCTCCAGCAGGCCGGTCACGAACCATTTGAAACCCACGGGTACCTCATACAGGGGGCGGCCGAGCCGGGCGGCGACACGATCGATCATCTCACTGCTGACCACGGTCTTGCCGATACCGGCGGTGGGCTTCCAGCCTGGGCGGTTGCGGAAGAGATAATCGATGCACACCGCCAGGTAGTGATTGGAGGGCAACAGTCCCGCGCTGCGGGTGACGATGCCGTGGCGGTCGTGGTCGGTGTCGCAGGCGAACGCGATGTCGTAGCGGTCCTTCAGATGGATCAGAGCCTGCATCGCGTACGGCGAGGAGGGATCCATGCGGATGCGACCGTCCCAGTCCACGCTCATGAAGCGGAATGTCGGATCCACGCTGGTGTTCAGCACGGACAGATTCAGCCCGTAACGCTCGGCGATTGCGGCCCAGTAGTGCACGCCGGCACCCCCGAGCGGATCCACCGCGGCGCGCAGGTTCGAGCCGCGGATCACATCGAAGTCCAGCACCTGGGCCAGATCGGCAATGTAGGTGTTGAGATAGTCGTGCCGGTGGGTGGTTGATGCGCGCAGCGCGCGCGAGTAGGGGATGCGCTTGAGGCCCTCGAGGCTCTTGTCGAGCAGTTCATTGGCACGGCGCTCGATCCAGCCGGTCACGTCCTTGTCAGCGGGACCGCCGTTGGGCGGGTTGTATTTGAAGCCGCCATCCTGCGGCGGATTGTGGGACGGCGTGACGACGATGCCGTCGGCAAGCCCGGACTGACGTCCGCGGTTGTAAACCAGGATGGCGTGCGAAACACCGGGCGTCGGCGTGTATTCATCACGCTCGGCGAGCATGACATCGACCGAATTCGCCGCGAGCACTTCGAGGGCGCTGGCGCAGGCCGGCGCGGCCAGCGCGTGCGTGTCGATACCGAGGAACAAGGGGCCATTGATACCGTTGATCCTGCGGTATTCGCAGATGGCCTGGCTGATGGCCAGGACATGCCATTCGTTGAAACTGCATTCGAAGGCGGTGCCGCGATGCCCCGAGGTTCCGAAGGCAACCTGCTGTGCGGGCACGGTGCCGTCCGGTTGCAGCGCGTAGTAGCTCGTGATCAGGCGCGGCACGTCCACCAGCATGTCGGGAGTGGCGGGTTTGCCGGCCAGCGGGCTCACTTGGGTGTTGCTCATGAGAGGTCCTGTGCGGTGGCGGCGCGACCCACCCGGGTGTCGGGCAGGTCCGCGATCCGCTCGATGGTGAGATCGGCCGGCGGATAGGCGGCTATGGCGTCGGAGTCCAGAGCGTAATGACCCTGACGTACGAACACTGTAGTGAGTCTCCGCCCCCACGCCTTCTTCATTGCCGTCAGGATACGCAGCTTGTCGTCCACCATGACGTAATGTTGCGCCGGATGGCGCTTCTCGACGGCGCCCAGCATTGCTTCCTTGTGGAGATAGATCATCACGCGACCGCTCACGGCGTCCCACAGACCGGAGCGCGACACTTTGCGCGGCTGGAACACGACATCCCCGTCCGACAGGATCGCGGTGGGACCGGCTCGTCCGACATGCGCCAGCGCCTGCATAGCACCCGGATACAGCCGGCTGGCGAACGGATAGTCGATGAGGAAGGCCGACATGCGCAGCAGCTGCGGATCGTCCGGATCCTCCAGGCGATAGCGCTGCAGCGCTCCCAGGTAGTCGGCATAACCCAACTCGGAGCGCAGCGTCTCGAAGATCGCCCAGTAACGCTCGCGCGCGGCGCGACCGAATTCGCTCTCCAGGTGCGCGCCCAGATCCTCTTGCACCGCATCGTTGTCGAGCAGCGTATTGTCGACGTCGAACAGGAATACGATGGCCGCGGGCTCAACCGGCATGGCACCGGTCCCAGGTTGGTGCACCGCGCGCCGGCTCGCGCGTTGTACAGCAGGACTGCGTGGCAGTCCCGGATCCCCGTGTCACTTCACCGGAGTGCATATGACTGAATCCCGTGCTCGCACCAGGCGACTGGCAGCAATATCCGTGCTGGCGCTGTCCCTCGGCGGCTGCATCGTCGCCGCGGCTCCGCCGCCCCACCGCTATTATGTTGGCGAGGTCGTGCAGGTGGCGCCACCTCCGCCGAGAGTGGAGGAATACGGGGCTCCTCCGCAACCGGGCTTCATCTGGATCGGCGGCTACTGGGGCTGGGTGGGCGGCCGGCACGAATGGGTGGGCGGACACTGGGAGCGGCCGCATCCGGGCGAACGCTGGGTACCGCACCGCTGGGTGCACGAGCGCGACGGCTGGCACCTGTCGGAGGGGCACTGGGAGCGCCGCTGATTGTCCGACAGTCCGGTGCGCGGCACAGCCAGGCGCCGCGCACCGGCTTCGCGAGCGCGCCGCGCGAGTCCTTTGCGGCATAATTCCGGTCCCGAACGACATTCTGCGGTACGTCGATGCGCTTGCTGGGACTGCTCGCATGCTGGGCGATTGCGGGCACGGCCGCCGCTGCCACGCCCGTGCTGCGCGTGCTGGAGGCGACCGTCGGCAATCCCACGGCTGCCGAAGTCATCGGGGGCGGGCTCGATGCGCAGTTCACCTCCGGCGGACCGCAGCGGCTCGCCGAGCGCGGCCAGCCCTTCTGGCTGAAATTACAGGCCGAAGCCGGGACCGGTGAGACGACCCCGGTACTCATCGCGCACAGCAGCCGTTTCATTGCCACGCGCGTGCAGGTCTACCCCGCGGGAACCTCCTCCAGCGCTGCACTGCGGCCGGCCCTGCAGCTGCCCGATTTCGCCGGTCTGGTGGACCTGGTGTACGTGTTACCCCCGGGCGCCGATCCGCAGCGAACCGTGTATGTCCACGTGGAACCGGGTTCGATGCCGGGCGCCGTCCCGCTTTTCTCCACCGCAACCCTGGATGCCGTGCTGGCGCGAGCTGACGGACGGCTGCGGATGATCGCACTGAGCTTCGGGGCGCTCACCGCAATGGCGCTGGCCGCGTTGCTGATGTGGGTGCTGATGGCCGAGGTGGCGTTCATCTTCTACAGTGCCCTCTTCTTCCTGCAGGCCCTGTATGTCGCCTATTTTTCCGGACAGGCGTTCGACTGGCCGGTGCTCTCGGCCGCCCTGCCCCTGAGTCACTATGCGTGGAACGTGCCGGCGGCACTCAGTGGCGCTGCGGCCTGTCTGTTCGTGCGGGAGATTGCCGACCTGCGTCGCTTCGCGCCCCGCATCTACCCCGTATACGGCTGGCTCGCCGCGGCCTTTGTGCTGCTGACCATCGCCAATGTCGGCAAACTCGTGGGTCTGGCGACACTCGTCAACGCACTGGGCAACATCCTGTTCCTGGGTAGTGCGGTCTTCACTCTCAGCGTGTGTGTACTGGCCTGGAGCCGGGGCAGCCGGGCGGCCGGCTGGTTCCTGTTCGCGTGGAGCGTGATGGAAGGATTCGTCATCGCCACGGCAGTGCATCTGCTGACCCATGGCACTGACGCGCATGAGCAGCTGCTCTACACGGGCCTGCCTCTGTCCATGGTGGCAGCGGCCGTTCTGACCGCGCTGGGCATCGCGGATCGTCTGCGTGAACAACGTCTGGCGCTCACCGAAGCCGAACGCCGGGCACAAACCGATTCCCTGACAGGCGTACTCAACCGACGCTCGCTGATCGAACGCCTGGATGCTGCGTGCCTGCGTGCACGGGCGCGCGGTCTGCCCATCTCACTGCTGTTCATCGACCTGGATCACTTCAAGCAGATCAACGACTCGTTCGGCCATCAGGCCGGCGATGCCTGCCTGGCGGCCATCATTCCGCCCATCCAGGCGGAACTGCGTCAGTCGGATGTCATCGGCCGCTACGGCGGCGAGGAGTTCGTGGTGATCCTCAGCAGCGCGGATGCGGCCGCCGCACATCCGATCGCGCAACGCATCCTGGAACGGGTAGCCGGCGTGCGGGTGGAGGGATTTGGAGAGCCCATCGCTCTCACCTGCAGCATAGGTGTGGCCACCAGTGACACGCTGGGTGTCTGGGGCGAGCATCTGATCGCGCACGCGGATGCCGCGGTGTATGCAGCGAAGCGCTCCGGCCGGAATCGTGTACAGTTCGCCATGCCGCTGGCGGCCTGATCCGACGCGCCTTTCCGCATAGTCGATCCGGCCCCAGCCCACTCACCGCGAGACCACGGGGTGACAACAACATGGTCAGGGTGCTAATCGTCATCGTCGTGCTGCTCATAGCAGTGCTGGCCGGGTTCACGTGGGTCACGCTGCACTGGGCCTACTCGGAAGGCGAGCGAGCGGGCTACGTGCAGAAGCTCTCTCTCAAAGGGTGGATGTGCAAGACCTGGGAGGGTGAAATGGCGATGGTGACCATGCCTGGCACGGTGTCGGAGAAGTTCACCTTCACCGTGCGCGATCCGGCGGTGGTCACGAAGCTCAACGCGAACATGGGCAAGCGCATGGACCTGCACTACGAACAGCACCGCTTCTTGCCGAGCTCGTGCTTCGGAGAGACCGAGTATTTCGTCACGGATGCACACGCGACGGAATAGTCACCGACTGCTGCAGCGAATGCAGTATGGCGGGACGGTCGAGCGCCACGAAGTGATTGACGCCTTCCCAACCCTCGGCGTACTGCCGCGTGAATGTCAGTTTCACGTGGCCTTCCAGCTCGGCGGCATTGAGCCGCACTGACCACAGGCCGAACGGCTGGGCCACGGCGGCGCGCGCCTGCATCGCCTCGACGTCGACGTTGAAGTGCAGCGTGAACGGTAGTCGGTCCTCGACCAGCAGGCCACGACCCGCCTCCAGGTGCAGCACGGGGACCTCATCACGCCAGTGCCAGGCCTCGGCCCGATGTGCGGCGCCATCCCCGTACCGCAGTTCCACCGCCTGCAGCAGCTCGATGGGCCGGCCGCGCTCGCGGGCAATCAACAGTTTCAGGAATTCCGCATGCGCCCAGAGCAACGGCATGGCGCTGCCCGAGGGACGTCCGGGCATGAGTTCGAGCGCGGGGATGGCATCGGTGTCCCACACCTGCTCCGGCAACAGGCCGCCATCGCTGGCGCAATTGCTCATGGTCTGCAGGTAGGGCAACGGATCTTCACCCGCCTGGAGCGCGAGGTGGCCTCTCTCGCCAACGAGCAGCGGCCAGGCGCGGCCGACACCATATCCGTCGAACGCCCGGCCGTCGGGATACTCGCCGTAACCGTCTTCGTTGTAGCGGTGGTAGAGCGCGCCCGAGGGCGTGTCCACTCGCAGGATCCGATCCACCGCGGCGATCGTGTCGCGGATGCGCGGATCGGCGCTGCTGCGCAGGCCGAGACGAGTGAGGTAGGAGAAATCCATGCTGAGCAGCGCCGCAGCCCGGATCTGCTCGCCGTCCCGGTTGCGCAGAGTCACCTCCGCGCTGAGCTCGCCAGTCTTCTCCAGGCTGGCGATGCGGACGTAGTAACCGCCGATGCCCAGCTCGCGTGCCAGCGGCGTGTCCTGCACATAACACCAGCTCTCCAGTCTCTCGTTCCAGTCATCGGCCAGCTCATCGGCGTAGGCGCGCTCCTCATCCGTGAGCCACGGCGCGGCGGCGATCAGGGCACTGATGGCCACCGCGAGCGTGAAGGGACTGACGCCCGGGTTTTCCTCCCAGCGGTCCTGGTCGCTGGCCGGCCCGGTGCGGGCAATGCAGGCGACGGCGGCCCGGATCATGCTCGTGGTGCCGGGAAGATCGTCATCACCGAGTTCACGCAGCTTCGCCGCCAGCAGCACCGGGAAGGCGGTCTCGTCCAGTTGCAAGCCACTCCAGAACGGCGTGCCGCTGGGGAAATAGTTCTGCGGCCAGCGGCCTTCGGGCAACTGGGTGGCGATCAGATGCGCCAGGATGTGCCGCGTGTCGCTGATCTGATTTGCGGCCAGCAACGCAAAAGCGGTCAGTGTTGCATCCCGCGGCCAGACCAGGTGGTAACCACCGAGAGTCTCCGTGCTGTTGCCCCACGGAACACTCAGGCTCGCGACGACGGCTCCGGGAAAACTGCGATCCTCGTGAATCTTCAGCACGGCCGCCGACAGCAGGCCGGCATCGCCGAGCGCATCGTTCGGGCGCGGCAGCCGCAGCCGCTCGCCCCAGGCCTGCCAGGCCTGGAGGAATTCCGTGCGCAGCACATCGAATCCCATGGCCATCGCGGTGCGTACCAGGGTGCGTGCGCCGCGTGCCGACTCCGAGAATCCCAGCGCCAGCACACCGCTCGTGCCCTGCACGAGGCCACTCAGCGCGACGGTACCGGGATCCGCATGCGAGAACTCGTATGTCAGCTCTCCGTGCTGGTTCATGTCCTGCCAGCCATCCGAGGAGCCCACGTAGCCGCAACTCAGCTTCAACAGCGGCGCATTGGCCGCGAGACAGACGGCGGCGTCACCCTTGCGCGCGAAACCGACACCCTGCTCGACCCACGCTTCGTTGTCGCGGCCGCTGCTGCCCAGGTGTGGAGCGAGGATCACGACCAGACGGTACGGACCCGTCAGCGCAAAGCGCACGAGCAGCACGTCGCGGCGCGGATCGGGCAGGACTTCCAGCTCGAGACGATAGTCCTCGCCGTAGTGTTCGATGGTCAGCAGCGGCAGATACGGGCCGGGTGTGCTCAACCGGTAGCGACGCAACCGTTTCAGATCGAGCCAGCGGCGCGCACCCACCAGGTAGAAACCGAAATCGCGGATCTGCGGCTCGCCGGTGGAGGGCCAGTAGATCTCGTTGACGATGCCGTGACCGACCGTGACCCAAAGTCGCGCAGCGCCGAGCGCCGTGGTGACGAAATCCTTGTCGCTCGAACACCAGGTCGGCGCGATTCCCGGGCCACCGAAGGCCAGGCCGTTCGCACCGTTGCTGCCGTTGCTGCCGTTCACGGGCGCCGCCAGAGTCGATCGGGACGCAGTTTGTGGCGCACAAAGCACACCGGCGCAGGCCCCCGATGAGCCTCAAACCCTCTCGCCGCAGCCCGACCGCGACGCCTGGAACGACCACCGGGCTGTCCGGCGGGGGCCGGGTGCCCGTGGGAGCGGGGACGCCCGCAGGCCGGGGTGCGAGCCTGCGGGTCTTGCTGCAGGGCAGGATGATTCAATGCAACCGACTGATTATCAAAGACAAATGAGCCATTGCAACCTTTGCCTTCGAGCCTTGGAGGGCGCCGGCAAGGGGCCGCGCCCGCGGTTGCGAGAGGGGCCGCCCCCCCGCCTGTCCTGATCGCTGCCCGTTTACAACACCACCAACGCATTTGACGCCGAGTACAGATTCGTCGCTTCTGGCATACTTTACGCCGATCGCAGGCGTCCGCGATTCGTCCATGTATGCTTGTCAAGGCATCGCGGGCGTACCGAGCCGACAGCGATCAGGTGACAGGATCTACGGTTCGATGGGCTCGTGAGACACACTCTCCCTGACCTGACTGGTGTTCCTGCCGTGTGAAGTGGCCGGGAGCACAACGCATTTCGCTCCCACCGCTTCGAGTTGTTTGGAGAGTGCTAAATTTATGGCCAAGATCTATGTAGGCAATCTGCCTTTCAGCGCCAGCGAGGCGGACGTCCGCACGCTGTTCTCGCAGCATGGCACGGTGGAGTCCGTGTCGCTGCCCACCGATCGTGAGACCGGCCGCCCGCGCGGCTTCGGGTTCGTCGAGATGAGCCAGGCCGATGCGGCCCGTGCCATCCAGAGCCTGAACGGTCACGAGATGGGTGGTCGGCAGCTGCGTGTGAACGAGGCGCAGGACAAGCCCCGCTCCGGCGGTGGTGGTCGTCCGGGCGGCGGCGGTGGCTTCCGCGGGGGCGGAGGCGGCGGCGGTGGTGGCCGCGACCGCTGGTAAGCAAACTGCATCCGTGAGGATGAAAGGCCCGGAGAAATCCGGGCCTTTTTGTCATGAACACGTCACTGCGTGATCAACTGATCGCCGCCGGGCTCGTCAGCGAAAAGCAGGCGCGTAACGCCCGTCAGCAGGAAGAACGCCGCCAGCAACAGCAGCGGCATCAGCAACCCCGCAACGCCCCGCCGGTCAAGCCAACACCGAGTCCGGCCGCACAGGCGCAGGCGGCCAAGGCCGCGCAGGACGCCGAGCTCAATCGGCGCCGTCACGAGAAGGCCGAGCGCAAGGCGCGACTCGCGCAGATCGACCGGCTCGTGGATCAGAACCGGTTGCCGCGACTGGAGACCGAAGACTTCTTCAGCTTCGTGGACGGCAAGAAGATCCGCCGCATGGCCGTGGACCCGGCGCGCCGCGAGCAACTGCTGCGCGGCGAGCTGATGATCGTGCGCTTTCGCGGATTCCATGCGGTGGTTCCCGCCGCCATCGCCGAACAGGTTCGGCAGCGCGATCCGCAGATGGTGGTTCCCATCACGACTGAAGCTGCCACATCCGAGTCGCCGGCACAGGAAGACGCCTACAAGGATTACGTCGTTCCCGACGATCTCATGTGGTAATCGCGAGCGGGCGTGCCGTCGATCGCACGCGCGGAACTCAGTGAATTCGCGCGACCTGACACCTCCGACAGCACCGCGGCCCGGACTACTGTGCTGAATTTCACCGACGTCACGATTCGCCGCGGGCCGCGCGTGCTGTTCGCGGATGCGACCTTCGGGTTGTTCCGTGGCGAGAAGATCGGCATCACCGGTGCCAACGGCAGCGGCAAATCCAGCCTGCTGGCGCTGGTACGCGGTGAGCTGCATCCGGATGCCGGCACGTTCGAGATGCCGGGCAATCTGGCGGTCGCGCACGTCTCCCAGGAACTGCTCACGACGGAAGCGCCGGCAATCGAATTTGTGCTCGACGGGGATGCCGAGCTGCGCGAGTTGGAACGCTCGATGGCGGATGCGGAAGCGCGCAATGACGGCCTGCACCTCGGCGAGCTGTTCGCACGCTATCAGGCGATCGGCGGCTACGACGCCCGCAGCCGCGCTGGACGGCTCCTGCACGGGCTCGGATTCACGACCGAGGACGAGTCACGTCCCGTGCGCGACTTCTCCGGCGGATGGCGGGTCCGGCTGAATGTCGCCCAGGCGCTGATGTGCCGCTCGGATCTGCTGCTGCTGGATGAGCCCACCAACCACCTGGACCTGGATGCGGTGCTGTGGCTGGAGAAGTGGCTGCGCGAGTACCCGGGTACGCTGCTGCTGATCGCGCATGATCGTGAGTTCCTGGATCGGATCGTCAACCGCATCGTGCACATCGAGCGGCAGGGCATCCGTGCCTATCGCGGCAACTACTCCGCGTTCGAGGAACAGCGCGCGGCCGAACTGGCCGAGCAATCGGCGCTCTACAGCCGGCAGCAGCGCGAAATCCGGCACATGGAGTCGTTCGTCGAGCGCTTTCGCGCGAAGGCCTCCAAGGCGCGCCAGGCACAGAGTCGCCTGAAGGCGCTGGAGCGCATGCAGCGCATCGCGCCCGCGCACGTGGACTCGCCGTTCGAATTCTCGTTCGCGCAGCCGGCGAAGCTGCCGCGACCGCTGCTGGCGCTGGACGAGCAATCCGCGGGCTACGCGAGCGCTTTGGACAAGAGCGCCCGGGTTATTCTGAAAGGCGTCAGCCTGAGCCTGAATCCGGGCGACCGACTGGCGCTCCTCGGCCGCAACGGCGCCGGGAAGTCGACCCTGATGAAACTACTGGCGGGAGAGTTGGCACCTCTGGGTGGCACGCGTACGGAGGCGCGCGATTTGCGGATCGGCTACTTCGCGCAACACCAGCTCGAGCAGCTGGATACCGGCGACAGCCCGCTGGGCAACCTGCGCCGCGTGGGCGGCGAGCTGGCTGCGCGATCCACGGAGCAGGAGCTGCGCGATTTCCTCGCGGGCTTCGGCTTCCGGGGCGACCGGGTGTTCGAGCCCGTCGGTCCGTTTTCAGGCGGCGAGAAGGCGCGACTGGTGTTGGCGCTGGTGACGTACCTGCGCCCGAACCTGCTGTTGCTGGATGAGCCTACCAATCACCTGGACCTCGAAATGCGGCAGGCCCTGGCGGTGGCACTCCAGGAGTACGAGGGTGCGGTGGTGTTGGTATCGCACGACCGGCATCTGCTGCGCACTGTTGCGGACGAGTTCCGCATCGTGCATGACGGACGGGCAGAACCTTTCGATGGCGACCTCGAGGATTACGCGAGCTGGCTCGACCGGGCGTCGGCGCAAGAGCGGGTGATAACGCCCGGGCGCGCCGCGGAGCCGCCGGCAGCGGCATCTTCGGAGCGACCCGAGCCGACGCCCGTTCAGCCGCGCGCGACAGAACCCGAGGAAACTCTGACGGCAGAGGGCCGCAAACAGCGCAAGCGCGATGAGGCGGAGCGGCGTAATCGTCTGACGCCGCTCAAGGCGCGAGTCGCGAAGTGTGACGCGGAACTGGAGCGGCTGGCGACCGAAACCGCGGCGTTGCAAGAGAAGCTCAACGACCCGGCTCTGTACGTCGAGTCAGCCAAGGACCAGTTGCGCCAGCTGCTCGAAAAGCAGACACAACTCGTCCGAGCCACGGAGAAGGCGGAGGCGGAATGGATGGCCGCTTCCGAGGCGCTCGAGGCGCAGGCCGGCAGCTAATGCGGCGCACTGGCGCCGCGCTCGGCTTCCTGCGCGTTGTAGGCTTTCCAGGCTTCATCGATCACGTAAGCGTGGATGTGCTGAACCTCGGCTTCCGTGAGCACATCGTCGAATCGTTCCATGCCGGTCGGCGCCATGGCTCCGCGCAGCACGATGTCCTTGAATGCGGCATGCAGGGCCGGTGGCAGGCGGCGCAGATCGGGTGTCACGCTGGGCCCGAGCACGTGACAGCGCGAGCACTCCTGGATGAACTTGACCTCGCCGTCGCGAATATCCGCCGGCGAGCCCAGATGGGGCGGCGGCTTGTCGAACGGCGGGTTGGCGCGCAGCGGTGGCGGCGGCACGGCTGGGCCGCCGAGTTTGAACGCGATCAGGCGATTGATGTTCTCGTAATGAAGCGCGGCGCTGTGCGGCGGGATTGCGCCCACCGTGATAGCCGCGCCGCCGTAACCGGCCTGCACCGCCACGTACTGCTCGCCATTGACGGTGTAAGTCATGGGTGCGGCCATGATGTGACTGCCGGTCCTGAGGGTCTTCAGGACAGCGCCCGTATCCGCTTCGTAGACCCACAGCTCACCGGTACCCCGTCCCTGGAATACGAGGTTGGAAGCGGTACTCATGATGCCGCCGTCGTATCCACGCATGCCCGTGGAGGTCTCGTGCTCCCACACCGTCTTCTGTCCGATCGGATCCCAGGCGCGAATCAATTCCCGGACGAGATTCACGTTGCGCTCGCTCTTCAGCGTGGCGAGATCGGGCAAGGGGCCGAAGTCAGCCTTCAGGTCATCGGCGTTGTAGCCCTCGTCCGGCATGATACCGTTGGCGGTGAAGAATCCGTCCACGTATTTCACCGCGCCACCGTTATGCGCCATATCCACCCAGATATTGGGCACGTCGATGACCGGGATGTACACCAGATTGGTGCGAGGGCTGTAGGACATCGGATGCCAGGTGTGGCCACCGGCCCACGACGGGTAGATGTTGCTGGGCCGTGAGAACCAGTCGCTGCGCAGCGTCGTGACGGGGCGGCCGGTCTTCATGTCAACGTGCGTGGCCCAGTTGACGTAGGTGTAGTTGGCCGCTGAGAGCAGCTCGCCGGACTTGCGGTCGAGGATGTAGAAAAAGCCGTTCTTCGAGGCCTGCATGAGAACGTGACGGGCCTTGCCGCCGAAGCTCAGGTCCGCCATGACGAGCTTCTGCACCGAGTCGAAGTCCCAGTGGTCGTGGGGAGTCGTCTGGTAGTACCAGGCGAGACGGCCGGTGTCGGCATGCACAGCCAGGATGGAAGCGGTGTAGAGCTGATCGCCGATCGTCGCCCCCAGTTGGCGTGAATCGTAGGGTGCGGCGTTGCCGGTGCCGAAGTACACCAGATCGAGATCCGGGTCGTAGGCAAACCCGTCCCACGCGGTGCCGCCACCGTTGAAGCGCGCGGAGCGGCGGGGATCCCAGGTCTGATCGGCCGCGGCGAGCTCGGGGTTCTCGTAAGGCGCCCCGGGAGCCGGTGGCACGGTGTAGAAGCGCCACTTCAACGTTCCGCTCGACAGGTCGTAGGCGGACACATAACCGCGCACGGCACCGTGTCCGATGTCGGCGCCACCATTGCCGATCACGATCACCGAGCCGGCGATCTGCGGCGCACCGGTGCTCGAGTAGGGCAAGCTGTGGTCGACGATCGTGTCGGCTTCCCAGATCTTGCGCCCTGTTGTCGCATCGAGGGCATGCAGTCGGCCATCAACTGAAGCGACATACACCCTGCCTTGCCACACTGCGACGCCCCGGTTGACGAGATCGCAGCAAGGTTGGCGCGCGGCGAAGTGTGCAGCCTGCGGATCGTAACGCCACAGCTCACGGCCGGTAGCCGCATCCACGGCGTACACGTAGCCCCAGGTGCCGGAGGTATACATGACACCGTCGACGACGATCGGTGTCGCCTCCTGTCCGCGATGCGTGCCCAGATCGTACTGCCACGCAAATCCCAGCCTGCCGATGTTGCCGGCGTCGATCTGCTTCAGGGGGGAGTAGTAGGTGCCGGCCTGGTCGCGGCCGCCGGTGAACCAGTTACCGGGCTCGGAGCTGGCCGCCTTCAGCCGCTGCGCATCCACGCGACCGGCGGTTCCGGAAATTCCGGCGTTTCCGGAAGTTCCGGCGGATGCGATGGTTCCGGCGATAGCGGAGGTCTGCGCGTGAGCCAGCGAGAGCAGCAGTGCCGCGCTCCATGCGGCGCCCCGGTAGCTTTTCATTCTAGGCTGTTCCCCCGCCCCCTCTCGCGAGGTGCGCATTCTGGTGCCTGCGCGGCAGGTCGTCCAGCGTTGCTAAGATGCGGCATGCCGCCCTGGCCCCTGACGAATCGCCGCGAATTTCTCCAATGCTCCGCTCTCGCCGCGCTCGGCTGGCCCGCAGGCGCAAGCGCGGCCGGGGCTTGCCCCGATTGCACTGTGCGGATAGCACGCCTTTGCGTGGAGGCCGCGCCGGGACGGTCGATCCTCACCACAACGTACGATGAGTTCGGGGGACCGCCCTTGCGCCTGAGGGCGGGACGACCTGTCATCGTAGAAGTGCGCAACGATACCGACCGGCCGGAGTGCATCCACTGGCACGACCGGGTCGCGTCGCTGGCGGACACTGCCGGGTCGGCACGGGTCGGGTCGTTGCCAGTCGCGTCGCTATCGGGCGCGTCGCTATCGGGCGCGTCGCTGTCGGGCGCGTCGCTGTCGGGCGCGTCGCTGTCGGACGCTCCGACGCCAGTCGTGTCCCCGGCAGCCGGGCCGTCGGCCGCCGGGTGGATTCCGGCTCGCGCACGCCGGCGCTTCGCGGTGACGCCCTCCGGGTCCGGACTAACGTACTGGCACTCCGATGTCATCTGCGGCGGTGATCTCGAGTCGGGTCAGTACAGCGGGCGCATGCGGACCGTGTTGGTCGAGCCGAAGCGCGATCCGGGGCGCTTCGATCGTGAGTGGCTGGTGGTGTTGAAGGAACTCGAGCCTTACCTCCGGCGCACTCCGGGCGGGTTGCGGGTTGGTTATCGCGTCGGCACCGTCAACGGGCGAATGCTGGGGCACGCCGAGCCGCTGCGCGCACGGGCCGGCGAACGTGCGCTGTTGCATGTGTTGAATGCGAGCGCGACGGAGACGCACTCGATTGCCCTGCCCGGCCATAGCTTTCGTGTGCAGTCGCTGGACGGAGTTGCGGTTCCGGTCGCTGCGGTGACTCCGGTGTTGCGGCTGGGCCCGGGGGAACGGATCAGCGCCCTCGTGGAGTTGAATCATCCGGGCCGCTGGATATTGGGGGCAGTCTCGGATCGCGCGCGGGAACGTGGGATGGGAATCGTCGTCGAGTACGCGGATGCGCGCGTTCAGCGATGTGGTGGCGGTGCGCCCGAGTGGCGCGCACCTTCGACCGATCGGTGGAGCTATGCGTGGTTCGCGGACGGGGACGAGCGGAATGCAGTCGGCCATCAAGACGCGACCCGGGACGTCGACATGGTGCTCACGCGCCAGACGGAAGTGGAGCGGGGCTTCGCCCGGTGGTCCGTCGATGCAGCGGGTATGGGGCAATCCCAGTCGGGACCGCCCGCGCGGATCCAGGCCGGTCGCCGCTACCGGTTCAGGCTGCATAACGCGAGCGATGAGCCGCTCACGGTTCAGTCGCCCCATCAGCGACTGGAGATCGCCGCCGTGCACTGGAGATCGGGGGCTTGTCGAAGCCCGACTCCTTGCGGGAGCGGGCCGAGATGGCGTGAAGTGCGGCTCTCGAAGGATGTCGTGACCATCGAGCCGGGTCAGCGGATCGATGCCGATGTCATACCGCTGAGAGCCGGGCCCCTTCTGCTGCGCAGCCTGTCGCCCCTGCAGCGCGACTTCGGACTGCTGGCGCTCATCGATCGGGCTTGAACACCCGACCGTCCTTCATCACGAACCGGACTTTTTCCATCGCGTGAATGTCGGCCAGCGGGTCGCCGTCGACGGCCATGATGTCAGCGTAGGCGCCAGGCGCGACCACGCCGAGCTGTCCCTGACGGTCCAGCAGCTCAGCCGCGCGGGAGGTGGCAGTCTGGATGGCCTGCATGGGTGTCATGCCCAGCTCCACTTCCTTGACGAATTCCTGCGCAATCGGATCGGTCCAGACGAAGCCGCCGACATCGGTACCGAAAGCAATCTTGACGCCCGCCCGCAGGGCTTTCTGGAAAGAGACGACATGCGTGGAGATGCGCTTGCGGTCGCGCTTGCCCGCTTCGCTATCGGCGGGATCAAGGTCGTAGTAGTACACCGCTAGCGTGGGCACGTACCAGGTGCCCTGCTTGACCATCTGCGCGATCTGCGCATCCGTGATCTCGAGTCCATGTTCGACGGAGTCGCAACCGCCATCCAGCGCGCGTTGCAGACCCAAGCCGTTGTAGGCATGGCAGGCGACTTTCTTCCGCCACCCATGCGCTTCGTCGACGATGGCCTTGAGTTCTTCCACTGTCAGTGTGGGCTGCGAGACGAGCTCGCCGTGCTCATCGAGCCACGAGCGGTGCGTCATGTACACCTTGATCCAGTCGGCGCCGTTGTCGAGTTGCTCACGCGCAGCTTTGCGCGCTTCGATGGGTCCGTCGATGAGCTGTGCTCCCTTGGGAACCGTGATTTCGGGCGCGTAACCATCGAGCGAATAACCGCCCGTCGTTGAAATGGCGCGCGTGACGACGAACATGCGCGGACCGGGAATGTAGCCCTCGTTGATCGCCTTCTTGATGCCGACATCACCGTAACCCGCTCCTTCCGTCTCGAGGTCACGGATCGTCGTGAAACCCTGCTCCAGGGCGCGGCGTGCGGCGACGATCGCGCGGGCGACGCGGAAGGATGCGGGGTACTTCAGTAGCTGTATGTCATAGCCGCCTGCCTCGGGAACCTCGCCCTGCAGAAAGATGTGGGTATGCGTGTCGATCAAACCCGGCAGGAC
>DATKLO010000011.1:0-70495 GCA_035542375.1 Steroidobacteraceae bacterium | reverse complement strand
TGCGCGACTCCTTCATCATGTCGCTGTACGAGGATCCTTCCGGCCTGGTCTGGATCGGGACGCGTGCCGGCGGTGTCAGCCGCTGGAATCCGCGCAGCTGGGAGCTCGGTGGTCACCGTCCCGACTGGCTGGGCGACAAACTCGTCACCGCGTTCGCCGACGGACCCGACAATGCGGTCTGGATTGCTTCGCGCGGCGGTGGCCTGGTGTTGTTCGATGAGGCTACCGGGCGTGCCACCGGCATCGACACCATCACCGGCCGGCACAATGCCATCGGCGATGCGCGTGTCATGTCGTTGCGTCAGGACCGGCACGGCACGCTGTGGATCGGCACCATGGCCGGTGGACTGCGCAAGCTGGATTCGCACTGGCGCCTGGAAACCATCGCAGCGAAGCCCGGTGAGACCCACAGTCTGAGCGCCAACGGAATCATGACGATCTACGAGGCTGCCGATGGCCAGATGTGGATCGGTACGCACGGTGGCGGCGCCAATGTCATCGATCCGGCCACCGGGCTGGTGCGGCAACTGCCCTTCGGCTCCGGCGCGGGCGAGGTGAGCGCCCCCAATGTGAGTGCCATCGCCGAGGACCGCAATGGCAACCTCTGGATCGGCACCGACGGCGGGGGTCTGGACCTGGCACGCGCCGACGGCACGGTCATCAAGGTATTCCGGCACGACCCGCGCGATCCCGGCTCGCTGCCGGCCAACACCGTGTACGCGCTGGCCGTGGACGCGCAGAATCGGCTGTGGGCGGCCACCGATGGCGGGGGTCTGGCGCTTGCGGAAGGCTCTCCACTCAATCCCGACAATATCCACTTCCGTACCGTCTCGCTGGAGGAGGGTCTCGCCAGCGACACGGTGTACGGACTGCTCACGGATGCGAGCGATCATATCTGGCTGAGTTCCGACAGCGGTCTGGCGCGATACGATCCCGCGAGCGGCGCAGTGAAAACCTGGCACCGCCAGCACGGTCTGCAGGGTGAGGAGTACAACTACGGTGCGTACTTCCGCCTGCGCGACGGACGACTGGCTTTCGGCGGTCCCGGCGGGTTCAACATCTTCGATCCGGCTCGACTGAGCGCCAGTCGGCAGGCGCCACGACTCGCGCTCACGCACGTTGAGATCATGGGCGTGCCCGTCTCTGGTGCGACGCCCGCCTGGCTCCTGGGCCGCATCGCCGTGGACTATCGAGCCAACATCGTCTCGCTGGAATTCGGGGCACTGGATTTCAACTCGCCGCGCCGCAACCGGCTGGCCTACCGGATGGGCGGCCTGACGGACCGCTGGATCGACCTGGGCAACCAGCACCGCATCACCCTCACCAATCTCGATCCGGGCGAGCACCTGCTCGAGGTTCGCGCCGCGAACGCCGATTCAGTGTGGAGCGCGCCGCTGCGGCTGCGCATCCACCGCGACCCCGCGCCCTGGCGATCTCCATGGGCCTACACACTGTACGCCCTGGCTGCGCTGGCGCTGATCGGTTACCGGCTGCGATTGCAGAAGATCCGCTTCGAGCGCGTCGTGCGCCAGCGCGAGCAACTCGAGGCCGAGGTGGCCTTGCGCACGCGCGAGCTGGTCGACACGAACCGTCAGCTGGAGGAGGCAGCGCAGGCCAAGAGCAACTTCCTCGACCGCATGAGTCATGAGTTGCGCACACCCATGAACGGTGTCGTGGGCATGACCGAGCTGCTCGAGCGCACCGGGCTCTCGGCCACGCAGGCGCGGCTGACCCAGACCATCCGCTCCTCGGCGCGCCTGTTGCTGCAGATCGTCAACGACTTGCTGGATCTCTCCAAGATCAACGCGGGCAAGGTGGAACTCGAGGAGCTGCCGCTGGATCTGCACACCATCCTGGAGGAGTGCACCGGACTCTTTGCCGGCGCCGTGGAGTCCCGGAACCTGGAACTGGTCGTGTGTCCGCCGCGCGGCGCGCCCGGCGTCTGCGGCGACCCTTTGCGCATCCGGCAGATCCTCATGAATCTCGTCGGCAACGCGGTGAAGTTCACCCAGCGTGGCCGGATCGTCGTCACCGCGGACGTACAGGTGCAGTCGGCCGATCGGGCAATACTACGCGTGGCGGTCGCGGACACGGGCATAGGCATGAACGCCGCGACGATCGCCCGCATCTTCAATCCCTTCACCCAGGCTGATGAGTCCACCACGCGTCGCTTCGGTGGCACGGGGCTGGGTCTTGCGATCTGCCGTGAACTCGCCGAGCTCATGGGCGGCAGCATCAGCGTCGAAAGTCAGCTCAACGTCGGTTCCACCTTCGTGCTGACACTTCCCCTCAAGATCGGCTCGATTGCCTCCGGCGCGCTGGATGGCGCCGACGCGTCGGCCGCGGCGAACGCGACGTCACTGCTCCCGTCAGCCACTCCTGCGCAGGCGACAAAGACGGATACTTTGCTGAAGGGCCATGTGCTGCTGGTGGAGGACGAACCGGTGAACGCCGCCGTGGCGCAGGGCTATCTCGAAGCGCTCGGCTGTACGTCGGTGTGGGTGAAGGATGGCGCTGAAGCCGTGACGCGTGCGGTGGCCGCGGCGGGTGCGCCTGTCGAGGCGCGTGCGGCTACCGAGGCGCGTGCGGCTACCGATCAAGCGGCGTCTGGGAATGCCGAGCGGTTCGATCTGATCCTGATGGATCTGAGCATGCCGACGATGGACGGATTTGCAACGACTCGCCTGATCCGTGAGCGTGCGGACCGGGGACGGCGGGTGCCGATAGTCGCTCTCACGGCCCATAACACGACCAGCTATCGCGATTTGTGCCTGCAAGCAGGCATGGACGACATCCTCAGCAAACCCTGTACCCTCGAGGAATGCGCGGAAGTGTTGCGCCGTTGGTTGCCCGATGCGGTGAGTGACCACGCAGCCGACGCCATTCTGCAGCGGACCGCAGACGCTGACACACCAGCGCCGCACCAGACTCCGAGCCCATCACCCGATGATCTCGCCCGCGTGGACGATGTCACGGTGGCACGCTTACGCGATCTGCGCGGCGGAGGCCGCTCGGATCTGTATTCGAGACTGGTCGAATTGTTCGAGACGGGATCTGTGGAGAATCTGTCAGCGCTGCGCACCGCGCTCGAGGCGGGGGATCTGGCTTCCGCTGCGGCGTTGTCCCATAAGTTGGCATCGAGCGCCTCCAACGTGGGCGCCGTCGCGTTCGGCAAGACTACCCGCGAGCTTGAACAGGTGTGCGTAGCGCGAGATGCCGCCAGGGCGGGCGCTCTGTTCACGCGCCTGGCGACCGCGCATCCGGCGTTGATCCAAGAGCTGCAATCACTGCGCATGAGGGCTACAGCATGAGCGGTCAGGAGCAGTCTCGACCCATTGCCATCATCGCCGATGACGAGGACCTGGGGCGTCTGCTCCTGTCCGAATCCGCTGCGGCGACCGGCCTCGAACCGTTGTCGTTCGACAACGGCTCGGCCGCGTTCGAGGCGGCGCTCGAGCAGGACGTTGCTATCGTGCTGCTTGACGTGGATATGCCGGGGATGGACGGTTTTTCGGTCTGCCGGCGACTGCGTGCGGAACCACGCCTGGCGACCGTGCCCATCGTCATGGTCACTGGTCACGAGGACTCCAAGGCCATCACGCTGGCGTTCGAAGCTGGTGCCACGGACTTCATCCCCAAGCCAGTGAACTGGGCGCTGCTGCCGCGTCGCCTGGAATACATCCTGCGCAATGCGGCCGCTGCCGAACGCATCGAGCGGCTCGCCTACTACGATTCCCTCACCGGCCTGCCCAACCGGCAGCGCTGCATCGAGACTGCAGAACGGATGTTCTCCGAGGCACGCGAGGCGAGTGAGTCAGTGGCCGTGATCTATCTGGATCTGAACAGCTTCAAGCGGGTCAATGACACGTTCGGCCATGCGGTGGGAGATGCCGTGCTGAAGACGGTTGCCGACAATCTGACGCGCGCCCTGGACGCATACAGAGCATCCACGGAGCACGTGACCGTTGCGCGATTCGGTGGCGACGAGTTCGTCATCCTGCTGCGCCACCCGCAGGCACGCGACCGAGCCATCCAGATCGCGGAAAGCTGCTGCGCGGCTTTCCGCCAGCCCATCGCTTACGAGGGGCTGGAGTTCTATTCGGCGCCGAGTATCGGTCTGGCCGTGTATCCCGACGATGGGGAGGACGTGGCCACTGTACTCAAGCACGCCGATACGGCCATGTATCAGGCCAAAACCGGGCAGGCCGCACCCGTGGCGGTCTATGCCGCCGCCATGAGCAGCCGGTTGCGGGACTGGCTGGAGCTGGAGGCGCGCCTGCGCCGCGCAGTGCAGGAAGATCTTCTGCATCTGCAGTTCCAGCCGAAGTTCCGCCTCAGCGACGACCGCGTCGCGGGTGTCGAGGCGCTGCTGCGCTGGTGCGACGCCGAATATGGCGAGATCTCGCCCAACCGGTTCGTGGAGATCGCCGAGGACAGCGGGCTGATCATCGACATGGGCTCGTGGGTGGTGCGCGCGGCGTGCCGCCAGTTGCGCCGCTGGCTGAATCGCGGCTTGCGCGTGCCGATCGCCATCAATGTGTCAGGCAAGGAGCTCCTGCACGGCGACCCGGCCCGCGTGGTGGAGGCGGAAGCGGCAGCGGCTGGCGTGCCGACCTCCCTCATCGAGATCGAGATCACCGAGTCGCTGCTGGTCAAGGACTCGACCCGCGTGCGCAGCGCGCTGGAGCGCCTGCGCCAGCTGGGCTGCAGGATCGCCCTGGATGACTTCGGCACGGGCTATTCCTCCCTAGCCTACATCACGCGCTTTCCGCCGGACCGCATCAAGATCGACAAGGCCTTCGTGCAGAACGTGGACCGCTCGCCCAGCGATGCCGCGATCGCGAACGCGATCCTGTCGCTGGGGGCCAGCCTGAACCTGATCGTCACGGCGGAGGGCATCGAACGCCCCGGCCAGCTGCAATGGCTGCGGGAGCGGGGCTGTCACGAGGCGCAGGGATTCCTCCTGTCCCGGCCCATCGGGGCCCATGAGGTCGAGAGCCGGTTCCTGAGCCAGGAGGCGGGGCCGCGCGCCGCCGCTGCGCAGGTTGCGGCAGGGTTGGTGCTGGGGAATCAATCGGTGCCACAATAGGCACTTCGAGACCGAGTCCAATACCCCCCCCCCGACCCAAGCTGTTGAGGAATTGTCATGGCCATGAACGAAGCGAAGAAGAAAGAACTGAAGGCGCGCCGGGCGGCGCCGCTGGTCACGCCAACCGACCTGGGCGCCAAGGCTTCCGCGGAGATCGCCGGTGGCATGAACGCGATCCTGGCCGACGTGTTCGCCCTGTACCTGAAGACGAAGAATTTCCACTGGCACATGAGTGGACCGCATTTCCGCGACTACCACCTGCTGCTCGATGAGCAGGCCGACCAGATCTATGCCATGACCGATCCGATCGCCGAGCGCATCCGCAAGGTGGGTGGCTCGACGCTGCGCTCCATCGGGCACATCGCCCGCCTGCAGCGGATCAAGGACAACGACGCCGACTACGTGGACCCGCTGGACATGCTCGCGGAGCTTCGCGAGGACAATCAGTCCCTGGCGGCCCGTCTGCGCGAAGTGCACGACATCGTGGACGAAGTGCGCGACATCGCCACGGCCAGCCTCATCGAGAACTGGATCGATGAGACGGAGCGGCGTACCTGGTTCCTGTTCGAGGCCAGCCGCAAGGGCGGCGGCTGAGAACTCACGGTCAGTACGCGCGCGCTCCGACGAGGGCGCTGCGACGAGGGGCGCGGCGCGCTTGACCGTGAACGGCGCGCCCGTTTTCGTACGGCCCCGCATGACTGTGCACAGGTCTCGGGGCGAAGGTCCGCCGATACGGGGGTTTGCCGGTGAGTGACGCTATCGATGTGGTCGCGATCGTCGGCAGCCTGCGCCGCGAATCCTACACGCGTCGGCTGGTCGAGGCGTTGACGGGCTTGGCGGCGCCCTCGCTGCGGATCGAAATCGTGCCGATCGGCGCGCTGCCTCTCTACAACCCGGACGAAGAGCCTGCAGCACCGGCTCCCTGGGTGCAGTTCCGTGACCGGGTGCGGCGCGCCCACGCCGTGCTGTGGGCCACTCCGGAATACAACCGCTCGGTTCCGGGCTGCCTGAAAAATGCCCTCGACGTGGGTTCGCGCCCGTACGGGCAGGGTGTCTGGTCGGGGAAACCTTGCGCCGTGATCAGCGCATCACCGGGAGCCATGGGCGCCTTCGGGGCCAATCACCATCTGCGTCAGTGCCTGGTGTTTCTCAACATGCCGACGCTGCAGCAGCCGGAGGTCTACCTGTCGGGGAGCGACAAGCTGTTCGATGCGGCTGGTGCCTTCGTGAATCCCTCGACGCGTGAATTCTGTGCGAAGTTCCTGACCGCCTTCGAGGCCTGGATCCGGCGCAACCGGCTTTCAACCGGCTGAACCCAGCAGATGCGCATCGCCGGCCGGGGCATTGCCCCGGTCGTAGGGTCGTCCCGCGACCATATAAATGAGGCCGAGGACCAGGACGCCGGCGGTGGTCACGATCATGGCGTAGTTGCTGTACCAGGGATCATTCGGGCTGCGTGGCCACGCCATGTCGATGATCGCTCCAACACCGTAGGCCAGTGCCAACACGTTGACCGGCCAACCCCACGGACCGAGCCGGAACGGCCCGCCTGGCACCCAACCTTTGGCTCGCGCCATCAGTGCCGCCAGCACCAGCATCTGAAAGGCCAGGTAGATGCCCACGGAGGCGAAGCTGACGATCGTGGCCACGGCGTTCTGGAGCCACAGGCCACACAGCGCAATCAGCGCGGGCACCAGACCCGCGAGCAGCAGTGCGGAGACGGGTACGTGCGTGCGCGGTGAGATGCGGCTGAGGAGCGTGCTGCCCACGATCATTTCGTCGCGTGCGTAGGCGAAGACGAGCCGGCTCGCCGCGGCCTGCAGGCTCAGAACGCACGAGACGAAGGAAACGAGCACCACTGCCAGCACGGCGCGGAATCCAACCTCACCGAGGGCTGCTCGCAGGATCGTGGCCACGGGGTCGGTGTCCTTGCCCGCAATGATCGGCCCCATGTCGGGTACCGCCAGGATCAATGCCACGCACACGAACATGGCGGCGGCGCCTCCCACGTAGATCGTCATGCGCATGGCTCGTGGGATCATCCGGCTCGCGTTGGGGGTTTCCTCGGCGACGTCGCCGCAGGCCTCGAAGCCGTAGTAGCAGAACATCGCCGCGAGCGCGGAGGCGAGGAACTGCGGCAGGTAGTGGCCTCCGCTGCTGCGGATCCCCAGTGTGTCGAACAGGATGCTGAAGGAGTGATGGCGTGCGAACAGCAGCAGATAACCGCCCACGGCCAGGGCACCGATCAGTTCGCAGATGAAGCCGAACATGGCAACTCGTGCCAGCAGCCGCGTGCCACTGACGTTGCAGAGCGTCGCGATACCGATGAGGCCCAGCGCGATGCAGGTGGTGTTTACGGGAGTTGGCGGAAATCCCACCAGCTGCGCGACGAAAGGCGCACCGCCCGTGGCGACGGCTGCGATGGAGACCAGCAGCGCCCAGCCATAAACCCAGCCCGCCATCCATGCCCAGCGTCGGCCGATCAGGCGGCGCGCCCAGGGATACAGGCCGCCGGAAATCGGGAATTGGGACACCACCTCGCAGAACACCAGGCAAACGAACATCTGGCCGATGCCGACCAGCAGATACCACCAGAACATGGGTGGACCGCCCGCCGCCAGCGCGAAGGCGAACAGGCTGTAGACGCCGACCACTGGCGACAGGTACGTGAAGCCGAGCGAGAAGTTCTCCAGCTCGGTCATCGTGCGGTCGAAACGGGACGTGTAGCCCAGCGCCTGCAGCTGCGCGGCATCCGCATCCAGAGTGGCAGCGCCCGCGGCAGCCGTCGTCGTTTGAGTTGTATTGTTGTAGCTCATCGGTATTGTCCGTCGCAGCGGCCGCCGCGAGTCCCGCCAGCACAGGACCGCGACCGATCACTTCCCCGTAAGGAAAGTGTTCCACACGCGGCTGCGCGAAGCCAATTTTCACCTGGCGCGCCCCGGCCGCCCCCGCCGATCCGAGCCGCGTTGGGTGCCTGAGGGACGGTTGCCCGCGCGATGCCCGAACCCTTGAGCGATCCCCGAACCCTTGAGCGATCCCGCCGGTTCTGCTATGACCTGCGCGCCATCTGCACTCATTCAGGGGGTCTCATGATCAGATTCGCTCTCACCGTGGCCGGGCTCGTCGTGTTCTCATTGCCGGCCGTGTCGGCCGAAAAACTGCAACTCGTCGAGCGGGCCGAGACCGACGCCACGCTCGATCTGGGCGCGAAGGGTGATTCGGTCGGGGATCTGCTGACTTTCGCCAATCCGATCTACGACGCGGCCAACAAGGTCAAGGTCGGAACCGATCAGGGCTACTGCGTGCGCGTCGTGGCCGGAAAGAGCTGGGAGTGCTTCTGGACGCTGCTGCTCAAGGACGGGCAGATCACCATCGAAGGGCCCTTCTTCGATGGCGGTGATTCGGTGATGGCAGTCACTGGCGGTACCGGCAAGTACGCGGGAGCCCGGGGATCGTTGAAGCTGCATCCTCGCGATGCCAAGGGCACCGCCTACGACTTCACTTACGATCTGCTTTGATGCCGCGGGTTCGTGCGACAGGCCGCGCGCCCGACGCGGGTGCTGCGACGGCGAAGGGTGTTGGATCCGCGGCGTGTGATCACACGCTGCGAATCATTCCTCCATCCACGCGCACGATACTTCCCGTGATATAGGCGGATCGGCTGCTGGCCAGGAACGCCGCCATGGCCGCCAGGTCGTTCGGCTCACCGTACCGGCCCGCGGGAATGGTGGCGCGCGACTGGCGCTCCACTTCCTCGATCGTCAGTCCTTCGCGGCGCGCGCGTCCCTGATCGATCTCCGCGACCCGATCGGTGGCAATCCGGCCGGGCGCCAGGCAATTCACCGTGATACCGGCGGCCGCGACCTCGGTGGCCAGGGTCTTGGCCCAGCCGACCAGTCCCATGCGCAGGGCATTGGAGACGCCCAGATTGGGAATCGGCTGGATCACTCCGGAGGACACCACGGCAATGATCCTTCCGAAACCGCGCTGGCGCATGCCGGGTAGTGCGAGGCGCGTGAGGCGGATCGCACTGAGGAACATTGACTCGAACTGCGCTGTCCACGTCGCATCCGTAGTCTCCGCCGCCGTACCGGGGGGCGGCCCGCCGGTGTTGATGACCAGGATGTCGGTCGTGGCGAGATCGTCGGCGAGACCCGCGATCGCGGTGCCGTCACTGAGGTCGCAGGTCCGGGTGCGAATGCGGCCCGCGGTTTCGGGCGTTCCCGCGAGTTGCGCGAGCCGCTCGGGGCCGCGCGCCACCGCCGTCACGCTCGCACCCTCCGCAGCCAGAGAGCGCGCGATCGCGTAGCCGAGACCACGTGAAGCGCCTGTCACCAGCGCGCGACGACCCGTCAGTCCCAGATCCATTCGTGCTGCTCCGCAGTCGATGCGGCGCGCATCGTAGCACCGCCGCAGCTCAAACTCGCGCAGCAGCCGGTACTGCGGGCGCTGATGAATGCGCCGGGGGTGGGCGCTCCGCCTCCCGCCTCGCCCGCTTCGACTCATTGATCGGGTTACGGTGCGGTGGGCCGGTCGCGACCCGCCGCTCAGCGCATCGTCCAGCGGTGCAAATAAGCCCTGCAGGTGGTGCCGCCCCCCGTCACGTAGCAGAATGGCCGTACCGGTCCAGCGGCTACCCAAGAACAACGCCGTCCGACCTGCCGACACCCTCCGGTCTCGCCGCATACGATGTGGCGGGGTGTGCCGCCGGCCGTGCAGAACAGGAGTACCGACATGCCCGAGATCCGTGCCTTGCTACCCGGCGACCGCGCGCAGTGGGATGCCCTCTGGAACGGCTACCTGCGCTTTTACCGCCAGCATCTGCCCGAGGAGATCACCAATGCCACCTTTGCGCGGCTGGTGGACGGGACGCGACAGCCCCACGCTCTGGTCGCCGAGCAGAACGGCAGGCTGGTCGGCTTCGTTCATTTTCTGTTCCATGGTTCCACGTGGTCCACGACCGACATCTGTTATCTCGAGGACCTGTTCGTCGATCCTCAGGCCCGGGGCGGCGGCGTGGGCCGCGCACTGATACACGCCGTGTACGCGGCGGCGGATCGGGTCAAGGCGGGTTCGGTCTACTGGATGACGCAGGAGTTCAATGCCGACGGGCGTGCCCTGTATGACACGCTCGCGCGGCGCACCTCCTTCATCCGTTACGAGCGCTGAGCGCCGGGGGCCATATGACAGCAACCAGACCTGACTTCAGAAATGGTGTTGCGTTAGACGATCTGCCGGAAGGATCGCTTCTGACGGGGACAGTGGGTGGGGACGAGGTCATCCTGGTTCGCCGCGGCGAGGCGGTCTTTGCGGTCGGCGCCTATTGCACCCACTATCACGGGTCGCTCGGGGAGGGGTTGCTGGTCGGTGATACCTTGCGCTGCCCCCTGCATCACGCCTGTTTCAGCTTGCGGACCGGGCAGGCGCTGCGCGCCCCGGCCCTGGATCCCATCGATTGCTGGCGGGTGGAACGTCTCGGGAACAAGGTGTTCGTGCGCGAGAGGTTGCCCGCAGCGCCCGCGCCTTCGAGGCCGGCGAGCGGCCTGCCAGCCTCGGTGGTGATCGTCGGTGGCGGAGCTGCGGGACTGGCCGCGGCCGACACGCTCAGGAAGGAGGGCTACCCGGGCCCGGTCAAGCTCATCAGCGCCGATGACTTCCCGCCCTGCGACCGGCCGAACCTGTCGAAGGACTACCTGGCCGGCACGGCGCCGGATGAGTGGATTCCACTGCGGGCGGATTCCTACTACTCCGATCGGCAGATAGAGCTGCTGCTGGAGGCGCGCGTATCGTCGCTGGATCCGGGAGGACGACGGGTGCGGCTGGACGATGGGCGGGAGTTCGAGTTTGGCGCGCTGTTGCTGGCAACCGGGGCGGACCCCGTGCGCCTGGAGATTCCGGGCGCAACGGCGGCACAGACCGGCTATCTACGCTCCTTCGCCGATGCCCGGGCGCTGGTGGCCAGAGCCAAGGATGCACGGCGTGTCATCGTGGTGGGCGCGAGCTTCATCGGACTCGAGGTGGCCGCCTCGCTTCGCGAGCGTGGAATCGAAGTGCATGTCGTCGGACCTGAGAGCGTGCCGATGCTGCGCGTTCTGGGGGAGGAGGCCGGGCGCTTCGTCCAGGGCCTGCATGAGTCGCATGGTGTTGTGTTTCATCTCGGGGCCACCGTGAGCAAGGTGGACGGGCGGCAGGCCGTACTCAGCAACGGGACCGTGGTCGATTCGGACTTCCTGGTGCTGGGCGTTGGCGTGCGGCCGTCCATTTCGCTGGCTGCCGCGGCCGGTCTCGCGACCGACCGGGGCGTGTCGGTGAACGAATACCTGGAAACGAGTTCTCCGGGCATCTACGCGGCGGGGGACATCGCCCGCTGGCCGGATCCACACACCGGCGAGCGCGTCCGCGTCGAGCACTGGGTGGTTGCCGAGCGGCAGGGGCAGGTGGCGGCACGCAACATGCTCGGGGCCCGCGAGAAGTTCACGGCCGCGCCCTTCTTCTGGAGTCAGCACTACGATGTGACGATCAACTACGTGGGGCACGCCGAGCAGTGGGATTCGATCCAGCTGGAGGGGTCGCTGGCGGCTCACGATTGCGAGCTGCGCTACCTGCGCGCGGGACGGTCACTCGCGGTGGCCACCATCGGGCGCGATCTGCGCAGCCTGCAGGCCGAACGGTCCATGGAAGGATGACCTGCGCCCATGGATTACAGGATCGTCGCCGTCTTCGCCAATGTACTGATCGATCAGCTCGGAGTGCCCGTGCCGGCCGTGCCGACACTGATCGTCGCCGGCGCGCTGGCCGCGCAGGGACAGATCTCGCCCGTAGGGCTGTTCGGCGGTGCATTGCTGGCCTGTGTGATTGGCGACTCTGCCTGGTTCGCCGCGGGCAGAAGATACGGGAGCGGCGTGATGAAGGTGCTCTGCCGCATCTCGCTGACGCCTGATTACTGTGTGAGCGAGACCCAGACGCGCTTCGAACGCTGGGGGTCGAATGCGCTGATCGCCGCGAAGTTCGTGCCGGGACTGGCCATTATCGCGCCGCCGCTGGCCGGGGCCACGCGCATGTCCTGGATGCGATTCCTCATCTTCAGCACGCTGGGTTCCGCAGCCTGGGTGGCCGTGACGCTGCTCATCGGTGCGCTGTTCCGCGAACAGATCGGGCAGTTGCTGCCGCGCCTGGCCGGCCTGGGCGCGACGGCGGTGGCCGTGATCGCCGGACTGCTGACGCTGTATCTGTTCTACAAGTGGTGGGAGCGAGCGCGTTTCTACGCCATGTTGCGCATGGCGCGGATGTCGGTCTCGGAACTCTACGATCAGATGGGTGCCGGCACTCCGCCGGTGATCCTGGACGTGAGGTCACCCACTGCCGTGAAGCTGGAGCCGCGCCGGATTCCCGGTGCGATCCACATTCCCCTGCATGACATCGAGACTCATGTGCGGGAGCTGCCGCGCGATCGCGAGATCGTGGCGTACTGCACCTGCCCGAACGAAGCCTCCGCCGCGCAGGTGGCCAAATTGCTCATCAACAACGGGTTCAAGCGGGTCAGGCCGCTGCATGGCGGGCTGGATGCGTGGATTGCCTCGGGTTATTCCGTGGAGGCGCTGGTGCTCGCACCCGAGAAACCCACCGAAGCACGCCCTTAGTTGCAGCCGGCAAACGCCTTTTGCCGGCGGTCGAGCCCGATGTCCGCGGGATTCGTCGCAGACAATCCTGCCAATCCATCAGATCGTCAGAAGCTCTTCGCAGAACCCGCCCATGGTGCGGTCCGCGTCGACGAAATGGATCTCGAGGATCCAGTGGCGGCGCGCACCCCTCGCGTCGGGCTCGCGCAGGTTGATGTCGTTGCCGTGGCGAATCGAGAAACGCCTGGAGTCTCCCGGCGCGCTCTCATGCGGAAAGTGCCCCACCAGGTGCCCGGCCGTGGCCGCCGCGAATTCCCATCCCGCCTGCTGCGCCAGTCCGCACACGTAGTCGTAGAGGTCGCCGGCGGTGAGATTCGGGTCGTTCATGAAGCGCTGCTTGCCGGTGCGGAAGGCGGCGCCGATATCGGCCACCAGCCGGTGCTTGCGCGGGTCATCGCCCAGCACGTAACTGCGGCCGTAATCCGCCTCCCACTGCTCGAACAGGGGCCCGAAGTCCAGATAGACGATGTCGTCGGCCTCGAGACGGCGGTCCGGAGGGTCGGAATAATAAGTGTGCACGGTGTTGGGCCCGCAGCGCACGACGCGCTTGTGCCAGTGACGTCGCACGCCGTAGCGGCGGCGCGCGAGTTCGTTGATCTCGTCGCTGAGCTCGCTCTCGAGCACGCCCGCGCGGATCATCCCGCTGCTGACGACCTCATCGAACAGCTTCTCGGCCTGCCGCTGGGCCCCCAGAAGCGCTTCCTCGACCGACACCCTGACTTCACCGTGCGTTGGCCACCATGACCGGATGATCACTATAACGGTCGGGAAACAGCCGCTTCAAGCTGTCGATCTTGGGCAGATCGTTGTAGGCAATGTACGAGTTGGTGGGATTGTGGATGAGGAAGTCCTGGTGATACGCCTCGGCGGCGTAAAAGCCCTTCAACGGATCCACGGTCGTGGCGATGGGCTTGTGGAACGCGCCGGACTGGTTCAGTTGCGCGATATAGGCGAGCGCGATGCGCTTCTGTTCGTCATCGGCGTAGCGGATCACCGAGCGGTATTGCGGGCCGATGTCGGCGCCCTGGTGGTTGAGCTGGGTGGGGTCATGGACCACGGAGAAGAAGATATGGAGGAGCTCGCCGTAAGAGACCACGGCGGGATCGAAGGTGATCTGCACCGACTCGGCGTGCCCGGTATTGCCCATGCTGACTTCGTCGTAGCGCGCCGTTGAACGTTCGCCACCCGAGTAGCCGGCGATCACCTTCCGAACGCCGCGCACGTGCTCGTACACGCCTTGCACACCCCAGAAGCATCCGCCGGACAGCACGGCCGTCTGCAGGCTGCCACCCGGCGACGACGCATCCACAACTGGCGGCGGGATGCTGACTGGCGCTTCGGCCGCGCAAGCCGTCAGCTGCCAGCTCAGAAGCGTCGCACTCAACACCCAACCGGATACCTGGATGCGGGTCCTGGGGCTTTTCATGGGTCGTATTCCTCCTGGTGGCCCGCTCGGGTTGACCCGCTCGGGGCTGCGGTTCAGGCGCGGGGCACGAAATGCAGCGCCACGGAATTCATGCAATAGCGCAGTCCGGTGGGCCGCGGGCCGTCGTCGAACACATGGCCGAGATGCGCATCGCAGCGCCTGCAGCTCACGGCGAAGCGTTCCATGCCGAGGCTGCGGTCCAGGCCCTGTACGACGTTGCTGCGGGAGATGACCTGCCAGAAGCTGGGCCAGCCGGTGCCCGAATCGAACTTGGTGCGCGAGTCGTACAGCGCGGTGTCGCAGCAGATGCAGCGGTACAGGCCGTCGGCCTTGTTGTGATCGTACTCGCCGGAGAAGGGAATCTCGGTGCCCGCCTGGCGCGCGACCTGGTAGGCGGCTGGCGAGAGCTGCGCGCGCCATTCGGCGTCGCTCTTCACAACCTTGGGAACACGCGTGGTGCCCTGGCTTTTGCCACTGGCGTCGAACTGTTCGATGGCCACGAGCTGCGCGGGTTGATCCTTCGACGGCTGATCCGGCGGGCCGCCGGTCGCGGCGGGAACGCGCCGCACGAGCACTCCGGCGGCACCCGCCAGGGCGCCGATCAGCAGGGCGCGGCGGCCGGGATCGGTCTGTTTCGAGTCGGGACGCCTGCGCATCGGATTCACCTTGTCCTGGATGTCCACGATTTTCCGTGTTGCTGAGACAGACCGGCTGCGCCGGCAATTGATTGCACCGCCCGGCCCCCGATTCAAGGTCGGCCCCACCAACTGGACCCGAGCCGTTGCTGTACGGTTACGCAATACGGTTACGCAAACAGACATTGACATATCTTTGCGGCTGTGGTTTACGGGGCGGCTGAGGGCCAATCCCCTGTTCCACACTCCATAACGATTCCTCACCGGGAGAACATCATGGCCATCGACGAAGCACGTCTCAACGCATTCCTCGGCAGGGCGGTCGGCGACCTGGGCGCCGCTGTCAGCGCCGTACTCATGTCTCTGGGAGATGAGCTTGGGCTGTACCGCGCCCTCGCCGATGGACCACTGACCTCCACGGAACTCGCGGCTCGCACCGGCACGACCGAGCGTTACGTCCGCGAGTGGCTCGCCAACCAGGCAGCCGGTGGCTACGTCGAATACGACAGCGCCGCGGGCAAATACTTCCTGAACGACGAGCAGGCACTGTGTCTGGCCAATCCCAACGGGCCGGTGGACCTGCCCGGCGCGTACTCCATCGTGCAGGACCTGTTTCATGTCAGGGAGCGGGCACTGGAGAATTTCCGCACCGGCAAGGGCATGGAATGGGGTGAGCACCATCCCTGCCTGTTCCACGGCACCGAGCGTTTCTTCCGCGCCGGCTACAACGCGCACCTGCTGGCGGAGTGGTTGCCCAGGCTCGAGGGTGTCGTCGCGAAGCTGAACGCCGGGGCGCGTGCCGCCGATGTGGGCTGCGGTCATGGGGCCAGCACGGTACTCATGGCCAAGGCCTTCCCCAAGTCCGAGTTCGTGGGCATCGACTATCACGCGGCATCCATCGAGACGGCACGCAAGCGGGCCGCCGAGGCCGGTGCGCACAACGCACGCTTTGAGGTTGCGGATGCCACCAGCTATGCGGGCCGCGACTTCGATCTCATCGCCTTCTTCGATTGTCTGCATGACATGGCGGATCCGGCGGGCGCGGCTCGTCACGCACGGCAGGCATTGAAGCCTGACGGCACCTGCATGATCGTCGAACCCTTTGCGGGCGATAAGGTGGAGGATAACCTCAACCCTGTCGGACGCGTGTATTACGGCGCGTCATCGCTGATCTGCGTACCGGTGTCGCTGGCCAGGAAGGGACCTGCGCTGGGGGCGCAGGCCGGTGAGAAGCGGCTGCGCGCGGTCGTGGTGGAGCAGGCCGGTTTTTCACGATTCCGCCGCGCGACGGAGACTCCGTTCAACATCGTGCTCGAGGCGCGGCCCTGAACGGAACCGGGAGCCTCGGCGAAGCTCCCGGTTGACCGCAGCCTTGTCGTGATCGCAGCGGCGCCGTGCGTCGCGCGTGGTCTGGCCACGCGCGATTGCACGGACTACCATCTCCTCATGAATTCGTCCCCAACACCTCGGCGTGTGCTGATCGTCGACGACAACGAGGACGCAGCGAATTCGCTGGCGATGCTTCTCAAACTGGGCGGCCACGAAACCGTCTCGGTCTACTCGGCCGATGAGGCCTTGTCGCAGGCTGCGACATTCATGCCCCAGGTGGTGCTGCTCGACATCGGACTTCCCGGGATGGACGGTTACGAAGTAGCGCAACAGCTGCGCGAGATGCCGGGGTTGCAGGATATCCGCCTGATCGCCGTGACCGGTTACGGCCAGTCGGAAGATCGATTGCGGGCACGCGAAGCGGGCTTCGATGCGCACCTCGTGAAACCCGTCGAGTTCGCCGTGCTCGAACGAACCCTGGCGGGTATTCAGGGGCTGTGAGCGGCAGACCTGACTCAGCCCTCCCGCTCCCGGCGCGTGAGTCGGGCGACGAACAGGCAGGCCGGCCGGTTACCCAGGTTGCGGCAGACCAGCTCGCCGTCCGCCGCCGAACAGCGCGCCGTGTCCACGACTTCCAGCCGTAGTGCCTCGCCAGCATTGTTGGTGAGGTTGATGGCACCGGACACACAGCACACCAGTGTTTCCGACCATCCTGCCGTGAGAACGCGCTCCACACCCGCGAGAGCGACGCAGCGAGTCTCGCAGATCACCCGCTCGCGCGCGCTCATGAGATTGAGGTCCGAGCTGGGTCCGCCCAGCAGGGCGCACTGGGTGCTCCAGCCGCCATCGAACGCGACTTGCTGGCCGGGAGCAGTCAGTCGCGAACTCCCATGCCCGGCGAACGTCAGTTCGACTCCCGCTCCGCGGACGAGCACGAGCGTTCGATCGTAGCCATCGAAGGAGGAGAAGGGCCCGGCGGTGTCGATGGTCGCCACGCTCAGTCGCCAGTCGAAGACACCCTCTCCGGTCGGTTCACGCAGGATCTCGCGCGTGAGGCCACCGCCGTTCTTCCATGGCACGGGTGCACTGTCGATTTCCCGCAGCAGTCTCATCGCGTCGCCCCTGGCATTCACTACCGCTTCGGCTGTGGGGATTATCACATGGTGCCGGGGGATGCGACGGGGTGAGCCCGGTGGCGGTACCCCACCGCAGGTTTCCGGCACAAACCGCTGATTCCGATGGCAATGCCCGCAGTGTTTCATTATCCTTCCGCGCTCGTTTTCGGGGCCCCCGCCGGTGTTGGAGCAGACGCCGCGTGCGGGGGCGGATGCATGGAACAAGGAGATTCGGGAAGTGAGCATGAGCGTTGCGATCCAGGTGCGTCGATGGACAGTCCTGATGGGTGCGGGTGTGTTGGCCTGTGGGGCTCTGTCACCACGCGTCGCGCGCGCCGACGATCCTCCTCCCGGTTGGAGCGGCAAGGGACAGCTCGGGTATGTCATGTCCCGGGGCAACAGCGACTCCGATTCCGCCAACGCCAAGCTGGATCTGTTTCTGGTCCGCGACGACTGGAAGCACTGGCTGTCGCTCGATGGTCTCTACGGTCGTAGTGCCGGGATCACCTCGGCCCAGCGCTGGGATGCCAACCTGCAGTCCGACTACAAGGTAACGGAGCGCCTGTACGCCTTCGGCGCCCTCAACTACCAGGACGACCGCTTCAGCGGCTTCCAGTACCAGGCCACCGTTTCCGGCGGCATGGGTTACAAGTTCATCGATTCGGACACGACCAGGCTGGCCGCGCAGCTCGGCGCCGGCTATCGCAGCCTGCGTCCCGAGCAACTGATCAAGGACGACAGTGGCGCGGTCACGCAGCGTATCCCCGGCGAGACGGATACCGAGGCGGTGGGCACGGCGGGTGTCGATTTCGATCACGCCTTCAACTCCAGCACCAAGATCCTCGACAAGCTGCGCATCGAGAGCGGCTCGAGCAACACGTCGATCAACAACGACCTGGCCCTGCAGGTGCAGATGTCGAAGAAGCTGTCGCTGGCGGCTGGCTTCGGGGTCCGGCATAACACCAAGCCGCCGGCGGGTCTGAAGACGACCGACACCGTGACGACGCTGAATCTGGTATACGCCTTCAGCGAGGCGCCACCGCCTCCGGCGCAATGAACCACACTGAAAAGATCACGCTCGACGATCTGAAGCGGGTCGCCCGACGGGCGATGCTGGACCGCGGTCTGTTGCCCGATTTCTCGGCCGCCGCGCTCGCGCAGGCCGAGTCATTGCGACGCGCGGGCGCTGGCGCGAACGCCGCCCCGGGCGCGGTCTCGAGCGCCGCCCCAGGCGCGGTTCCGAGCGCCGCCCCAAATGCTGGTGCGAACTCCACCGCGAACTCCGGGGTACGGGACCTGCGCGCGCCGTTGTGGTGCTCGATCGACAACGATGATTCGCGCGACCTGGATCAGCTGTCGGTCGCGCAGCCTCTTGACGGCGGTCGTGTCAGGGTCCTGGTGGCCATCGCGGACGTGGACGCTGCGGTGACGGCGGGGTCCGCGATCGACGATCACGCTCGAACCAACACAACTTCCGTCTACACGGCCGCCGGTATATTTCCGATGCTGCCGGAAGCGCTCTCGACGGATCTGACCTCACTGGTGGAAGGCCAGGAACGCCCCAGTATCGTGGTTGAAATGACGATCGAGGCAGACGGCTCGATAACGCAATCGGATGTCTACGCGGCGCGGGTGATCAACCGCGCCAAGCTTGCCTATGACAGCGTCGCCGCCTGGCTGGATGGTACGGAACCCGCGCCACAGCGCGTGGCGGCCGTGCCCGGGATGGATGCCCAGTTGCGCCTGCAGGACCGCGTGGCCCAGGTCCTGCGCAAGGCGCGGCTCGGTCGCGGCGCACTGCGTCTCGAGACCATCGAAGCCCGTGCCGTGTTCGAGAATGGAGAGCTGCGCGACCTGCGCCCGGATCAGGCGAACCGCGCGAAGGATCTCATCGAGGATTTCATGGTCGCGGCCAATGGCGTCGTGGCCCGGTTCCTGCAGGCTCGCGGGCGGCCCGCCATTCGCAGGATATTGCGCACGCCGCAGCACTGGGAGCGCATCGTCGCCCTGGCGGCCGGGCTGGGCGACCGCTTACCCGCGGAGCCCGACGGAGTGGCGCTCGATGACTTCCTGCAGCGCCGGCGCGTCGCCGCTCCCGACCGTTTTGCCGACCTGTCCCTGACCATTGTCAAGCTCCTCGGGTCGGGCGAGTACGTGCTCGAAATGCCCGGGGACACCGCAACGGGACACTTTGGGCTGGCCGTCCGCGACTACACGCACTCGACCGCACCCAACCGTCGCTATCCCGACCTGATTGCGCAGCGGCTGTTGAAGGCCGCGTTGGCCAACTCGCCGGCGCCGTATTCTCCGGATCAACTGCGCGCCCTGGCGGCGCATTGCACGCAGCAGGAAGGCAACGCCGCGAAGGTGGAACGACAGGTACGCAAGTCCGCTGCCGCGGTACTGCTGGCTCCCCGGCTGGGCCAGCGGTTCGAAGGCATCGTCACCGGCGTGAGCGACAAGGGAACCTGGGTGCGGGTCACGCAGCCGGCGGCTGAAGGGCGCATCGTGCGCGGTTACGAAGGACTGGAGGTAGGCGATCACCTCGCCGTGCGGCTGGTGCATACCGACTTCGTGCGGGGCTTCATCGACTTCGAGCGGATCGCGAAATGAGAAAGCTGTTCGCCTTCGTCTGTCTGCTGGGTGTGCTGTACGCACTCGCGGTGCTGCACGGCCTGCTGCCGGCACCGGGTTGGAGCTCGGTGGCGATCGGCGCCGAATCCGCCTGCGACGGCGCCGACATCGCCGCCGCCTGGCGCAATCACCAGCGCAACGTCGAAGTGTGCGGCCGGGCAGTCGTGGATCGCGTCCTGCGCGATGACCTGGAAGGCTCGCGCCACCAGAAATTCATCGTGCGCATGGCCGATGGCCAGACGCTCCTCATCGCCTACAACATCGACATCGCCACCAGGATCGACGGCATCAGCGCCGGCGAGCCCATCGAGTTCGCCGGCGAGTATGAATGGACCCGTCAGGGGGGAGTGGTGCACTGGACCCACCACGACCCGCAGGGCAGGCATCGCGACGGCTGGATCCGCTACCACGGTCATCTGTACCAGTAGCGAGAGGGGGGTGCAGACTCCCCGCGCACTCATCGGGCCGGCCTGCCGCCGGCCACGACGATGGGCTCATTGAGCGCTCGCCGATATTGCTCCTCGCTGATTGCATCCGCCGCGCATTGCCACCTGGGCCGACAGGAAGGAGTCGTCGAAAATGGCCCGCATCGCGAGACTCAGTAACAAGTCTTGCTCAACCTGGTAGAGCTCGGGCCACGGAACCGAAGCCTGATGAGCCAGGACATCCTGGAGGGTCAAAGGTGTCATCTGCGCTCGTTCGCAAGTCCCACGTTGTCGAGCACCATCCACGGCTGACGTGCACCGTTTGTCCGTTGAGCGACTTGCGCCTGGGTTTGAAGGGGGGCAACTGTTCGATCGCTGAATGCAATCAGGTCGAGCACGGTTGCTTCAGGAGAACTCACAGCGAGAGGCGCCGGCATCCCGGTCAGTGAAGAGAGGGGTGTCTGTCGAAGGCGCTCTTTGACGTAGAAGTCCACATGTAGGCGCCCCAGGTCCATCGGGCGCATTGGTTTGGTTGTCAAGTAATACGCCTCTGTGGCGTTGCCGTGTTGGAGCTCAACAGGTCGGTCCACCGCGGCGGTGCTGCACGGCGGCGAGCGGCGAAGCAGTCCTTACTGCGGCGGCGGCCCGCGCGAAACACGCACCAGGTCGTCGGGCCGCAGCCACTTCGCGAACGCCGCCTGCACGTCCTGCGCGCCCAGCTCGACATAGCGGTGGGCGGCGATGGTCGGCTCATCCATCGGCAGGCCCATATCGGCCCGATCCAGGAGCCCGTGCGCAATCTCATCGACACTCGATTCCCCGAGCGGAATCTGCCTGATCAGCATGGCCTTGATTCGCTGGAGTTCGTCAGCGGTGGCCGGCGCCGTCTGCATGGACTTGATCTCGCGCGTGGCGATGTTCGCTGCCTTGGAGACGTTGGCCGGATCGCTCGCGAATTCGATCAGGTAGGCGCTGCGCGTGCGCCCCGCCTGGAGCCTGGAGCCCACCGAGTAGACCAGTCCCGAATTCTTGCGCAGATCGATGCTCAGCCGAGTTGAATAGAATCCGCCGCCCAGCAGGGCGTTGCCCAGCTCGAGCGCGTAATAGTCCGGATGGGTGCGTGACAGGTCCAGGTTCTGCGCCAGGACCACGAGATCCTGCACGCGACTGTCATCGGGTACGGTGATGACACTACCCCGGTTTGGAGGTGCCGGTGGAAGTTCGGTGGTCGGCGGTGGCCCCGAGGCTTTCCAGGCGCCGAAGTAACGCTCGATAGCGGCCCTTGCGCGCGCGGGCGTCACATTGCCGATCACCACGATTGTGGTCAGGTCAGGCCGGAAGACGAGGTCGTAATACTCTCTGACCTGCGGCAGCGTGAGCGAGCTGACCGACTGGGCCGTCGGCGTGCGCAGGCTGGGATCGTTGGAGGGGAACAGGGCCTGGCGCAATGAGTGCTGCGCGAGGTAACCCGGGCTGTGATTGCGCGCCTCCACGCCCTGAGCCAGCTGTCCCTGCACGATCTTCATTGCACCTTCCGGAAGCGCGGGGCGCAGCTGATTGTCGGCGAGCAGCTCCACGCCGCGCTCGAAGTGTTCAGCGAGCGTCTGCACGCCGAAATCCGTACCCGCACGCTCGCGCGCGCCGACGGCATCGAGCGCCTGTTCAAACGCGACACGATCAAGCGTCTGACTGCCGTAGGGCAACAGTTCCTCGAGCACCGAGTTGACGCCTTCGCGCCCGAGCGGTTCTTCGGTCTCGGGACGGTTGCGGATGTGTCCAAACACGCTGATCGTGTCGCTGACATCCACCGATTGAACGATGAGCGTCAGTCCATTCGGCAGCTTGCTGACGAGCGGATGCAAAGTGGAAGGAGGAACGGTGACCCGACGCAGGGCGGCTTCCGCCCATGCCGGCAGCTTGGTCGCATGCGGTTCCCCCAAGGAGATCGTCTCCCGCCCCCCAAAGCCGGCCCCCGTGGCGACAGGCTTTCCCGAACCCCGCGGCATCGTGACCGCCGACACCGCGTGATCGAGATCCAGGTACTGGCGCGCGACGCGGTTGACGTCGTCCACCGTGACCCGCTCGATCCGCTCCAGATCCTCATCAGGCGAGTGCAGTCCGTAGAGAGCGACGGCATCGGACCAGATCGAGGCCAGCTCGGAGATGGAATTCTTCTGGAATTGAGCGGCGCTGCGCTCCTGGAGCTTGGCCGCCTCGACCAGTTCGGGTGGCACGCCGTCGCGGGCGACCTTGGCGAGGATCGCGCGCACGGCGGCTTCGGTCGCCTTGGGATCATTGCCTGCCAGGAACGTCACGCTCGCGTAAGCGAGTCCCGCTTCCGGCAGAGGGTCGAGCGCAAATTCAGCATCCACGGCCTTGCCCTGCGGTACCAGACCGTACAGGTCGAAGCGGCGGCTGCTCAGAACGTCCGCCAGCACCTCGAGCGCCGGAAAGTCCGGACTGTTCAGACCGGGAACCCGCACGGCCAGCAACTGAGTGCCATCCGGGCGGTCGGTATCCACGGTGAAGGAGGCGGCCTTGGGGGGCTGCAGGTTGACGACCGGGCGTGCCGGGAGTTTGCGCGAGGGGATGGGCCCGAACAGCTGCCTGATCTGCGCCAGCGTGGAGGCCGGATCCACATCGCCCACGACGACCAGCAGCGCGTTGTTCGGCGCGTACCAGTCATCGTGAAACTTCTTGAGCATCCTTGAGGTTGTCTTCTGGAAGGACGGCCGCGTGCCCAGCGCGTCGTTCGCATACGGCGTACCGGCGAAGAGGGCGCTGCGCACTTTCGCGTAGAGCACGTAGCCGGGATTGGACAGATCCTGCGCCACCTCCTGCTCGATGGCGCCGCGCTCCTGCGCCCAGTCCGCCGCCGAATCCAGCACGTCGCGCATCCTGATGGCCTCGATGCGCAGCGCCACATCGAGGTCCTCGGCAGGCACGGTGAACAGGTATTGCGTGAGGTTCTCGCGCGTGTTCGCGTTGAAATTGCCGCCCATCACGCTGCCGATATCGGCCAGCTGATCGGCGGTGAGTCCCGGGCTGCCGCGGAACATCATGTGCTCCTGGGCGTGCGCGGTGCCCGGAAAACCCGGCGGTGCTTCGTTCGAGCCGGCGAGATAGTTCACGGAGGTGGCGACCACGGGAGCCAGCGTGTTGCGCACGATAATGACGCGCAGGCCGTTGTCGAGAGTGGCGCGCCGGACTGCATTGGCGTCGGATCCGGAAGTGACTTCGCGAGTTGCGCTCTGTGCGGCCGCGTGGGCGCCCGTCAGTGCGGCGAGCATCGTGATGGCGACCATGACCCGCGCCGTGCGGGGAGTCCATGCGAGGGCGGTCCGAAGTCGATTCATATGAGTTCCCACGTGCGACGCAGTCGTATACCTTATCGGACCCCTTGGGTGTGGGCCAAGGGACTTCGCCGCGCCCAATCCAATCATCACCAGAAGGAGCGTCGCACCGTGATCCGATCCGCCTCATTCGTTTCCGCCACACTCGCCTGCAGCGCCGCCTGGATGAGCTCGACCGCGGCAGCCGCCGAGGCAGCCCCGGCAGGCGCCGTGACCGCGATCCATTGCGGACATCTGATCGACGTGCTGGCCGGCAAGGTGCTCGGCGAGAGCACGGTGATCATCGAGGGCAAGCGCATCCGTGAAGTCAAGTCCGGCTCCGCCGCGCCAGCGGGCGCCACGCCGATCGAACTGGGCTCCATGACCTGCCTGCCCGGTCTCATCGACAGCCATACGCATCTGAGTCACGAGACCAGCCCGACGATGTACCTGGACGGATTCCGCTGGAACACGGCGGACATCGTGATCCGCGCGACGGTTTACGCGCGCCGCACGCTGCTGGCGGGATTCACCACGGTGCGCAATGTGGGCGATGGCGTGAATGAGACCGCGGCGTTGCGCAATGCGATCAACGCCGGCATCGTGGTCGGGCCGCGCATCTTCACGGCGGGCAAGGCGATCGGTTCCACCGGGGGTCATGCGGATCCCACCGATGGCTATCGCGACGATCTGGCCGGCGATCCCGGCGTGAGTGAGGGAATCATCAACAGCGTGGACGATGCCATCAAGGCCGTGCGCCTCCACTACAAGAAGGGCGATGATCTCATCAAGATCATGCCCTCGGGCGGCGTCCTCGATCAGAGCTCCAGCGGTGACAACGCGCAGATGACTCTCGAAGAGATCAAGGCCGTGGTGGCGACGGCGCATGACTACGGATTCACGGTCGCGGCGCACGCTCACGGGGCGGAAGCGATCCGGCGTGCCGTCATCGGCGGCGTGGACTCGATCGAACACGGCACGTACATGGACGATGCCGACATGAAGCTGATGAAGGAGCACGGCACCTGGTACGTACCGACCATCATCGCGGGGGATTTCGTGGCGCGAAAGGCCAGCGTGCCGGGCTACTTCACGCCGCAGGTTGCCGCGAAGGCCGCTGCGATCGGACCGCTTATCGTGGGCACTGCGGGTCGTGCGTACAAGGCCGGAGTCAAGATCGCGTTCGGTACCGACGCCGGCGTCTATCCGCACGGCGAGAATGCTCATGAGTTCGAGCTCATGGTGCAGTCGGGGATCCCGCCGATGTATGCGATCCAGGCGGCCACCGTCAACGCGGCGCAACTCCTCAAGCACGACAAGGATTTCGGCAGCCTGAGCGAGGGCAAGTTCGCGGATCTGGTGGCCGTGTCCGGCAATCCTGTGGACGATGTCGGCCTGCTCAAGCAGATCAGCTTCGTCATGAAGGAAGGCGTGGTTTACAAGCGCGACGGGCGCGCGACCGAATCAGCTCCCTAGCCCTGACGCTTCGGTCCGTGCGCGGACACAGCCGCGTTCCGGCGCGCGATCGGGCGTGCACGCCGGCACGCGGGACGGCATGCGGGCCGCCGCGTTCAGCTGCCTGACTGCAGGGCCTGCACGACGTCGCGGGCCGGCTGGTCGAGCTGCATGGGACTGCGGCTCAACACGGCCACACTCCCGGCTTTGACCGGAACCAGCAGGCCCGAGTAGCCGTCGCTGTGGAACTGCTTGGTGCTGCCGATACGCTCGTTCGCCAGGATCATGACCGTCACTGGACCCGCCTTCGTCATGACGACGAAGTGCGGGACATAGTGACCGCGGAACATGCAGCTGCTGGCGTAAACGACCGGATCCATCCCCGCCCCCAACTTCACGCCACTCTTGCGCAGAACGGCCGCCACGTCTTCGGAAGCGACCGGTTGCGTCCGACTCCAGCTATCCGGCTCGCCTTCCACGTGTACTACAACATCGTGCGCGAGTGACTCGCTTGGCCGTCCAAGCCACAACGTCACGCCGACGAACAGTGCTCCCGCGACACTCGCGGCAAGGGCCATCCAGCGAGAACGCAGCAAGCCGCCGCCCGGTGCCGGTTTGCGCCGCAGCGGTGTTACGTTTGACGGCGGAGCGGCTGAAGGCCCCGCGCCACCTGCATCACCCGGGACCGGGCCCGTGGCGCCCACCGGTCCGCCACCGGAGGCCTGTCCGGTTCCACGACTCCGCGGCTGCAGCTTCAGATCGAGCGCACGCCGGATCTGCGCATTGAGCGCCAGCATCTGTTCGCGAAAGACCTGACATTCGGGGCACGAGCGCAGATGCTCGAGCAGCTCCGGCGAGCGGTTGTCCGGATCGGCACCGATCAGTTCGCGCGCCGTCTCGCAGTTCATGGCGCATCCTCCGCTGCCGTGCCGGTGGGGACCTGGCCGTACAGATCGCGCAGCCGGTTGCGGGCCCGAAACAGCCGGGTCAGCACTGCGGACACGGACAGACCCAGCTCGGCAGCGATCTCGGCCGTGGAGAACCCACCCAACACCTGCAGAACCAGCGGCTCGCGGTACTCATCCGGCAAGGTGAGGATGGCGCGCCGCAGATCGAGGATCTGCGGGTCCTCCTCGCCGCTGGTGAGCTCGGGTTCCTGTCGGGCGACCATGTCATCCAGATCGACCAGTGGCAGGCGTTTGCGTTCGTGCAGGCGCGCATGCTCGCGCCGCACGATGGTGAACAGCCATGGACGGGCGGCCGCTGCATCGCGCAACTCGGTGCGTGAGCGCCAGGCCCGCAGCATGGTCTCCTGCACGAGATCCTCGGCGATGGAGCGGTCGCGCGCGAGCCAGAAGGCGAACCGCAGCAGATCGGGCCTGAACGACTCGAGCTGGCGCGCCAGAGCCTCGGCAGGATCCCCACCCCCTGATTCGGTCATGTATTGGCCCGACTGCGCGCGGCCGGTACGGCACGCTGTGTTCGGCCCGGACTTTAGCACTGTGCGCGTTCACTCTGCAGGAGACCGGCCGGCCGGCCAGGTCATTGCAGTGGCCGACGGCATCCCTGCAATATCGGGGCGTAGGGACCGGTCTACTGGCCCATTCGCCGCACGGGAGCGGGCGGGCCGCGGGGGCGAGCATTGCGCGCACCGGGCACCGCCCGGAGCGCGGCCAGCAACACAACAGGAGCACGCGTATGGGACGGTTGATCGATGGGCTGATTGGCTGGCCGGAGCGCGTCGCGGCGCATCTCACGTGGCTGGGACCGCTGTTTGCGCGGCTCGTGGTGGGCTGGGTGTTCCTGTGGAGCGGCTGGGGCAAACTGCAGAACCTGCCGCAGGTAACGGAGAATTTCATCGGCTGGGGCATTCTCTGGCCGCACTTCTTCGCGCCCCTGACCTCCGGCATCGAGTTCTTCGGCGGCCTGTTCCTGCTGCTGGGCCTGTTCACACGCATCTCCGCCGGGGCTCTCGGTGTCACGATGATCGTGGCCATCCGCTCCGCCAAGTGGGGGGATGTGGATTCGCTCGAGACCCTGCTGGGGTTCGATGAGACCGAATACCTGGCGCTGTTCCTGTGGCTGGCCATCGCTGGGGCGGGTTCCCTGTCGCTCGATCGGCTGCTGTACCGGCCGCGCGCCAGAACGCTGCAATAAACAGACGCCCACCCCGGTCCATTAGCGGGTGAACCTGCGCATCGCGCAGCGTTCACACGCGTTTCCAAACCAGAGGACATTGTCATGCGCATGAAGAACAATCCGGGTCTTGCCGTCGCCACCGCTGCCGCACTGCTGTTCGGCACGGCGCTCACCGGAACCGCCGTCGCCGGGGATTCCGCGACGATTCACTGTACGGGCGTGAATGCCTGCAAGGGCCAGTCGGCCTGCAAGGGCGCCAACAACGCCTGCAAGGGACAGAACTCCTGCAAGGGGCAGGGCTTTCTCGAGTTGAGCAAGAAGGACTGCAAGGCCGCCCAGGACAAGGCCAAGGGCTAAAGCCCCAGGTACCGGTGTTCCAGGCCGCCCGCGATGGCGGGGGCCTGGAACGCTAGCGGGCGTGCCGGCGCGACTCCTTCTGGCGGCGCGGACGGCGCTTCGCAAGCGAGCGATGCGGGCGAGGGGGCCCGTCCACAGCCGCGGCATCCGCGGGAAACGCACTCTGTGCGCGCTTGCGGATGTGCGCTTCAAGCGCGCGGTATGAGTGGATCAGCTCCGTGCCGAACTGCGTCAGAGAGGCGCCACCACCACCGCGACCGCCCACGCTCATCCGCGCGACGCTCTGCTGGAACGAGGTGTTGAGGTCCTCGAGCAGCAGCCACGCCCGCCGGTAGCTCATCTTCAGTCGCCGCGCGGCCTCCGAGAGCGAACCGGTGCTGGCGATATTCTCCAGCAGCGCGATCTTGCCGGGGCCCAGGGCGCAGTTCGGTCCAAAATCCACGCGAAAGGTCACTGACACATCGGCCATCGGGTTCTCCGTGCTCAGGACTTGGGGCCGCGGCCCCTGCCGGCACGCCAGCCATCTTACGCAGCCTGCCGGCCGGCGCATGAGCCTGTGGCTGGTGTATGAGCCTGTAGCCGGCGCAGTGAGCCTGTGGCCGGCGCACCGTATTTACGGTTGAGCTTATGGCTAAGCTAGCATTGCCGCACGACATATTCAAACCGGGTCACCGGAGCTGTTTACGCAAGGTCCATATCGAACCGGGCCACTGCGCCGGACCCGTCAGCGAGATCGAATCAGAGACAGCGCGCGGCGCGCGGGTCGCATGTTCGATCGCCGCCTGCAGCGTTTCGCGAGAGCTCACGCCGTGCGCTTTGCGCTTGCGGAAAATACCTTCCGGCCTCTGGATATATAGGTATTTCGCGCATGTGTCCGACCTCACTGTCTGCGCCGATGGTGAGCGCCGTCTGTTGGAAACAGATGGTTGGATCACGCTGCACCGAAGAGCGATATGCTCTGCTACACTCAATTCGGGGCCTGAACATAAGGTAGCAGGGCGGATGAATCGCGGACGACACGTGCAACTGGCGGCATGGGCCTGCGTGGCCCTGACATGTTCGATCCCGGCCGCGGAAGCGCGCTCGCATGGGGCGCGCGTGCGTTCGGACGAGCCGAACCTGCGCTCGAGCGCGGTCCTGGTGCTGGACCAGACCCATTCCACCGTCCTTTATTCACGGCGCGCGGATCTCGCCGCACCCATCGCCTCGATCACCAAGCTGATGACCGCTCTGGTCGTGGCGGATGCCGGACTGCCGCTGGATGAGCAGATCCAGCTTACCAGCGAGGACCGCATCCTGGGCAAGGGCGCCGCCTCGCGCCTCACGCTCGGTACCACGCTGACGCGCGGCGACCTGATCCACCTGGCGCTCATGTCCTCCGAGAACCGGGCGGCGCACGCTCTGGGCCGCACTTATCCGGGAGGACTGCCTGCGTTCGTGCGCGCCATGAATGCGAAGGCGCACTCACTCGGCATGACGAGTTCGCACTTCGTGGATCCGGCCGGCCTGTCCAGTGACAACGTCGCCAGCGCGGAGGATCTCTCCAAGCTGGTGCTGGCCGCCGCCGCCAATCCCACCATCCGCGAATTCTCGACCGACCCCGGGTATGTCGTGCCCGTGGGCCGCCGCAAGCTCGAATTCCGCAATACCAACGCGCTGGTCTCCAATCCGAACTGGAACATCATCGTCCAGAAGACCGGCTACATCCGCGAAGCCGGCCGCTGCCTGGTGATGCAGGCCATGATCCAGGACCGCTCCGTCGTCATTGTGCTGATGAACTCCGTGGGCAAGAACACACGTGTCGCGGATGCCGTACGTGTCCGGCGTTGGATGGAAGCTCGCCTGAACGTAGCCGCTCGCAACGACCGCGTCTGACGGCATCACTCCGCAGCTGAGCCGGTTGCTGCGCCCATGCGAGCCGGTTGCAGATAGAACGTGTACTGGGCCTGACAGGCGCGCGTGAACGACACCATCCCGTAGCCAGCCCGCCTCAGCACCTCGCGGTGGGTGGCCCATACCACCAGCGAGGATCCCGCAAAGAACGTCCGATGCGCCACGTCGATCGCCCAGCGCAAGAGTGAGTGACGCTGAGCGCGGACGGCCATCAGGATATCCGACTCAAAACCGATGTGGGCCAACTCGTCGGCCACCATCATCCGGCACATCAGTCGCAGCCGCTGGCAGCCCGTCGCCGCCTCGAGGGCGCGGTAGTAGACGTTTCCGATCAACTCGGCCGTGAGCAACACGGTCAGACTGAGCTCGAATCCCGCCAGGCGGCGCACGCGCCGGAAGATCGTGTCGGTCCAGTGCCGCTCCCGGCAGGCGATGCCGTGTCCCGCCATGAAGGATTTCAGCAGCGCCGCATGCTGCTGTTCCTCGCGGATCAGCAGCTCGGTGATCCGGGCCAGCGCCGGCGCATCGTGCTGCTCCGCAAACCGGTAAGCGACGCGCAGCAGATGCGCGCCGCTGGATTGCTCCCCCAGCTGGAACGTGGCGATGGAGTTCGCGATGGCGGCACGTTCCCCATCCTCGAGAACGTTGCTGATGGTCTCGGACAGGTGACGCGGGTGCCGGGAGTGATACTCGAAGTGATCGAGCCAAATGCGCAGCTGGGGCAGCATGGTGTACTCGCAAAGATCCACACGCACCCGATACTGCGAGCCGATTCGGCAAGCGGGGTGATGCAATTCGGGCAGATTCGGGCAGCCGCACCGCGCGAGCCGTAACGACCGCCCGCGCGCGAACCGTAACGACCGCCCGCGCTAACCGTAACGGCGTGACCCCAGCCGAACTGCTAGAGTTCGCGCCTTCGTGGCGGGCACGTGCATGCGTGAATCGCAGTGCTGCCGCCGGACGGTGCACCACAGGAGGGGACTGCCATGTTTCGTAGCGCTTTGCTGCTGGCCGCGTGCGTATCCGCGGCTCTGTTCGTCGCGCGGGCCGATGCGGCCACGCACGTTCCGGGCTATATCACCGCCGCGGTGGCCGACTCCGGACGGCCCGCCGAGGACAAACAGCGGGATGCGGACCGCAAGCCCGCGGAGACGCTGGCTTTCGCGGGCATCAAGCCCGGCCAGGTGGTGGTCGAACTGGTTCCGGGGCGTGGCTATTTCACGCGCATCCTCAGCAAGATCGTCGGCTCGAAGGGCCACGTGTACGCCCTCTCGCCACCGCGCCGCGCGAATGCGGCTGCCGATTCGCCGGATCCGTCGGCTGCGACCAGCGCGATCGCCGAACAGCCCGGCTACAGCAACATCGTTGTGCAGTCAGGCAGTCTCGCGAAGATCAGCGTATCGGAACCGGCGGACGTGGTCTTCACCGCACAGAACTACCATGACGTCCACAACGTTCCGAACATCGACATCGCGGCTTTCAACGGCGCGATCTTCGACGCGCTCAAGCCCGGTGGTGTGTACATAGTGATCGATCATGCGGCCGAGCCTGGCTCGGGCGCGCGTGATACCTCGACCCTGCATCGTATCGATCCGGCGACCGTCAAATCCGAAGTGCTGGCGGCGGGGTTCGTGCTCGATGCCGAAAGCACGCTGCTGCAGAACCCGCAGGATACTCACACCGTGGCGGTGTTCGAGCCTTCGATCCGCGGCAAGACGGACCAGTTCATCCTGAAGTTCCGCAAGCCGGCGAAGAAGTAGTCCCGCGATCCCGGGCCGTGCGGCGTTGGCGCGGCGTTCGCGCGGCCTTGCGTGCTGTGCGGGCCCCCTCTGCGGCCGCGCCCGGAATCACTGGCTCGCGGGTGACCCGTTGTGGCTTGCGGCCGGTGACGTCGACAGTCGCGTCACGGAGGCGAACTTGCAGTGTGTGCCTCCGGGCAGCACCACGCCTGAGTACTGATCCACCTGCAACGCACCGGGCACGATGAACGCAATCGTGTCCGCATCGCGAAGACCCGTGCAGAGGGTTTTGAAGCGGGCCTCGTACAACGAGCGATCCGCCCCGTTGATCACGAGCGTGCGGTCGTCGGGCGCTATCCAGTCATCGATCTGGTACTTGCGCAGCTCCAGGCTGCCCGAGCGCATCTGTGTCGTGACGGCACCGGTGCCAGTACCGGCGGCGCTGCCGGTGCTGCTGTCCGGCGAGCCGCCGCTGACGGCCGCAGGCCGTGTCGCCTGTTGCGCGCAGCCGGCCATGACCATCACCACTGCGATCAACCCGTGAAGCCCGCGAATGCGCATCTTGCCGCCTTGCCACAATTGGTCATGAGACATCCCGAGCCTGCCGCATTTCCGCCACGGCGGCCACTGTTCCGTGCGGTGAACTGAGATTGCCGGACTCCGGGGAGGATCCGGCACCACCCGGTAACCCACGAGGACGACCATGAACACGCTGACGAAAAACCTGCGCACCTGCTCGTTCAGTCTGGCGGTGATCGCCGCCTGTTCCGCCGCACTGCCGGCGCATGCTGCCGATACCGAGGAGCGACAGCCCGCCTCGAAGCAGGAGAACATCGGAGTGGCTACGGGCTTCGCCGTCGGCGCCGCCGCGGGCGGACCGATTGGCGCGCTGGTGGGCGCCGCGGCCGGTGCCCTGATCGGCGACCGATATCACAAGCAGGAGGTGGCCCGCACGGCGCTCGCCTCCGATCTGCAGAAGAGTGAGCATGACCGTACGCGCCTCACACAGAACGTCACGGAGCTCAACAGCTCACTGGCGCACGAACAGGAGCGTGGCGAGAAGCTCGATCTGGCACTGAGTCAGACGGACGCCATCGAGACCCAGGTCTCCTTCAGGACCAACGACGATGCGATCCAGACCCAGTCGCTCTCGCCGCTGTTGAAGATCGGTGCGCTCGCAGCTTCGCTTCCCGATGCGAAGATCCGGGTTGACGGATATGCCGATCCGCGCGGCTCCGAAGCCGTCAACGATGCGTTGTCAAAGCGCCGGGCGGATGCGGTCGCCAAGGTGTTGCAGAGCGCAGGGGTCGCCGAAGATCGGCTGGTCGTTGCCTCACATGGGAAATCGGCCTCAACCAGCGTCGAGGGCGATCTCGACGGCTACGCGTTCGAGCGCCGGGTGACCGTGCGGATCGAGCGAACCGCACCGGACGCCGTGGTCCGCAATAACTGAAAGGAACGGATCGGGGAGGGTTGCGCTTGCTCCCTCCCCGATCTGCGGTAGGCTTGCCGCATGAGCGCCATCGTATCCTTGCAGGGAACCGTTCAGCCGGAAGTCTCCACGCCCGCCGCGGACCGGCTGCTCACAGGGCAACCCGTGACGCGCGTGGCCAACTACTTCTCCGATGCCACTCAGCAGTTCTTCGCCGGGCACTGGTCCGCGACACGCGGCAAGTGGCGCGTGCGTTATTCCGAAAACGAGCTGTGCGTGATGACCGCGGGCCGCGTCGCGATCGAGAGCGACTCCGGCGAGCGCAGTGTGTTTGGCGTAGGCGACGCGTTCGTCGTTCCGGCAGGGTTTTCGGGCACGTGGGAAGTGCTGGAAGACTGCAGCAAGATCTACGCAATCTTCGAGGCCAGTCAGCGCTCGACATAATGCGCACCCGCGGTGATACGCGTCGCAGAACTGCTGCGACGTTCCGCAAGGGGCTGGCAATGCGGGGAAACTAGCGGCGTCCCGCTTGTTTTCGCTTGCTGGCACGGAGGTGCGTCATGGAGACAGTAACCGTCGTGGCGTCGCGGGGATTCTCGGTATCGGACATGGGCATGCTGATCGGCAGTGCCATCGCCGTGGCCACTCTGGCCTGGATGATGCTGTCCCGGGTCAAGCATCTGCGTGGCCGGCACCACGAGCCCCACGCCTGACATCCCGTCCCGCCCGGAGGCCATGCCTCCGGGCGGACATCAGTCTCTAGGCGGCAGCGCTCAGCACTTCCCTGAGCGTCGTGAACATCTGATCGATCTGGGATGGCTCGACGATGAGCGGCGGCGACAGCGCGATGATGTCCGCCGTCTGCCGGATGAGCAGTCCACGCTCGAAACACTTCACGTAAGCCTCGAAAGCGCGCGCGCCCACTTTCCCCGGAATCGATTCCAGTTCCAGTCCCAGGATGAGTCCGTAGTTACGGACGTCGATCACGTGCGGCACTCCGCGCAGTGAGTGGGCGGCTTCCTCCCACTGCGGAGCCAGCTTTTTGGCCCGCGTCAGTAATCCCTCACGGTCGTAGATATCCAGCGTGGCCAGACCGGCAGCGCAGGCTGTCGGATGCGCCGAGTACGTGTAGCCGTGGAACAGCTCTATGGCGTTGTCGGGGCCCTGCATGAAGGCTTCGTACACCGACTTCTTCGCTATGACCGCGCCCATCGGGATACAGCCGTTCGTGAGGCCCTTGGCGGTCGTGATCAGGTCCGGCGTCACACCGAATTCCAGCGCGGCGAATGCGGAGCCCGTGCGACCGAAGGCCGTGATGACCTCGTCGAAGATCAGCAGGATGCCGTGGCGATCGCAGATCTCGCGCACGCGTTTCAGATAGCCCTTCGGCGGTATCAGCACGCCCGTTGAGCCCGCAATCGGCTCGATGATGACCGCGGCGATCGTGGATGCGTCATGCAGCGCGACCAGCCGTTCCAGTTCCTCGGCGAGATGGGCGCCATGGGCGGGCTCGCCGCGCGAGAAGGCGTTGCGCGCCAGATCATGCGTATGCGGCAGATGATCGACGCCGGGAATGAGCGAGGCCGACCACATCTTGCGGTTCGGCGAGATACCACCCACTGAGATACCGCCGAAGCCGACTCCGTGATAGCCGCGCTCGCGACCGATCAGGCGCGTACGAGTGGCCTCGCCACGCACGCGGTGATAAGCGAGAGCGATCTTGAGCGCGGTGTCGACCGACTCGGAGCCCGAGTTCGTGAAGAACACATGGTCCAGGCCCGGCGGTGCCAGCTTGACCACTCGGTTGGCCAGTTCGAACGCCGCGGGATGTCCCATCTGAAACGGGGGCGCGTAATCCATCTGGCGCAGTTGGTTCGCCACCGCATCCGCGATCTCGGGGCGACTGTGTCCGGCATTGACACACCAGAGACCGGCGACGCCATCGAGGATCTGCCGACCCTCCGGTGTCCAGTAATGCATTCCCGATGCCTTCGCCAGCATGCGTGGCCGCGACTTGAACTGCCGGTTCGCGGTGAAGGGCATCCAGAACGCCTCCATCTCATTGCGGGACAGCGCAGTGGATGGGGCAGCGATGGGGGTGGAGGCGGCCGCGGTGGACATGGCTGAGCTCGGCGGTGGCTGACGGGGAAGGGCCCGAATGATAAAGAAAGTTGACACCGGAGGCCAACCGGCGCGACATTTCGCCCATGTTGTCGAGAATCTTAAACAGCTCAGATCCGGCAGGCCGCCCCGGGGGCGACTCCATGAGCATCGGTTTCGCTGGCTGCGGCGCAGGGCGCTCGTGAACATCGACGTGGGCGCCCGGCTGCGGGGCATCCGCACCACCTTCGGCCTGTCCCAGCGCGAGCTGGCGCGTCGTGCCGGTGTCACCAACGGCCTGATTTCATTGATCGAGCAGAATCGCGTGAGCCCCTCGGTCAGCTCCCTCAAGAAGGTGCTGGACGGGGTGCCCATGTCACTGGCCGAGTTCTTCACCCTGGACCTGGGTACGCCGCCGCAGACCTTCTTCGCGGCCGATGAGCTGGTGGAGCTGGGGAACGCCGAGGTCTCGCTGCACCTGGTGGCGGCTCAGCGGCCCGGGCGCCAGCTGACCATCCTCCATGAGCGCTACGCGCCCGGCGCGGCGACCGGAGATGAGATGATTGCCCATCGTGGCGAGGAGGGTGGCGTTGTAGTGCGCGGTCGCCTCGAGCTGACGGTGGGTGGTGCTACGCGGGTGCTCGGTCCGGGCGAAGCTTATTACTTCGCCAGTCAGCTGCCACACCGCTTCCGCAACGTCGGTCGCGAACCGTGTGAGATCATAAGCGCCAGTACGCCACCCAGTTTCTGAACTCCGCCGGAGCCTCAAGTCCACGTCATCCGGCCCCAGGCCGGTTCCCTTTCCCCGTTTCATAAAAGAGTCACAGTCATGGCCGCCAAACCCGAAGTCATCTCCTGGCACGAGCGGGCCCGCTCGCTCGACATCCGCACCAAGGCGTTCATCAACGGCAAGTACGTCGATGCCGCCTCGGGCGCCACGTTCGATTCCATCAATCCCGGCACGGGCAAGCTGCTTGCGCGCGTCGCCGCTGGTGACAGCGAGGACGTCAATCGCGCGGTGAGCGCGGCCCGCGCCGCTTTCCGCAAGGGCGTTTGGGCCAATCTTCCCCCCTCCAGGCGCCAGAAGGTGCTCAAGCGTCTCGCCGACCTGATTCGCGCCAATGCCGAGGAACTGGCGTTACTCGAGACGCTGGATATGGGCAAACCCATCAGTGTCAGCATGAGCGTGGACATCCCCAGCGCCGCTCGCTGCATCGAGTGGTACGCCGAAGCCATCGACAAGATCTACGACGAAGTCGCCCCGACGGGACCTGCCACGCTTGCCACGATCACCCGCGAACCGATGGGCGTCGTGGGCGCCATCGTGCCGTGGAACTACCCGCTGCTCATGGCCGCCTGGAAGCTCGGCCCCGTACTGGCCTCCGGCAATTCATTCGTGCTGAAGCCGTCCGAGAAGTCTCCGTTGACCGCGATCCGTGTTGCGGAGCTGGCCATCGAGGCCGGCGTGCCCGAGGGCGTGTTCAACGTGGTGCCCGGACTTGGACAGACCGCGGGCAAGGCGCTCGCCCTGCACATGGACGTCGACTGCATCGCCTTCACGGGTTCGACGGCTACCGGCCGCGCGATCATGCAGTACGCCGGCCAATCCAACATGAAGCGCGTCTCGCTGGAGTGCGGCGGCAAGTCGCCCAACATCGTGATGGCCGACTGCCCGGATCTCGACCGCGCCGCCACCGCGGCGGCCTACGCCATTTTCGACAACCAGGGCGAAGTGTGCTCGGCCGGCTCGCGTCTGCTCGTGCAGGAAAGCATCAAGGACGCGGTGCTCGAGAAGGTCAAGGCCATCGGCAAATCGCTCTCCCCCGGCGACCCGCTCGACACCGACACCAAGCTTGGCGCCATCGTGGATGACATCCAGCTCAAGCGCGTGCTGGGATACATCGACACCGGCCGCAAGGACGGTGCCAATGTGTACCTCGGCGGCCGCCGCGTCCGCGAGGACAGCGGTGGATACTTCGTCGAGCCGACCGTGTTCGATGGAGTCCGTCCCAACATGACCATCGCTCGCGAGGAAATCTTCGGACCGGTGCTGTCCACTATCACGTTCAAGACTGCCGATGAGGCCATCGAGATCGCCAACGATGTGATCTACGGACTGGTGGCTGCCGTGTGGACGCGTGACATCACCGTCGCGCATCGCACCGCCAAGGCCTTGCGCGCCGGCACGGTGTTCGTGAACTGCTACGACGCCGATGACATCACTGTGCCGTTCGGTGGCTTCAAGCAGTCGGGCATCGGCCGCGACAAGTCGCTGCACGCTCTGGAGAAGTACACCGAGCTGAAGACGACCTGGGTCGACCTCTCGTGAGTTCGGGCCCTCGCGAGTGCTGCGGGTCGGGCCTTCGCGAGCGGTGCGGGTCGGGCCTTCGCGAGCGCCGCGGCTCGGCCCCGCGTGAGGGCACGGCGCGCGCGTGAGCACTGACTCGCGCCAGTTCCTGGCGAGCTCTCCCAGGGGACTGGCCGATCTGCTGGCGCGCGAGCTGACTGCGTTCGGGGCGCAGTCCGTGAAGGAACGCTCGACGGGCGTCGCCTTCACGGGCGAACTGCGGGTTGCCTACCGGGCGTGCCTGGAATCCCGACTGGCCAACCGGATCTTCCTGGAGCTGTTGAGCTTCGAGGCGGCCACCTCGGAGGAGTTTTACGCAGGCGTCCGTCGCATCGACTGGACTCAACATCTGGGTCCGGGCGCCACTCTGGCCTGTGAGTTCACGGGTCGGCATCCCGCACTCACGCATACCCACTTCGGCACCCTGAAGCTGAAGGACGCCATCGTTGACTCCTTGCGGGATGCAACGGGAGCACGCCCCGACATCGCCGTCGAGCAACCGGATGTGCGTGTGCACGCCCACGCCAATGGCGCGCGTATCACGGTCTCGCTCGACCTCTCGGGCGAGAGCCTGCACCGCCGGGGTTACCGGGGAGCGGCCGGAGAGGCACCCCTCAAGGAAAACGTGGCCGCCGGCATGCTGTTGCGGGCCGGCTGGCCGGAGATGGCGGCGGCGGGCGCGCCGTTTCTCGATCCCATGTGTGGTTCGGGCACGATCGTGATCGAGGCTGCATGGATCGCAGCCGGGCATGCGCCTGGACTCGCACGACCGTATTACGGGTTTATCGGCTGGCGCGCTCACGACGCGCAGACCTGGGGCGAAGTGCTGCAGGACGCGCGGGCCCGAAGCCGGATCAGTGAGGGTCCTACTGTTGTGATCCGGGGCCAGGATCGCGACAGCAGTGCCATCCGCATCGCACGCGCCAACGCCGAGAGGGCCGGCGTGCCGCACCTCGCGCAGTTCGAAGTGAAACCCCTGGCGCAGGCCGCACCACCCGAACCGCCGCACCTCGCGCGACCCGATGAGCAGCACCCCGCCGCACTACCTGCGACGGACGCTGAAGCGGGCACGGCGGGCGATGGTTCGCAGCAAGCTGCAGGACTGCTCTGCGTCAATCCGCCATATGGCGTGCGGCTGGAGGATCACGCTGGTGCGCTGGCCCTGCATCGTGAGCTGGGGGAGGTACTGCGAACGCGCTTCCGGGGCTGGACCGCCGCTGTCCTCGTCGGCGCGCCCGAGTTCGGCAAGGAGCTCGGCATCCGCGCCTATCGCACCCACGCACTCTGGAACGGCGCGCTGGAGTGCCGTCTGCTGCGGTTACGTATCGATGCACGGAGCGAGCGCGACCCGGGCCGATTGGGCAAACCGGATGCCAGCCTGCGCGAGTCACCCGGGGCGCGCATGTTCGCCAACCGTCTCGGCAAGAACCTCAAGCGACTCAAGAGCTGGGCTGATCGGGAAAATGTGTTGTGCTACAGGCTGTACGACGCGGATATGCCGGAGTACGCCTTCGCCATCGATCTGTACCGCACGATCGAGCCCGACGGCGCATCGTTATACGTACAGGAGTACGCCGCGCCGACTGAAATCGAACTCGACGCCATCCGTCGCCGGCGCAACGAGGCGCTGTCAGTACTCACCGAGGTCACCGGTGTCGCACCCGAGTGCATCCACGTGCGCACGCGGCGCCGCACCCGGCAAGGTGACCAGTATCAGAAGGTCGCGGAGCGGGAGCACTTCCATCGTGTCATGGAGGGTGGCCTGAAGTTCCGCGTCAACTTCGACGATTACCTGGATACCGGCCTGTTCCTCGACCATCGGATCACCCGCGAGCGCCTGCGCGCGGCATCGCAGGGCAAGCGCTTTCTCAACCTCTTCGGCTACACCGGGACGGCAACGGTGTATGCCGCATCGGGAGGCGCGACATCGACGACCACAGTCGATCTGTCGCGGACCTATCTGGACTGGACGCAGGTCAACCTTTCACTCAATCACCTGAACGGGCCGCAGCATGAACTCATCCAGGCGGACTGCCGCGAGTGGCTGCAGCATGACGCGTCCGCCGGCGCCTACGACCTGATCTTCCTGGACCCGCCCACTTTTTCCAACTCCAAGCGCATGGAGGGTGTGCTGGACATCGAGCGCGACCACGCCGCGCTGATCGATGCCTGCGTCCGGCTGTTGAGCACTGGCGGACTGCTGGTGTTCTCGACCAACTCGCAACGCTTCCGGCTGGATGAGTCCCTGGCTGGCCGTTACGACGTGCGGGACATTTCCGCGGCCACCCTGCCGCGCGATTTCGAGCGCAATCCGCGCATCCACCGCTGCTTCGAGATCCGCGCCCGGCCAGCGTGAGGTTCTGCGTCAGGCGCGCCTCGTGACCCTGACCGGCTCGGGCTGTCGTCTTGGCCCCTCGCCATGACCTGCGTCTCAATGACGCTGGCGTGGCTTTACAGCGGCGGCGTGCTGCGGTAGCTTCAGACCATGCTCGGATCGATTCGCAAGCGCACGACCATTACGAAGCCCTGTGGTGGGGCTCCGGAGGATGGCGCGCGCTGATCGTCCCGATCCGAACGCGAATCCAGGAGGCCCCGCCGGTCAGACCGACGGGGCCTCGTGCTTTGTGGGGGACGACTCGAGCTTTCTGTGGGTGGCGGGACGGAGAACATGATGCAAGCGAGCAGTGGCAAGGCGCCGGTAGTGGCCATCGTCGGGGCAACCGGTGCGGTGGGCGTGGAACTGTTGGGTTGTCTGGAGCGGCGGAATTTCCCGCTGTCCGAGCTGCGGCTGTTTGCCTCGGCCCGTTCGGCCGGAAAGACGCTCCAGTTCCGCGGCAAACCGGTTCCCGTGCAGGAGCTGACCGAGGCAGGCCTCGACGGAGTCAACATCGGTCTGTTCTCCGCGGGCAGTTCCACGTCGAAGAAGTTTGCACCGGTCGCCGTGCGCCAGGGCGCGGTCGTCGTGGACAACTCCTCCGCCTTCCGCATGGAGCGCGAAGTGCCCCTCGTAGTACCTGAAATCAACCCGCAGGCCATCCGCGAGCACCGGGGCATCATCGCCAATCCCAACTGCGCCGCGATCATCTCCATCACGCCGCTGTGGCCCATCCATCGACACAACCGCATCCGCCGCCTGATCCTGTCCACCTACCAGGCGGCCTCCGGCGCGGGCGCCGCCGCCATGGAGGAACTGCGCGAATCCACTCGCGCCTACCTTGATGGTCGTGAGTACCGCAACACGGTGCTGCCGCACCCGTATGCCTTCAATCTCTTCAGCCACAACACGCGGATCGATCCGGCCACCGGTTACAACGAGGAGGAGACCAAGGTCATCCAGGAGGCGCGCAAGATCTTCGGTGATGCGGACCTGCGCGTCTCGGCGACGTGCGTGCGTGTGCCGGTGCTGCGCGCCCATTGCGTCGCGATCAGTTTCGAGTGCGAGCGTCCCATCACGCCAGCGGAAGTCCGCAACGCCCTGGCAGCGGCGCCCGGCGTCAAGCTGGTCGATGATCCGCAGAAGAACTATTTCCCCATGCCCAAGGATGCCTCGGGACAGGATCCGATCCTGGCCGGCCGTATCCGCCAGGATCTCAGCGATCCCAGCGGCCGCTCGATCGCGCTGTTCGTGGCGGGCGACCAGCTCCTGAAAGGGGCGGCGCTGAACGCAGTGCAGATCGCCGAGCTGTTGTAGGAGTCGGATGCCGCGTATCCGGCACGCGGCCGCGCGCTTCCAGGTGTGGCAGCTTCGGGGGCCGGTCGTGGGTGCTCCGGGGCGCGGCTGCGATTGCGCCGACTACAGCAGATCCTTGATGCGGTAATACAGCATCGCCAGCACCAGCGCGGGCCGGCGCAAGGCCGCGCCTCCCGGAAAGTTGGCATGCGGTATCCGCGCAAACACGTCGAAGCGCTCGGAGGTACCGGCGATCGCCTGCGCCACCATCTTGCCGGCGATGCCCGTCAGCGCAATGCCGTGACCTGAGAACCCCTGCAGGAAGTACACGTTGGAGGCCAGCCGTCCGAAGTGGGGCGCGCGGTTCATCGTGATGTCGACGTTGCCGCCCCAGGCATATTCGATCCGCACGTCGGCCAGTTGCGGGAAGACTTTCAGCATGCGCGCGCGCGTGGCGCTCGGCGCATCGAATGAGGACAGCCCGGAGTAGTTGACCCGGCCGCCGAACAGCAGTCGGTGATCGGCGGACAGGCGGAAATAGTCCAGCACCCAGTTCATGTCGGCGACCGCGGTCCCGTTCGCAATCAGGCCGCGGGCGCGCTCCGCCCCCAGCGGCTCGGTCGCCACGATGTACGTGGCCACCGCCATGATCTTCGAAGCGAGCGCGGGAGCCGTGTCGCCCAGGTAGACGTTCCCGCACAGAACTACGCTCCGGGCGCTCACCGATCCCTGTGCGGTGCGCACGCGTGCGGGAGCACCGGCAGTCACGCCGGAGCCACTCGAGAAATCGAGCGCGCGTGTGCCCTCGAAGATGCGGGTGCCGGCCCGTTCGGCGGCGGCCGCGATACCCAGCGTGTAGTTGAGCGAGTGCAGGTGACCGCTGCGCGAGTCGTACATGCCGCCGATGTAGCGGTCGGTCGCCAGCACCGAACGCACCTCGTCGCGGGTCAGGTAGCGGACACTGCGGTAGTCGTAGGTCTGGTGCAGCTCTTCGAGCTCCGCATGCAGATCCGAATCGTGGCGCGGCTTGATCGCCGTCAGCATGTGGCCGCTCACCCAGTCGCACTGGATCGAGTGTTTGCCGATCAGCTCGCGTATCAGGTCGAGCGCCTCGACGGTCACATCCCAGACGACGCGCGCATCGGCGCGACCGATCAGGCGCTCCACCTTGGACTGCGGCGCAGCGAGACCGTAGATCGCCTGCGCACCGCTGCGCCCGGAGGCGCCCCAGCCGATTCGGTTCTCCTCCAGCAGCACGACGCTGTAGCCCTGCTCGGCCAGATGCAGCGCCGCCGAACAGCCGGCAATGCCCCCGCCCACCACGCAGATGTCACATTCAACATCGCCGGCGAGAGGGGCCCGAATCGGGGCCGGATTCGCGGAGGCGGCGTAGTAGGAAGTGATGTGCGGCTGCGCGCCCATGGGGGTCCGGAAAGTCAAGGTGTTTAAGATATTTTGATACTGCCGGGCCCGCCCCCGGGGGCGCAGGATAGCGACCCGCGCACAGTCCGGGCAAATCCGGCGGGCCCCGGCAACGGCCCATCAAGGCCTTACTGAAGCCATTGCGGGGCCTGCGGGCCGTGACGGGGGTGCTTTCCAGCCCACCCCCGAGCTGTGGTCTAATAGGCCGGTTGTGTGGAGATTCACGGGCGGGTTTGTTAATTATAATAGACACCGCTCCACCAGCTCATGGCTCCTCGTCCACTAATCGGTATTCCGGCCGACTGGCGCGTGATCGGCAAGCATCCGTTCCACGCCGTCGGGGACAAATACGCCCGCGCGGTACTGGATGCCGCTGGCTGTCTGCCCGTGCTGGTGCCGGCGCTGGCCGACGAACTGGGCACGGATGAGCTGCTGCAGCGGCTGGACGGGATGCTGTTCACCGGCAGCCCATCGAACGTCGAGCCGCATCACTACTCCGGACCGCCGAGCGATCCGGGCACGCTGCACGACCCGGCACGTGATGCGACCACACTGCCGCTGATCCGCGCGGCCGTGGCGGCGGGCGTACCGATCCTCGGCATCTGCCGGGGATTCCAGGAAATGAATGTGGCCTTCGGCGGCTCCCTGCACCAGAAGGTGCACCAGATCGCCGGCAAGGCCGACCACCGCGAGGACGAGACGCAGCCGCTGGATGTGCAGTACGGTCCCGCGCACGAGGTGATCCTCGAGCCCCGCGGCACTCTGCGCGGCCTGGCGGACAGCGACCGGATCACGGTCAACTCACTGCATTCGCAGGGGATCGACCGTCTCGGCGAGGCGCTGGTTGTCGAGGCGCGCGCCCCCGATGGCCTGGTGGAAGCCTTCCGCGTGCGCGAGGCGCGGCGATTCGCGCTGGCGGTGCAGTGGCATCCGGAGTGGAAGCCGATGACGAACCCGTTCTCGCGCGCCCTGTTCGCCGCCTTCGGCGCTGCGGCCCGCGAGTACATGACGACGCGTGGCACAGCCACGTGCGCAAGCGAGCAAAGGTAAGGTTGTTCCCATGGTGAGCGAGATTCAGCAGTTTTTCCGCGATCACGGCATTTCCGAGGTCGAGGCGATCATTCCGGACATGGCGGGCATCGCCCGCGGCAAGATCATGCCGGCGGCCAAGTTCGCCGAGGACGAGGGCATGAGGCTGCCGGAGAGTGTCTTCCTGCAGACCGTGACGGGCGACTATCCGCCCGAAACGGGCGAAGCCATGAGCCCCGCCGAGATCGACATCGTGCTCAAGGCCGATCCAAAGACGGTGCGTCGCGTCCCGTGGGCCGCGGAGCCCACCGCGCAGGTGATCCACGACTGCTTCTACTCGGACGGGCGCCGGGTCTCGATGGCCCCGCGGCACGTGCTGCGCAACATCCTCGAACTGTATGCCCAGCGCGGCTGGGAGCCGGTGGTGGCCCCGGAGCTGGAGTTCTACCTGATCGAGCAGAACAAGGACTCGGACTACCCGCTGCGCCCGCCGGTGGGCCGCTCGGGACGCGCCGAACCGGGCCGGCAGTCCTACAGCATCGCCGCCGTCAACGAGTTCGACCCGCTGTTCGATGACATCTACCAGTTCTGCGAGGACCAGGACATCGAGATCGACACGCTGATCCACGAGGATGGACCGGCGCAGATGGAGATCAACCTCATCCACGGCAATCCGCTGGATCTGGCCGACCAGGCCTTCCTCTTCAAGCGCACGGCGCGCGAAGCGGCGCTGCGGCACAAGATCTACGCCACGTTCATGGCAAAGCCGCACGCCAAGGAGCCCGGCAGCGCCATGCACATCCACCAGAGCGTGGTGGACAAGAAGACCCGCAAGAACATCTTCAGCAATGCCGACGGCACACCTTCGGCGCTGTTCTTCTCGCACATCGCCGGGCTGCAGAAGTACATGCCGGCGGCCATGGCGCTGTTCTGCGCGAACGTGAATTCCTACCGGCGTCTGACGCGCTACCTGTCGGCGCCGATAAACGTACATTGGGGCTACGACAACCGTACGGCCGGCCTGCGTGTACCGATGTCCAGTGCCGATGCGCGCCGCGTGGAAAACAGGGTCGGCGGGGCCGACGCGAACCCGTACATTGCGATTGCCGCATCCCTTGCCTGCGGCTACCTGGGAATGGTCGAGCAGCTGCAGCCGACCGACCCCATCACCGGCAGTGCGCACGACCTGCCGTTCGGGCTGCCGCGCTCCCTGGACGAGGCGCTGCGCAAGCTGCGGGAGTCGGATCCGCTGGTCAAGCTGCTCGGCGAGGCATTCGTATCGGCCTTCACGATCGTGAAGGAGGCCGAATACGAGGTCTTCCTGCAGGTCATCAGCTCGTGGGAGCGGGAGCATCTGCTACTGAACGTCTGAATGTTATATAAAGCCGCAATCCGATGAAGAACCTGCTCGTCTTGGCGTGTCTGGGGGTGGTGCTGGCCGGTTGCGGCGGCGGCGCGAAGGCGCCTGCACCGGAACAGGGCGCGGGCACGGGCGCCGTCACAGCCGCCAGCGGACCGGAGGACAAGGTCCTCAACGTCTACAACTGGTCCGACTACATCGAACCGGGCGTGCTGCAGGAGTTCCAGCAGCAGACCGGCATCAAGGTCAATTACGACGTCTTCGACGCCAACGAGGTGCTCGAGACCAAGCTGCTCACCGGCCACACCAATTACGACGTGGTGGTGCCCTCGGCGCCGTTCCTCGAGCGCCAGATCAAGGCCGGAGTCTTCCAGAAGCTCGACAAGTCGCTGCTGCCCAACCTGAAGAACCTCGATCCGCAGCAGATGAAGCGCATCGCGGTCTATGACCCGGGCAACGAGCACAGCGTGCCGTACCTGTGGGTGACCTCGGGACCCGGCTACAACGAGGCCAAGATCCGCGAGCGCATGCCCGATGCGCCCGTGGACAGCCTGCGGATGATCTACGACCCGAAGGTCGTGGCGAAATTCGCCGACTGCGGCGTCTCCATGCTCGATGCGCCCTCGGAAGTGATCGGCTCGGTGCTCATCTATCTGGGCAAGGACGCCAGCAGCAGCTCGCAGGAGGACCTGAAGGCCGCCGAGAACGTGCTGATGGGGATCCGGCCCTACCTGCGCTACATCCACTCCTCGCGCTACATCGAGGACCTGGCCAATGGCGAGACCTGTCTCGCGCTCGGCTGGTCGGGCGACATCAAGCAGGCCCGCGACCGCGCCCGCGAGGCCGGCAAGGGCGTGGACATCCGCTACTCGATCCCGCACGAGGGCGCCATCATGAATTTCGACATGCTGGCAATCCCGGCGGATGCGCCGCACCCGCGCAATGCCCACCTGTTCATCAACTTCCTGCTCGATCCGCAGGTGGCGGCGAAGAATTCCAACCAGGTGAAGTACGCGAACAGCAACACGGCCTCCTATCCGCTGCTGAGCGATGTGGTGCGGAACGATCCGAACATCTTCCCGCCGCCGGAAGTCATGGCCAAGCTGACTCCGGAGCCGCCGCGCGCACAGGACTACCAGCGGCTGCTGACGCGGATGTGGACCCGCTTCAAGACCGGCAAATAAGAACAGACCGTCGCACGCGTGAGCAAACAACCCAACGGGCAGTCCAGGGGCGCGCCTTACGTGCGCATCGAGAACGTCACGCGCAAGTTCGGTGACTTCGTCGCGGTGAACGATGTCTCGCTGGAGGTCCAGCGCGGCGAGATCTTCTGCCTGCTGGGCGGATCGGGCTCCGGCAAGACCACGCTGCTGCGCATGCTGGCCGGCTTCGAGACGCCCACCTCCGGGCGGATCTACATCGACGGCCAGGACATGAGCGGCATCGCCCCCTACGACCGCCCCGTGAACATGATGTTCCAGTCGTACGCGCTGTTCCCCCACATGACGGTGGAGAAGAACGTCGCGTTCGGACTCGAACAGGAACGGCTGACGCGCGACGAGTTGCGCCGCCGGGTCGGAGAGATCCTCGACATCGTCAAGATGGGCCAATTCCTCGCCCGCAAGCCGCACCAGCTCTCGGGTGGCCAGCGGCAGCGCGTGGCGCTGGCGCGGGCGCTCGTGAAGCGCCCCAAGCTGTTGCTGCTGGATGAGCCGCTCGCGGCGCTCGATCGCAAACTGCGCGAGCACACCCAGTTCGAGCTCATCAACATCCAGGAACAGCTCGGCGTCACCTTCATTGTGGTCACGCACGACCAGGAGGAGGCGATGACGCTGTCATCGCGCATGGGCGTGATGAATCAGGGCCAGATCGTGCAGGTGGGCACGCCGACGGACATCTACGAGTTTCCGGCGACGCGCTTCGTCGCGGATTTCATCGGTTCGGTCAACATGTTCGAGGGAAAGCTGGTCGAGGACGAACCCGATTACGTGCGCATCCGCTGCGAAGATTTCGGTGGCACCGTCTACGTCAATCACGGGATCAGCTCGGCTCCCGGGGCCACCGTCTGGGTGGCGGTGCGGCCGGAGAAGATCAACATCGCCAGGCACCCGCCGGTACCGCCGGCCGGTGTGCATCAGCCGGATGCGGGCCAGGGCGAGAATGTCGTGCGGGGCACGGTCAAGGAGATCGCCTACATGGGCGACATGTCCATCTACCTCGTACAGACAGAGTCGGGCAAGACCATCCGCGTGACCATGCCCAATGTCGCCCGGCACGCGGAGGATCGCATCACCTGGGACGAGACGGTGTACGTCTCCTGGCATGCGGAGAGTCCCGTGGTGCTGACCCGCTAGAGGCGCCCCTTGCCCAGGTTCAGCGCACAATTCGGCAGGCGGGTGGTGCTCGGCATCCCCACGGCGTGGCTGATCGTCCTGTTCCTGATCCCCTTCATCATCGTCTTCAAGATCTCCTTCTCGGAGGTCCGGCTGGCGATGCCCCCGTACGCGCCGCTGTTCGAGTGGGCGGACGGCAAGCCCGTGGCCGTCAGGCTCAATCTGTCCAACTACAGCTTCCTGTTCACGGATGCGCTGTATGTCAGCTCGTATCTGTATTCGCTGAAAGTCGCCGCCGTCTCGACGCTGTTCTGTCTGTTGCTCGGTTATCCGATGGCGTATGCCATCGCGCGCTCGCAGCCCACGACCCGCAATCTGCTGCTGATGCTGATCGTGCTGCCGTTCTGGACCTCGTTCCTGTTGCGCGTGTATGCCTGGATCGGCCTGCTGAAGAGCAACGGCGTCATCAACAACGTGCTGATGGGGATGGGCCTCATCCATGAGCCGCTCACCATGCTGCAGACGGACTTTGCCGTGTACATCGGCATCGTCTATTCGTACCTGCCGTTCATGATCCTGCCGTTGTACTCGAATCTGGAAAAACACGATCCGACGCTGCTCGAGGCCGCCGCGGACCTCGGCGCGCGGCCGGTCACCGCCTTCCTGCGCGTGACGCTGCCGCAGTCGGTTCCGGGGATCATCGCCGGCTCGCTGCTGGTATTCATTCCGGCCGTGGGCGAGTACGTCATTCCCTCGCTTCTGGGCCGCACCGACCAGCTGATGATCGGGCGCGTGCTCTCGGATGAGTTCTTCGCCAACCGCGACTGGCCGGTGGCGAGCGCGGTGGCCATCTTCATGCTGGGGCTGCTCGTCATCCCCATCATGCTGTTCCAGCATTTCGAGAAGCGGACGCTCGAGGCGCACAAGTGAAGTCCCACGGGCTGTTCTCGCGCGTCGCGCTCGTGTTCGGGCTCGTCTTCCTGTACGTCCCCATCCTGTCGATGGTGGTGTTCTCCTTCAACAACTCGCGGCTGGTGACGGTGTGGGACAGCGCCAACTCGCCGACGCTGCGCTGGTACCAGGCTTTGATCTCGAACGAGCAGATCCTCGGTGCGGCCTGGCTGTCGATCAAGATCGCCATGATTGCCGCCTCGGGCGCGGTGGTGCTGGGCACGCTGTCTGGCGTGGCCCTGGCGCGGTTCGGCGCCTTTCGCGGTCGTGCGCTGCTGGCGGGCATGACGACCGCGCCGCTCGTCATGCCCGAGGTGATCACCGGGCTGTCGCTGCTGCTGTTGTTCGTGGCGCTCGAACAGACGATCGGCTGGCCCAAAGGTGGCGGCGCCGTGACGATCACGCTCGCGCACATCACCTTCTGCATGGCCTACGTTACCGTGGTGGTACAGTCCCGTCTGGTGGGTTTTGATGAGTCTCTCGAAGAGGCGGCGATGGACCTGGGCGCCCGGCCGGTAAAAGTGTTCTTCCGCATCACGCTGCCGCTGATCGTGCCGGCGCTGGTGTCCGGCTGGCTGCTGGCGTTCACACTGTCCTGGGACGATCTGGTGATCTCGCAGTTCGTCGCCGGACCCGGGTCGAGCACGTTACCCATGGTCATCTTCTCCAAGGTGCGACTCGGAGTGAGTCCCGACGTCAACGCGCTCGCGACCATCATGGTCATGGTGGTCGCCGCCGGCATCACGGCCTCTTCGGTCTGGATGCGCTTTCAGGCCCGGCGCCGCGAGCGCGATATGCAGCTCGCCGCCGCCGCCAATCTTTGAGTCTCCGGCATGACCGGACACGTACTGGGAATTGATGTCGGTGGCTCGTCGGTCAAGGCGGGGATCGTGGATGTCGCGGCCGGCCGCCTGGTCGGCGAACTGATCTCGGCACCGACCCCGCAACCCAGCAACCCCACTGCGCTCATGCCCGTACTCGCGGCTCTCGCGGCACGTCTGCCCGGAGCCCGGGGTGCGGTGGGGCTCGCGTTTCCGAGCGTGGTCAAGCAGGGCAAGGCGCGCACGGCGGCCAACGTCGATCCGTCCTGGCTCGGCACCGACGGCGCCGCCTTGCTGGGACAGGCCCTGCGGCGTCCTGTCCTGTTTCTCAACGATGCGGATGCGGCCGGCATCGCGGAAGTCACCTGGGGGGCGGGCCGGGGCACCTCCGGGACCATCATCATGCTGACCTTCGGGACCGGGATCGGCACGGCGCTGTTCACCGACGGACGCCTGTTTCCCAACACCGAGCTGGGGCACATGGAGCTCGGCGGCATGGAGGCGGAGAAGTGGGCCTCGGCGCAGGTCCGCACGGCCCAGAAGCTCGACTGGCCCGCCTGGATCGAACGCGTGAACGGATATCTCGCGCGGATGCACGCCCTGTTCTGGCCCGACCTGTTCATCCTGGGGGGCGCCGTGAGCGAGCGGTTCGCGGAGTTCGGTCCGCTGCTGCGCTCGGAGGCCCGGATCGAGCCGGCGCAGTTCGCCGGCCAGGCGGGTGTGATCGGTGCGGCCATGGCCGCGGCCGCGCGCCAGGGCTGAGCGCATGTCCAGCGCGTTCCGCAGCAAGCTGCCCGATGTGGGCACGACCATCTTCACGGTCATCTCGCGCCGCGCACGCGAGCTCGGCGCACTCAACCTGGGCCAGGGTTTTCCCGACTACCCGATCGATCCACGCCTGTCCGAGCTCGTGGCGCAGGCTATGAACGAGGGACGCAACCAGTACGCGCCCATGGAAGGCGTGCCGGAGCTGCGCGAGCGCATCGCGCTCAAGCTGCTGGCCACCTACGGATTGCCCTTCGACGCGGAATCGCAGATCACCGTCACCCTGGGCGCGACGGAAGCCATCTACTCCGCCATCCAGGCGGTCATTGGGCCAGGCGATGAGGCGATCTGCTTCGACCCCGCCTATGACTCGTACGAGCCGGCGGTGCGCCTTGCCGGTGGTCGTTGCGTGCGCTTGCCGCTGCAGCCTCCGGACTTCCGCTATGACTGGGACGCGGTGAGATCCGCCATCAGCGCCCGCACGCGACTGGTGCTGTTCAACAGTCCACAGAATCCGGCCTGCACCGCGGCCAGCCGCGAGGATCTGGATGCGCTCGCGGCGGTGATCCGTGGGCGCGACATCTTCCTGATGTCGGATGAGGTTTACGAGCACGTGACGTACGACGGTCGGGCGCATGCCTCCGTCCTGCAGCACGCCGAGCTCGCCGGCAAGGCTTTCGTGGTGTTCTCCTTCGGGAAGACCCTGCACGCCACGGGGGTGCGCATCGGCTATTGCATCGCTCCGGCTGAGCTGACGCGCGAACTGCGGAAGGTGCATCAGTTCAACACCTTCAGCATCGCCAGTCCGTTTCAATACGCGATCGCGCGGTATCTGGCCGAGAAGCCCGATGTGTGGCGGGAGCTGCCGGCGTTCTTCCAGGCCAAGCGCGACCGGGTGCGCAACGCGCTGGCCGGTTCGGGTTTCAGGTTGCCCCCCGCGCAGGGGACGTACTTCCAGTTGCTCGATTTCAGCGCTTTCGCGCCACCCGACGATCTGGCGTTCGCCGAGCGGCTGCTGACCGAGGCAGGCGTTGCGACCATCCCGCTGTCACCATTCTATCTTCGCCCGCCGCCTCTGCCGGTGGTGCGGCTGTGCATCGCGAAGCAGGATTCGACGCTGGATGCCGCGGCCGTGCGACTCAACGAGTTCGCTGCCCGTCTGAGCCGGGTCGGTGCGTGAGGCTGCAGGGGAGTTCGCCCTATGAAGAAGACAACCCGGGTCAATCATCCTCCCGCCGTCGAGCTGCCCGTGGACAACCACGCGGTGGTCGCGCCGATCTACCAGAGCGTCAAGTTCGAATTCGACACGCTCGATGAGACCGAGCGGTTCCTGCGCGGTGAGCGTTCCGGTTTCTTCTACACACGCGCCTCCAATCCGACCACGCGCCAACTGGAACTGCTGCTGGCCGAGATGCAGGGTCGCGAGGAATGTCTGGTCACCGCTTCCGGCGTGGGCGCGATCGCGCAGACGCTGCTTGCACTCACGAAGCAGGGCGATCACATCGTGTGCTTCATCGAGATGTACAACCCGACGCGTTACCTGATCCGGCGGTTGCTGGCCCGGTTCGGTGTCACGCATACGATGCTGTCGATCGAGGATCTGGCTGGAGTCGAACGCGCACTGGCGGCACAGCGCACGCGCCTGGTCATCTTCGAGAGTCCCACCAATCCCGTCACCAAGATCGCCGACATCGCAGCGATCACGCGGATGGCACGTGCGGCGGGCGCACTCACCGTCATCGATAACACCTTTGCGGGTTTCCATCAGCACGGGGACTTCGAGATCGACCTGTTCCTGCACAGCCTCACGAAGTACGCCTCTGGAGCCGGGGACGTCATGGGCGGCGCGGTGATCGGGCGCAGCGAGCTCATTCGATCGATGCGGACGGATTTCGGCACGCTCGGCGGCACACTCGATCCGCACGCAGCCTTCCTGATCCTGCGTGGTCTGAAGACGTATTTCGTACGCTACGAGGCGCAGTGCGCCAGCGCCCTGCGCATCGCCGAGTTGCTCGCTGCGCATCCGGCAGTTGCAAAGGTCCATTACCCGGGTCTGCCCACCCATCCGCAACACGCGCTGGCGCGCAACCAGATGCGTGATTTCGGCACCATCGTGACGTTCGACCTGAAAGGCGGGGCCGAAGCGGGTGGCCGGTTCGCCGGCGCACTCAAGCTGTTCGCGCTGACGGCCAGCCTCGGCTCGACCGAGTCACTCGTCGTGGCGCCGCAGATGATGGGCGGTCGCGATCTGACCGCCGAGCAACTGCGACTCTCGTCGCTGACGGAAGGCACGGTGCGATTGTCGATCGGCCTGGAAGACCTCGACGATCTCATCGAGGACGTGACGCAGGCACTCGCCGCGGCCGGCTGACGTCCTTGCCGCGGCATTGCTGATGCTCAGCGCCCCAGGATGCTGAGGCTTTCCTCAGGCACGCGCCGTACCCGGCTGACGGTCAGGCGCTGCTGGCCACCCGCACGCGGTGCGGGTGATAGGGCAGCACTTCGAGCACCTCGCCCTCAGCCAGGCGCTGCTGGACACCGCGCCAGAAGTCCGCGGTGAGTATCTCTCCGTGCACCCGTTCGAAGGCGGCGCGCTGCGCGTCGCTGAAGGCCAGGAAATTGATGAACGTTTCCGGGAAGACGTCGTTGTCGGCGACGTAGAACCATGCCTCGCCGCGCATCTCGTCCTCGGGATTGGAGGCCTGCGGCATGTCACGGAAGCGGCAATCGGTGACCTGGCACAGCTCATCATAATCGTAGAAGATCACACGGCCGTGGCGCGTCACGCCGAAGTTCTTCAGCAGCAGGTCCCCGGCGAAGATGTTGGTGTAGGCGAGGTCCCGGATGCACTGGCCGTAGTCGAGTACGGCCAGCTCCGCCGCCGACTCGCTGGCCGTGCGCAGGTACAGGTTGAGCGGGGTCATGCGTCGCTCGATGTACAGATGATCGAAGATCAGGTCGGTGCCTTCCTCGTGCACGGTGAGGGCGGTCTCGGAGCGCAGCTCCTCCAGAAGTTCGGGGGCGAACAGCGCGCGGGGAAAGCGCAGGCGTTTGAACTCCTGCGCATCGACCAGCCGGCCGGCGCGGTCATGCTTGAAGACCAGCTGGTATTTCGCCTTGACCTCCTCGCGCAGCACGCTCTTGGGATAAGGGAAGCGGTCCCGGATGATCTTGAAGACCACATCGAAGGAGGGCAGGGTGAAGCACACCATCACCAGGCCGCGCTCGCCCGGGGCGTGCACGAATTGATCGGGTGTGTGCTCCAGATGGCGCATCAATTCCCGGTAGCGCTCGGTCTTGCCCTGCTTGGCGCGGCCGAGCACGGTGAACAGCTCGCTCACCGGCTTGCGCGGCATGATGGACTTCAGGAACAGCACCGCCTCGCCCACCCGCTCCAGATCCACGTGGAAGTAGGACTTGGTGAAACTGAAGACAATGCTGACATCGCCCTCGGCCAGCATCACGGCATCCACCAGCACACCGCCATCGGTGTTCTTGAGCGCGATGACCAGGGGCAGCAGCATGTCGCGGCCGATGATCCGGCCGACGATGTAGGCCCGTGACACCTGGTAGAACACCGGCCGGATGATCTCGACCTTCTCCACGGCGCGGCGTTCGTTGATTTCCCGCAGGTGCTGACGGACTTCGCCGGCGACGTGCGCGACGCTGCGGTCGAAATCGCGCCAGGCCGAGTGGAAGCGCACATCCCCGAGCACATCCTCGAACAGCAGCAGCAGCGATCCGTGGTTGATGTAGGTATTGGTGCCGACCGAGGCGGTGATCCGGCCGAGCGGATCCAGGTCGGTGGCGACGAACTCGATCTCGGGCGCCACGCCCACGGTGCCGAACAGCTGGCGTGTGATGGAGCTGAAGAAGGTCTTGGTGAATTCGGCATCCGGCAGCGCTTCGATCAGCTCGACGAAGTGCGCCCGGGCTCGCGTCCACAGATCCCGGTCGAGCGCCGCCTCTCCCAGCTTCAGTCGCAGCTGGGCGATCGTCTGGCTGACGAACTGCTCGTACAGCTCGATTCGCTCCACGGCATCGACATGGCTGCCCTTGGAATCGAGCGTGTCGAACCGGACGGGTGCGCGGCGCGTGATGGCCCGGAATTCCGCGTTGTACTGCACGAACGCGTCCGCAATCAGGTGCGCGCACTCCATTGCGATGTCCCCGGGTGGCGGCATCAGTCGAAATCCGAGGGCAGGTCCTTGTTGAGCTGGTGCTGGTGGAGACGCTCGATCTGCGAGCGCGTCACCCGGCCGGTGGATAGCGGGGGAAGGGCGGCCACCGGGAAGAACTCGACACCGTCGGTCTCGTTGCTGGTCCGGGCCTCACCGCCGGTGAGCTCGCAGAGGAAGAAGATTTTGTAGATGTGGTGCAGTCCGGGCGGATGGCCATGCGCCGGATTGCTCTTGTCGAGCAGGGCCGCGAGTTTCACGGCGCGCGCCAGATAGCCGGATTCCTCGCGGATCTCGCGTTCGACCGCCTCCGCCGGCCGGTCATTGATGTCCACCCACCCGCCGGGCAGGGTCCACTTGCCGTCGGATCGTTCGCGCACCAGCAGCACCCGGTCGCCCTCGAACACAGCGCCGCGAACGTCCACCTTGGGTGTCGCGTAGCCCTCGTCGTGGGACCAGAGCTCCCGGACGCGGGATTCGGTGATTCCCAGCTCGCTCGTCAGGACCGAGGCCACCAGCTGCTGCAGCTGCTCGTAGCGCTCGCGGTCGAAAGGGTCGCGCGTGAACAGCAGCCCGTTCTGGGCGATGGCCTGGACCTTGCGCGCCCACTCGAGGATGGTCATCGAGCTACATGTTGCGGATCAGTGTGTCGCCGAACTCGCTGGTGGAGACCTCCCTGGCGCCCTCCATCAGCCGCGCGAAGTCGTACGTCACGATCTTCTGGCCGATGGTGCGGTCCATCGCGCCGATGATCGAGTCGGCCGCTTCCACCCAGCCCATGTAGCGGAACATCATCTCGCCCGAGAGGATCACCGAACCCGGATTCACTTTGTCGAGGTTGGCGTACTTGGGGGCTGTGCCGTGCGTCGCTTCGAACACCGCGTGCCCGGTGAGGTAGTTGATGTTACCTCCCGGGGCAATGCCGATGCCGCCGACCTGTGCGGCGAGTGCATCCGACAGGTAGTCGCCGTTCAGGTTGAGCGTTGCGATGACGTCGAACTCGTCCGAACGGGTCAGCACCTGCTGCAGGGCGATGTCGGCGATCACATCCTTGATGATGACCTTGCCGGATTTCTTCGCGGCATCCATCTCCTCGTTGGCGGCCTTTTCGCCGCGCGCCGCCTTGGTGCGCTCCCATTGCTCCCAGGTATACGTCGAGCCGGCAAAGTCGCGTTCGGCGAGCTGGTAACCCCAGTTGCGGAACGCCCCTTCGGTGAACTTCTGGATGTTGCCCTTGTGGACCAGCGTGACGCTCTTGCGTCGGTTGGCGACTGCGTATTCGATGGAGGAGCGGATCAGGCGCTCCGAGCCTTCCTTCGACACCGGCTTGATACCGATGCCCGAGCTCTGCGGGAAGCGGATCTTCGCGTAGGACTTGGGGAAGTTCTGCCTGAACAGTTCGAGGAACTTGCGGTTCTCCTCCGTGCCGGCCTCGAACTCGATACCCGCATAGATGTCCTCGGTGTTCTCGCGGAAGATCACCATGTCGACCTTCTCGGGGTGCTTCACCGGGGAGGGCACACCCTTGAACCAGCGCACGGGACGCAGACAGACGTACAGGTCCAGCAGCTGGCGCAACGCCACGTTGAGTGAGCGGATGCCGCCGCCGACCGGCGTGGTGAGCGGTCCCTTGATGGACACGAGGTACTCGCGGCAGGCCGCGACGGTCTCATCCGGCAGCCAGGTGTTGAACAGCTTGTTGGACTTCTCGCCGGCGAAGACCTCCATCCAGTGGATCCTGCGGCGGCCGCCATAGGCCTTTTGCACGGCGGCGTCCATGACGCGCACGCTGGCGCGCCAGATGTCGGGCCCCGTGCCGTCGCCCTCGATGAACGGAATGATCGGGTTCTCGGGAACGACGAGCTTGCCGTCCCGGATCGAGATCTTCGCGCCCTGAGCGGGGGGTGTGATCTTCATCGCTGCTGGCGTGGACATGGACCGGTTCTCCCGCGGTGGCGCCCGCGGCGCACCTGCGGCGGCGGGTCTGCGCATGCTAGCACAAGGGGCCTGCCGGCCCGCCGGGGGTCGCCGGGGTCCACCCGTCGCAAGCGGTCCCGTGAGCGTGCCCGGTCGGTGGTCCGGTCGGCCGTCCCGCGCGGCGGCGGACATTGGCTACGCTGCGCGGGGGCAGTCTGTGAGAGACTTGCCGACCAATCGTCCGCGCGCCCGGGACTACGACCGGAAAGCGGCGGCACCAACAGGAAACGGGGGTCTTGATGTCGTCCATCCTGCGCGATTGTTTCGCGGTGCGGCCCGTCACTTCGGCCGATATGGCCGGCGGGAAGCGCCTGAAACAGGTGCTCACCGCCTGGTCGCTGACGGCGATCGGGCTCGGCGCAACCATCGGTACCGGAATCTTCGTGCTGACGGGCACCGTGGCCGCGCAGCAGTCCGGGCCCGCCGTGACGCTGTCACTGCTGATCGCGGCGTTTGGCAGCGGCCTGGCCGCGCTCTGCTACGCCGAGTTCGCCGCTTTCCTCCCCGTACCCGGCAGCGCCTACAGCTACACCTACGCGACTCTGGGCGAGATCGTCGCCTGGTTCATCGGCTGGAACCTGCTCCTTGAATACGGCATGTCCGCATCGGCGGTGGCCGTGAGCTGGTCCGCCTATACGGTCAACCTGCTCGAGCATGCGGGTATTCACCTGCCCCAATTGTTGATCAATGCGCCGTTTGGCACGGATGCTCATGGCCACATCATGCGTTCCGGCGCGTTGTTCAACACTCCAGCCGCGTTCATCGTGCTCGCCATGAGTGCCATCTGTTACGTGGGCATGCGCGAGACCGCCGGCGTGAACACCTTCATGGTCTCGCTCAAAGTGGCGATCATCGTGATCTTCATCGTGGCGGGACTTGCCTACATCAACACCGACAACTGGCACCCCTATATTCCGCCCAACACGGGGACGTTCGGGCACTTTGGCTGGAGCGGAGTGCTGCAGGGCGCGGCCATCATCTTCTTCTCGTACGTGGGATTCGATACCGCCTCGACCACGGCGCTGGAAGCGCGCAATCCCCAGCGCGATCTGCCTCTGGGCATCATCGGCGCGCTGCTCATCTCGGCCGTCCTGTATGTGGCCATGGCGACCGTCATCACGGGCATGGTCCCCTACACCAGGCTGAATGTGGATGCGCCGGTGGCCGTGGCGCTGGATGCGCATCCGCAGCTGGCCTGGCTCGGTGTATTCGTGAAGGTTGGAGCGATCGTGGGCATGACTTCCGTGGTGCTGGGATCACTGCTCGGTCAGCCACGTATCCTGCTGGCCATGGCCGATGACGGTCTGTTGCCCGCGTTCATGGCCCGCTGCCATCCGAAGTTCAAGACGCCGCACGTTGCCACGGTGATCACCGGCGTGGTGTTCGCGCTGATCGCCGGACTGTTTCCGCTGGATATCCTGGCCGACCTGATCTCCATCGGCATCCTGCTCGCCTTTGCGGTGGTTTGCATCGGCGTGCTGGTGATGCGCAAGACCCGACCTGACGTACCGCGGCCGTTCCGTGTGCCCTGGGCGCGGTTCACCTGTGTGCTGGGGGCGGTCGTTTGCGCGGGGATGACCTATTTCCTGCAGAACGGGACCTGGGTGCGACTGGTTCTGTGGACGGCCGTGGGTTTCGCCATCTACTTTTTCTACGGCTTCAGGAACAGCCGCTTGAGGAAGAGGGACGCGTGACGCTGACTCTGACGGGAAGGCCCGCCGCAGACGGTTTCCGCATGCCCGCGGAGTATGAACCGCACACGGGCTGCTGGATGCTGTGGCCTGAACGCGCTGACAACTGGCGCGAGGCGGCGCGACCGGCGCAACTGGCTTTCGCGGCGGTGGCCAGCGCCATCGCGGAATTCGAACCCGTGTCGGTCGGGGTGTCGACTGTGCAGTTCGAGATCGCGCGCACGCTGCTGCCGGAACGCATCCGTGTCGTGGAGATGGCGCACGATGACAGCTGGATGCGCGATGTCGGTCCGACCTTCGTGGTCAATTCCCGGGGCGCGGTGCGTGGTGTGGATTGGCGGTTCAATGCCTGGGGCGGTCTCAAGGGCGGCATCTATTTTCCCTGGGACCAGGACGATCGGGTCGCGCGCAAGGTGCTGGAGATCGAGGGACGCGAGCGGTACCGGGCGCCCCTCATCATGGAGGGCGGTGCGTTGCACGTGGACGGGGAGGGCACTGTCCTCGTCACCGAAGAATGTCTGCTCAACGAGAATCGCAATCCGGAACTGACCCGCGCGCAGATCGAAGAGCACCTGCGCGACTACCTGGGGGTGAGTCAGGTGGTGTGGCTGGGCAAGGGTGTCTTCAACGACGAGACGGACGGACACGTGGACAACCTGGCGTGCTTCGTGCGGCCCGGAGAAGTCTGCCTGCTCTGGACCGACAACCGCCGCGATCCGCAGCATGCGATTTCACAGGATGCGTGGGAGCGGCTGCACGACGCGCGGGATGCGCAGGGTCGCCGATTCAAGGTGCACAAGCTCCCGATGCCAGGTCCGCTCACCCTGAGCGCGAAGGAAGCCGCGGGACTGGTCGCGCACGAAGGCACCAGGGAGCGCACCGGTGGCGACCGGCTTGCGGGCAGTTACGTCAACTTCTACATCGCCAACGGCGGCATCGTCATGCCGTTGCTCGATGCACGCACCGACCGGGCCGCGGCGACCAAACTCAGGCGACTGTTCCCGGGTCGCCGCGTGGTCGGCGTGCCCGCCCGCGAGATCCTGCTCGGCGGCGGCAACATTCACTGCATCACCCAGCAGGTTCCCGCAGCGCAACGGCGTCGCGCGAGACGGTGAGCGTCCACGCGTCGCGGGCGAGCACCGGGGCGCGCCGGCTTGCCGGGGCGGAAGGGCATCCGATTCGGGCTCTGTCGGCAAAAATAGCCGTCTTGGCGCAGCGACAACCCTGTCGAGCCCCGGGGTGATCTAACGTATGTGAAGGGCGACACGCTCCCGATGGGTGCTTGCGCTATTGTCACCCGGCGCCCCGGCAAGGTTGCCGGTTGTGCGGGATTCAACTTGCCAACACGTCGTTGCGCAGTCTCGACAGGTCCACCGGCCGGCACGCTGCCGGGGACGGTGCTGTCGCCATACGGCGACAGGCCGCCGGGGCGCCGCGACGGGACCTAGACGGGTGGGAGTTCGCATGCGTCTGCTGTTCTGTGCGCTGGCCGTATCGGCCGCCGCGTTCGCCGGAGTGATGGGCGGATCCGCCGAACTCAATCCCGTCCGTACCCACGCACACGCACAACAGCAGTCCGCGACACAGCGGGTCATAGTCAAGTTGCGCGAGGTCAGCACGGCGGCCGGCACCACTGCTCACGCGCAATCGCTCACACCCCAGGATCGCATCGGCAATCTCGCGTTGCGCACCGGTCTGACGATGAAAGGTGTGCGCACCATCACCAGCCGGTTGCACGCCCTGCAGCTGCAGCCCGCCGATTCCACCGAATCGATTGAAACCACTCTGGCCCGTCTGCGCGCGGATGCGGACGTCGAATATGCAGAAATCGATGGTCACCGGTACGCCCATGCGGGTCCACCGAACGATCCGCTGTATCCGGAAGTGACCCCGGCCAACAGCGGCCAGTGGTACATGCAGACCTCGGTGGATACACCCGCTGCCGTGAACGCCACCGGCGCCTGGGCAACCACTACGGGCAGTTCTACTCTGGTCATCGCGGATCTGGACACGGGCGTGCGCTACGACCATCCGGATCTAAAGGATGTGGCATCGGGAGGCCGGTTGCTGCCCGGCTACTGCTTCATCTCGGACGCCTTCGTCAACAACGGCGGCACCTGCCTGGGCGGAACCGTTTCCGAGGCCGAGGCCTCCGACCCGGGTGACTGGATCACCGCGGGGGATGTCAGCAGTTCACCGAACAACGATTGCAAGAACGCGACGGCTCAGTCGAGTTCCTGGCATGGTACCCGCACCGCCGGCATCCTCGGCGCCCTGACCAACAACGCGACCGGCATCGCCGGCATGACCTGGCAGGGACAGATCCTGCCGGTGCGCGTGCTCGGCAAGTGCGGCGGTTTCGATTCGGACATCGTGAGCGGCATGCTCTGGGCGGCCGGCATCGCCGTGAGCGGCGCGCCCGCCAATCCGACGCCGGCCAAGATCATCAACATGAGTCTGGGTGGTACGGGAGCCTGTCCGGCGATGTACCAGGATGCGATCCAGCAGATCCAGGCCAAGGGCGTGCTCGTGGTGGTGTCGGCGGGTAACGAGGGCGGACCCGTGGATACGCCGGCCAATTGCGCCGGTGTGGCCGGTGTGGCCGGACTGCGGCAGGTCGGCACGAAGGTGGGTTTCAGCAGCCTCGGTCCCGAGATCTCACTCAGCGCGCCAGCGGGCAACTGCGTGAACACCACGATCAGCCCGACGACGCCCTGCGAGTATTCCATCGAAACGACGACCAACGATGGCGCCACGGGCCCGGGCAACAATACGTACACCGATGAGGTGAACGATCCCAACCTGGGGACGAGCTTTTCAGCACCCATCGTGTCGGGAATCGCCGCACTGATGTCGTCGGTCAACAGCCACCTGAATTCGTGCCAGCTCATCGCGCGCCTGAAGGAAGGTGCGAGTGCATTCCCGCAGACCTCCGCGGGTGCTACGACACAACCTCCGGCCTGCCACGTGCCGACCGGTTCGACTGACCTGCAGACGCTGGAGTGCATCTGCACGACCGACGGCAAGACCTGCGGCGCCGGAATGGCCAATGCCAACGGCGCCGTAGCGGCGGCCCTGCGCCCGATAGCCGTCGTGTCCCTGCCGGCGAGCGTGAGCGCTGGGAAATCGGTCGCGTTGAATGCTTCGGGCAGCGCCGCGGCCAACGGGCATTCCATCACTTCATACCAGTGGACCAACGCCGGTACGCAGAGCGTCACGATCCAGAATGGAACCAGCAGCACGGCGGACGTCACCGCTCCGACGTGTGGCTACGCAACAGTGCAGGTCGTCGTGACCGATGATGCGGGCCGTGAGGATGCCGCGGAGGTGGTACTGAGTCCGACTGCGGCGACCTCGATTGCCCCATCGAGCGCTTCCGCAACGACATGCAACACCACGACTCCTCCCGTGTTGCTTGCAGTGTGCCCGGCCACAAGCAGCGTACAGACAGGTGGATCGCAACCGTTTACCGCCACCGTGGCCAATACGACGGATATCAACGTGACCTGGCAGGTCAACGGTGTCGCGGGCGGCAATTCGACTCTGGGAACCGTTTCCTCGACCGGTGTCTACAGCGCGCCTGCGGCAGTTCCCTCACCTGCAACCGTTACGGTGCAGGCCGTGTCCCAGGCCGATCAGACCGTCATGAGCTCCACGAGCGTGACGATCACTGCTCCGCCCAGCTCGCACGGTGGTGGCGCGATCGACTGGCTGACTCTGCTGGCGGAGGCGACGGCCCTGATCTCAGCGCTGGCGCTGCGCCGTTACAGCAGGCGGCGGGCGGCATCCAGCCAGTCCCTTTGAGCCCGGCGATAGTGGGCCGGTGCGATGCGCGACTGCTCGAGCAGTTCGCGCACGACGCTGCCGGCTTCCCCGCTCTGGCCTTGTGACTTGAGGAGTTGTGCATAGCGCACGGCCGCCTCGGCTCCCGGGTACGAGAACGCCAGCACCTTGTATTCCTCCAGCGCCTTCTGTGTGTTGCCTTCGGCCTCGAGGGAGCGGGCATACAGCAGGTGTCCCTCCGGCGAGCGGAACTCCGGATTCAGGCGAATCAGCTCATCCAGCGTGCCTCGCGCGGCGCTCGCATCGCCCTTGCCGAATTGGGCGCGGGCCACTCCCAGCATCAGGTTCGGATCGTGCTCGTACAGGCCCGTGAGGGCTTCCCGGTACTGCGCGATGGCCTCATCGAAGCGCCCGTGTCGCGCCAGCTCGTCGCCGTAGCGCTGCCGGGAGGCGACGTTGCCGGTCACCCGGGCCTCGTCTTCGAAGCGGCGCAGGTCGGCCGTGGGGTCGAGCGCTTTTTTGAACCCGCGCGCGGTCCGTTGCGCCGTGCGGCTGCGCAATACCTCGGGAAGGATCTCGACCGCGACGTAGGCAATGGCGCCCGGAATGGACAGCAGCAACAGGACCCAGATCCAGATCTGGTTGCGACCGGTCTTGATGACATGAACGATCAGCGCGATCTGGATGAGGAGCGAGAGGATCAGGAACAGGGGCATGCGGGCCTCACGGAGATGCCGGCGTCGCGGGGAGGCCGGGCAGTGTACAACGGCTGACCGGATCGCTCAGTGCGTGCGGGGCAGCGCGAAGGCAATGACCGTGTCGCCGCGCGGTGTGCCCAGGGAGCCGTGGCCGCCCGCGGCGATGACGATGAACTGGCGCTGCTCACGGCCGGCCCGGTAGGTCATGGGCGTGGACTGGCCGCCGGCCGGCAGGTGGTATTTCCACAGCTCGCGACCGGTCTCCAGGTCGAAGGCGCGGAAGTAGCTGTCCATGGCGGCTGCCACCAACACCAGATCGCCCGCGGTTGCGATCGGTCCGCCCATGTGGGGCGTGCCGAAATCGCGCGTGGGTGCGAACCACGGACCGATTCCTTCGGTCGATCCCAGTGGCACCTGCCAGACGATCCGGTTCCGGCGCAGGTCGACACTGACAAGAGTCCCCCAGGGCGGTGCCGTGCACGGCAGCCCCCACGGCGACAGCAGCGGCTCACGGCGCATGGCGTAGGGCGTACCGCTCTGCCGTGCGAACTCGGAGTGCGGGTAGTTGCCTGAGCGCGACTGCTGCTCCAGGGTCTGCTGACTCATGAGCGTGACCACCATGGGGAGGTGATTCACCGCCGCGAACACGCGCTGGCGCGACTCATCGACCGCGATGCCGCCCCAGTTGACTCCGCCGATGTAGCCCGGCGACAGGACGGTGCCGCGCAGGTCGGGGGGCGTAAAGATTCCCTCATTGCGATATGAGGCGATCAGGTCGCGGCATTTGCCGCGGTCCCAGAACGTGACTCCCCAGGCATCCTCCGGTTTGAGCCTGCGTTGGGAAACGAGCGAAGGGACCGAGGAGAAGGGTTGTGTCGGTGAGGCTGCCTCGCCCGGCACGAGGCTGCGCGGTACCGCTCGTTCAGTGATCGGAAACAGGGGATGGCCCCTGGTGCGCTCGAACACATAGAGCATCCCGGTCTTCGTCGCCTGGATCACCGCGGGCACCGGTATGCCCTGCACGTCGATGTCGAGGAGCACGGGCTGCGCGGCCAGATCAAAGTCCCACAGATCGTGATGGACCAGCTGCTGGTACCAGACGAGCTTGCCGCTGGCCGCATCGAGCGCGAGCAGCGAGTTGGCGAAGCGGTCGTCGCCCAGGCGCTGTCCACCATAGAAATCGGGACTCGCGGAGCCGGTCGGTACCAGCACGTAACCGTGCTCCTCGTCCACGGACATCGTGCCCCAGGCATTGGCGCCACCGGTCGCGGCTGCCTGTGTCGGATTCCAGCTGGCGGCGGCCGGATGTGCGGGACTGTCTGGAATCGGGTCGAAGGACCAGCGTAGCGCTCCGCTTCGCGCATCGAATGCGCGGATGACGCCGCGTTCCAGGTCATTCGCGCGGTTGTCACCAATGGAGGAACCCACCACGACGGCGTCCCCGAGTATCGTGGGCGGCGATGTCACCTCGTAATCCGCCCGGTCGCGGATGCGGATGCCAGCGGTGAGATCGATCTGTCCGCCCGTGCCGAAGTCGGCGCAGGGCTGGCCCGTTCCGGCATCGAGCGCAATCAGCCGTGCATCCAGCGTGCCGAAGAACACACGGTGCGTGCAGGCGCCATCGCGCTTGGGGTCCGTGTCCTCCCAGACAGTGACACCCCGTGCGGCCACGTCCGAGTACTTGCGTGACCGATCGATCCGCGGATCGTATCTCCAGCGTTGCACACCGGTTTCCGGATCGAGCGCGATGACGATGTTCGTGGCCGTCTCGAGGTACAACAGGCCGAACGCGAGCACCGGAGTCGCCTCGAAGGTGAGCTTGCCGCTGCGCGCGAATCCGGCTCCCAGTTCGCCTGTCCGGTAGGTCCAGGCGACGGTCAGGTTGCGGACGTTGTCGCGGCGGATCTGCTCGAGACTCGAGTAATGCTGTCCGAAGGCATCGCCGCCGTAGTAGCCCCAGTCGCTGGCATCCGGCGACTGGCCATAGGCCCCGTGCGTGGACGGCAACGCCAGGAGTGCGACGAGGGTCCATGAGCGGACAGCGGGCGCGAGTCCGCGGGCGCGATGGCCGGGTCGTGTGAGTTTAGGGTGCGACATGCTGTATTCTTGCGCCCGTGATTTCACCACGGGCGGTCCGGCCCCGTCTCGGGGCCCGCGGTTATTTTCTCGCGAGTCTGTTGCTGGCGGCCTGGAGCATCGCCACGGCGCAGGCCCCGGGAGACCCGCCCGTCCCGGCACCCCATCGCCCGCGCATCGGGCTGGTGCTTTCGGGCGGCGGCGCGCGGGGCGCGGCGCACGTCGGTGTGCTCAAAGTCCTCGAGCAGATGCATATCCCGATCGATGCCGTTGCCGGCACGAGCATGGGCGCGGTCGTGGGTGGATTGTACGCGAGCGGGCTGAACGCCAGGGAAATCGAGTCCATCATGAGCTCGCTCAACTGGCAGGACGCCTTCCGCGACCGGCCGCCGCGCGAGGATCTGACTTTCCGCCGCAAGGAGGAGGACCAGAACTTCCTGGTGAAGTTTCCGCTCGGCGTGCGCGGCCGCCACATTCAGCTGCCCAAGGGTCTGATCACCGGCCAGAAACTGAACCAGATCCTGCGCCGTCTCACCCTGCCCGTGTCGCGCGTCACGCGCTTCGACGATCTGCCGACTCCGTTCCGCGCCGTTGCCACCGACCTGGAGACCGGCGATGCGGTCATCATGGATGCCGGGGACCTGACCAGCGCCATGCGCGCCAGCATGTCCGCTCCCGGGGTGTTCTCGCCGGTGGAGCGCGAGGGCAGGCTGCTGGTCGATGGCGGCATCGCCGAGAATGTCCCCGTGGACGTCGCCCGCGCAATGGGCGTGGACATCCTCATCGTGGTGGATGTTGGTGCGCCGCTGCTCAAGCGGGACAAGCTCTCGAGCGCCCCGATCATTTCCAACCAGATGCTGGCCATCCTGATCCAGCACAACGCACGCCAGCAGCTGGAGAAGCTCCGCCCGGACGATGTGCTGATCGAGCCTTCGCTGGGCGACACGTCGTCGTTCGATTTCGGCATCGTGACACGGGTGATGAAGGCCGGCGAGACGGCGGGTCAGGCCGCGCAGCAACGTCTGGCCGCACTGTCGGTGACTCCCGAACAGTTCGCCGCTTACGTGGCGGAGCGCGATGCGGCGCGGCAGTCACCGCCGCGCATCGATTTCGTCAAGATCGACGAGGGTTCCGAGCGCTATACCAACCGGCTGGACCGGCTCTTCAAGGATGTCATCGGCAAGCCGCTCGATCCTGACGCGGTGGCCCGACACATCACCACCCTGTACGGCCAGGGCAATCTCGAAGCCCTGGACTACCGTGTCATCCAGGATGACGACCGCTATGGCCTGCTGCTGGATGCGCGCCGCAACTCCTGGGGGCCGAACTACGTGCGTTTCGGCCTGAGCCTGCAGGATGATTTCCAGGGCAACTCCAGTTACGACGCGGCAGCGCGTTTCGTGCTGGCGGAGATCACACAGCCCGGTGGCGAGTGGGTCTGGGACCTGCAGGTGGGCGAGACGTCCCTGATCTCCACCGAGGTGTACCTGCCGATCGCCGACACCTCGAGCTTCTTCTTCGTGCCGCATGCCCGCGCCGAGGCGCAGAACGTCGACGTCCTCGAAGGCCAGTCCCGTATCGCCGAATATCGCGTGCGCAGTTTCGACTACGGGCTGGATTTCGGCCGCGAGTTCGGCAACTGGGGCGAGATCCGCACCGGCGTGCAGCACGAGTCCGGCAACGAGAGCGTGCGCGTCGGCGATCCCGACCTGCCTTCGGACACCTTCAGCGCGCGGTCCTATTTCATCCGGTTTTCATATGACCGGCTGGATGATGTGAATTTCCCGCATCGCGGACAGCAGGCCACACTCGAGTGGCGTGGCGAGCGCGAGCAGACGGGATTGAGCGCGCAGCAGAGCTACGACCGGCTGTCATTCAGCTATCTGGCGGCGCATTCCTGGGGTCGCTACACCACAGTCTTCTCGGCCTCCGGGGGTACGACGATCGATGAGCCGAAAGGGCTGCTGCTGAGCGTGCCCGTGACCACGGTCGGCGGCACTCAGGTGACCACGCCGGCCGACCTGCGCCTGTTGTTTCCGCTGGGCGGATTCCTGAACCTCTCGGGCCTCAAGGCGGATTCGATCGCCGGGCCGCACTTCGCCATCGCGCGCGGACTGTTCTACAAGCAGATCGGCCGCGGCGGGCCGGGATATCTGGACGTTCCGACCTATCTGGGCATGTCGCTCGAGATGGGCAACGTCTGGGAGAAGCGGGGTGATGCCTCGTTCGGCAACGTCCGGCACGATGCCAGCGTATTCCTTGGGTTCGATACGCTCCTGGGACCGGTCTACCTGGCCTCAGGCTGGGATGACAAGGGCAGCCACGCCTTCTATCTCTTCCTCGGCCGCACGTTCTAGAGGCCGGGCTGCGCCGGCTCTCTCTCTACAGACCCCGGCTCTCGGCGAGTTTTTCGACTTTCTGGAACACGAGTGACGGTTTGTCCGTTGCCCGCGAGTACTGATGGCGCCGCGACATTTCCGCCAGCGCCTCGTCCCGCTCGGTCGGCGTGGGGTACCAGTGCAGGCGGTGCCACTCGGGCCCCAAAAGCTTGCGGAAGGGGTCGCCGGCAGGGAGGCTGACCCGGATTCCGTAGGGTCGGAGCTTCTCGATCGGCGGCGTGCGCAGGTTTTGCGGTTGGCTGATTCCCATGGTTCGAAAGCTTAAAGGCCCCCGGCGATCGCTCGCAAGCGAACGCATCTCAGGTCGCCGCGGCGGGCGGCTACGGCGGGTGGCCGCGCGAACGGAGGATTGCCGGGAGCCGCGACAATCTCAGGCGAGAACGGGAGGCGCACCGCCGCCGCTTGAGTTACGGTGGATCGGTCCCCACACTTCGTGTCCACCCCTCGACCCAGGAGCACCGTATGTCCCTGTTTCGCAAGAAGGCCGAGATGCCGACCCGGGAAGAGGCCCTGGCGGGGAGGACCACGCCGCTGCGGGTCCCCGAGGCCCATTTCGTCAACGGCCACCGGATTGTTCCGCCGTTCCCGGCCGGACTCAAGGAAGCCGTATTTGGCCTCGGCTGCTTCTGGGGCGCCGAGCGGTTGTTCTGGCAGCTGCCCGGGGTCTATTCCACCGCCGTGGGTTATGCGGGTGGCTACACGGCCAACCCGACGTACGAGGAGGTGTGCACGGGCCGTACCGGTCACACCGAGGTGGTCAAGGTGATCTATGACCCCGGGAAGATCGACTATGAGGATCTCCTCAAGGCGTTCTGGGAGTCGCATGACCCGACCCAGGGAATGCGTCAGGGGAATGACGTCGGCACCCAGTACCGCTCGACGATCTACGTGTTGGATGCCGAGCAGAAGGCGATCGCCGAGGAATCCCGCCGCGTGTATCAGGCCCGCCTGACAGCCGCCGGCCGGGGCACGATCACCACCGAGATTCTGGATGCGCCGGTGTTCTACTACGCTGAGGATTACCACCAGCAGTACCTGGCGAAGAATCCGAACGGGTACTGCGGCATTGGCGGGTGCGGAGTTCCCTTCAAAATTGCGGAGTTACAGGTGGGGGAGAAGGCGTAGTCTTCGCTACGCCGCGGGTTCCAGCAGGAAGCCAAGGGGTTACCAAATCGATATGCGTTTTTCTGCGGGAAAACGCCATGTTTTTCCGGCGTTGAGGTCTACCGGAAGTCTACCGGTGTTTTGGACCTGGAATAGTCCGCCGCGAAGATCTGTCTGATGAGAACGCGTTGTCGCGAGTTTCCACGTGAACGCTGCGATGCCAGAGTGGATGCCAACGGCAGCGACTACTGTTGCTGATAATCTCAGGTGAGGCCGGAAACTATATTAGAATCAGTTGCTTGCCGTCGCCAGAATTGCTGGCGGTAGAGAATCGGTAGACGTCGACAGTGTTCTGGCGCTTCAGGACGCCGCTGGTGGTTTAGAAACCGATCTTTGCCGGCGACGAAACCGACTCAATGAACAGGCCTCGTCGCCGGCGAGGCCTTCCGCCCGAATTTCGCTCCGAAGAAATCACTCTTGTTCCACGTCGGAACCTCGTCTTGCTGAGCCACGTCGTAGCCCATCCGGAATATCATTCCTGCTGCTTTCAAGCCTTGCTCGTAGTCGATCGGTTGGTCCATGTTGTCGAGCGGCGTGTGATAGCGGGAGTGAATCCATTTCGCTGTGACTTCATCTCCGTCAGGCCCTCTGCGAATCCATGCGGACGGTATTCCCTGCAAGATAAAGGGGTACTGGTCGCCTCGTTGAAAATAGCCGCGCTCCGGAAAGACGTCGGGACTCATAGTGTATCCGGACCGGAGCGCCGCGGACTCAGCGTTCCTTGCCAGACTGGAGTGTTCACTTCCGATGGCTATCAGGTCTTTGCACGGATAGAGCACTCCGGGCGTCATGTCGACGACGATATTCGCTATCATTCCATCGGCTGGGATGGTGGGAAAATGGGCAAAGTAGTCGGCTCCCTCCAACATATCTTCTTCCTCCGTGGTAAATAGAAAGAGTATCGATCGGCGCGGCGGCACGGGCAGGGCGGTGAAGGCGCGCGCAATCTCCAGAATCGTGGCGACGCCGGATGCGTTGTCCAGGGTTCCGTGACACACGGTGTCGCTGCTGCCTTCAACAGGGGGGCAGATGCCCAGATGGTCGATGTGCGCGGTGTAGATCACGTACTGGTTTCGCAAAGCAGGATCGGAACCTTCGATCCTTCCCACGACATTTGAGCTTTGTAATCGCTGATGTGCGTTCACGGTGTGCATCGCCGCGCTCCACGGCAGCGCAAAATTCTGTGGCTTGCCGGTCCTGGCGGTTGCGAAGACCTGCTCCAGCGTCTTTGGCGCGCCTTTGAAGAGCTTGTCCGCCCCGCTCGTGGTCAGCCAGGCCCAGGCCTTCATTTCGGGGAACACATCATGCGGCTCACCATCGTGGTTGAGCCACTCGCCGGTTCCAACAGGGTCCGATGCCGAGACGTCCTCTTCCGGGAGATAGATCTCAAGGCGTCCGACGGCGCCGTGCGCGACGGCATTCCGACTCTTTACGACCTCATCTGCGTAGTATCCCGCTTGGGAAGAAGAGAAACGAGGCGGTGCGTTGGAAAGCACTGCGACAATCTTTCCCCGCACATCGGCACCGGCGTAATCATCGTAATGTAATTCTGGCGCCGTGATTCCGTAACCGACAAAGACGACAGGCGCCTCGACGGTACTGTCAGTGTGCGCCAAGTCATTATAGAAGCCGGCGTCCTCCGGATCTCCAAGGTGCACTGTCCCTGTTGGATTGGACAGAGCAAGCGAACTCCGGGAGGCATCATTTACTGCCCTAAGGATAGGCACCTGCTGGAACCACGTGCCCTGTTCACCCGCTGGCTGAACTCCCATGGCCTCCAACTGTGCGGCGACGTAGCGGGCAGCGATCTCGTAACCAACCGTTCCTGGATAGCGCCCCGCGAGCAGGCTATCAGACAGGAAGCGCATGTGCGCGCGGACTGACGATATACGAACGGTCTTCAGCGCTGCGTCAGCTGCTGCTTGGTCAGAAACCCCTGATTGCTGCGCCGCAACGTCGCAACATGCTAAGAGGCAGGCTAAGGCAAGTGCCGAGACATTCACGCTGAGTTCCCGTATGGATTTCCTCATTGGTGCGCTCCACATGCGGTGCGTTCGAGTTTGGATACCGAGTGCGGCCTGAGGGCATCACGATACAAGAGAACGCGACTGTCTTGTTCCTCATCAGTCTGGAATTGCATGGCCGCGGGCGGAGTCGTTAGCGCGTTTGGCCGCAACCTGCATGGTGGGATTTGAGCTCCCGGTGATGCGATCAAACCATCCGAGCGGCCGACGTCCTGATGAAATTGTCACACCAATATGGAATGAAATGATCTGACGATGGAGGGAGGAAAGATGTTCAAGAAGCTCGGCATAGGGGTCTTGCTCGCGCTTAGCGCCGGCTTCGGCGCCGCCCAGTCCCTGAGCGCCGGCCATGTAGAAATCGCGACAGTAGCTCCGCGAGCGGAAGACGTAAGTTCGATCGACGGTATGATCAACGCGTGGTACGACGTCCTGACGGGCCCCGCCGGCAAGCCGCGGCAGTGGGCTCGCGACAAGACCCTATATATTCCTGATGTTAGATTCGTCAGCACATGGGTAGAAGGCAACTCTGTCCAAACCCGTATTCGGAATCACCAGGCATACGTCGATGCCATTGACTCCGAACTCGTGAGCAAGGGCTTCTTTGAACGGGAGATTCACCGCGTTACGGAGCGTTATGGGTCGATCGCTCACGTGTGGAGCACTTACGAGTCCCGGGAAACCGAAAATGGGCCCGTCACGGCGCGTGGGATAAACTCCATCGAGCTGTTCTGGGATGGGAAGCGCTGGTGGATTGCCAATGGAATCTGGGCGGACGAGCCAAAGGACGACCCACTTCCATCGAAATACCTGCCCATGAGGAAGTAGATTTCCGCAATTCTAAGCTGGGGGAGCAATGGCCGCCAAGGCTAGATACGTGAGCACATGCATTGTCGCAGCGGCGATGTCGTTCGCCACCAGCGCGTGGGCAGGAAGCGATCGCGAGTCATCTCGGATGGTTGATGCTGCCGTACTGAAACAGATGAAGGAGCAAAAGATCCCAGGTCTGAGCCTTGCGGTCGTGCGAAACG
>DATKLO010000010.1:0-3782 GCA_035542375.1 Steroidobacteraceae bacterium | reverse complement strand
AGATGAGAGGCCGTCACAGGGGCAAGCCAGTCAACCCTGTCGGCAGTCCCGACACACAACCCTGATTTCAGCGGCTCCATCACCCAGTGCGCAGCCGACGGAAGCGACGAGTGCCGCGAGCAGATCCCTTACTCCGTTTGCCTCGAGTTCTGACACCCTGCTACAGCGTCCGCAAATGGCAAAGACGCGATAGTCATTATCCGCGGCGCCGGTTCGCGCGACATAGCCGTTCACCGAGGCAAGCCTATGAGCCAGACCATTCTCCACCAGGAAGCCGAGAATCCGATAGACGGTCGCCGGATTTGCGCGCGGGTGTGTTTCCAGAATGCTGTCGAGAAGTTCGTAAGCCGTCACAAAGCGATTGTCCTGCAACAGCAACTCCAGCACCCTTGCGCGCATCGGTGTAAAACGGGTTCCGCGCTGCTCACATTGCACTCGTGCTGCTCCGAGCCTTGCCAGCATGTCGTTCAGGCCCGCGTTCCCATTACTTGCATCAGGTGCGTTCATTCTGCCTAACCCCAGGTTCGCGAACCACCTGCCGGCGACCAGGTTCGTGCCCGGGTCCACACCTGCCCGAGTCCGTAACAGCCGGCCCCAAGCATGCCAACGAAGAATCCGACTGGCCAGTTGGAGACGTAGGAGAGGGCGATCGATGTCCATACCGTGACGAGCGAAACGCCAACTGACACGCATATCGCCAGAATCGGCCGGTCAGTGAGTGAGCGGGCCGCAGCCGCGGGCCCAATCGTCAGGCTGAACACCAGCAGCGCGCCTACTACCGGGAGCGCCATTGCCGTCGCAAGCGCCAGGATGCTCATGAACGCAAGTTCCATCGCGCGGCTCGATACGCCTCTTGCCTTCGCCAGATCGGGCGATACCGAACTGAGCAGGAGTGGCCGGAAGAGCGTCACCGTAACCGCAATCGAGAACCCGCTGATTGCGGCAACCGGTGCGAGATCGGTGTTGCTCACGCCCAATACTTCGCCGAAGAGAAGCGCATAGACCGCTTGCGAATACTCGCTCGTCATGCTCAGGAACAGCGCCCCGAGGCCTAGCAGCGTGACGAGGCACAGGGCGGTTGCGACTTCGTGTCGTCCGCGCCGCCCCAGCCAGCTGATCCCGATCACGCCGAGGCCCGCGAAGACGATCAGGCCGAAGAGCGGATTGATACCGAGCAGGCTTGCCGCTGCAGCACCCGGAAAAGTGCCGAGTGGCAAGGCGTGCGCGGCGAACGAGGCGCCTCGAATCACCACGAAGAATCCGATGAAGCCGGCGACTGCTGCCACGATGCTTGCCACGATCCACGTGTTGGTCATGAAGCTGGAGAACATGATCAGGCCTCACCCGGTTCACCGGTGCTCAGGGAAATCCGCGCGCCCGCTGGGTGCTTTCGTCCGGGTCCGGCGCGTCCTGTGATGACATACAGCACGAAGATAAGCGTCACCACGAAGAAGCTCACGGGCCAGCCGTGCCCGGGCGTCCAGTAGTAGCTGTCGTACGCGAGCAGGATGCCACCCCAGGTCGTGCCCACACCGATTAACGCGGACAGACCCGCGGCCCAACTGGGCCGCTTCGCCACCCGCAAGGCGATCGCCGCCGGACCGATCAGGAGTGCGGTCGACAGGATGGCGCCAACGGTGATAGCTGACAGGGAAACGGCGAGCGCCAGTGCCAGCAGGTGCAGAAGTCCGACCGTCCGTACCCGCACGCCCATCACTGCCGCCAGTTCCGGGTCGAGGGTGCTGAGCAGCAAGGGACGATAAAGCACGCCCGCGGCAATCAACGCGCCCGTACCCACCGCCAGTGCGAGCGGAATGATCGATGCCGGAATCGCGAACATCGAACCGAACATGACAGTGATTGCCGCCCCAGTCGTGCTCTTCGATGTCACGTCGAGGTACAGAAACAGCGCGGCAAGACCAAGCCCTGCGCCCAGCACGACGCCGGTCACAAGATCGCGCTCACGGGCGCGGCGCACCCGCACCAGTTCCATGCCGCCCGCTGCCATGACTGCCATGATGAGAAATCCCAGCAACGGGTTGATGCCGAGCAGGAATGATGCAGCGCCGCCCGCGCTGCTCACATCAGCCAGCGCGTGACCGGCGAAGGACTGCCCCCTCATGACCGTGAATACGCCAATCACGCCGGACACGAGCGCGGCGCCGCCGCCGACTACCATCGCGGTGTGCACCGGTTCGCTCGTAAAGAAGCCCGGTTCAAAAATCAGGTTGAGCAGGGAATCCATCTTGAATCAGGGAACCTGCGCAATATGGACGGGATCCTGGCGGACGGCGGCAAGCATTTCGGCCTCGGTGCCGGCGGCAACCACCAGCACCCGGCCGTGCACGCGGACGACATCGATGTGGTAGCCGTACAGTCTGCTCAGGACCTCGGTACGCACCACTTCGTCCGTCGCCCCGCTCGCTGCGTGGCCACTGGCGAGGTAGACGATCCGGTCCATCACCGGCAGCAAGGGATTCATGTCATGCGCCGAAAGCAGTACCGCGAGCCCGTGCTCGACGCTCAGGCGGCGCAACAACGCGACAATTTCGGCGACGCTGCGCATGTCGAGGTTGGCCAGAGGTTCGTCCAGTAACAGCAGCCGGGGACGGCGAACCAGCGCGTGTGCGATCAGCACGCGTTGCTGCTGTCCACCGGATAGTTCCCCGATGCGCTGGTCGGCGAAAGGCTCTGCATCCACGGCCGCGAGCATCTCGTCGACTGCTTCGCGGCGCTTTCGTGACGGCAACGGGAGGCCGAGCCGATGGCCATCAAGGCCGAGCGACACCAGATCCCGCGCACGCATCGGGAGGTAGGGGTCGAGCGCAATCTTCTGCGGGACGTAACCCACCGAGGTCACGCTACGCGCACCATTGATCCGGATGCTGCCCGCGCTCGCTACCTGGAAGCCGAGGATCGTGCGCAGCAGCGTGGTCTTGCCCGAGCCGTTCGAACCGATGAGGCCGCAGAACTCTCCCGCTTCCAGCCTGAAACTCACTTCATGCAGCACACTGTGCCCCGGGAAAGAGACGCTTACCCGGTCGACCGCAAGGACCTCGTTGTCAGGGCACATGCCGCTCACTTCGCAGCCTGCAAGGTTTCGGTGGACACCTTCGAAGTCACGGCCTTTTCCAGTGCATTGACTTCCGCCAGCATCCACGACTGGTAAGTAAAGCCAGGGGTCGGCATGGTCTCGTAGACGCCAACTACGGGAATACCGTTCTTCCTGGCCAGATTCAGGAACGACTGGGTAAGCGCGTCCGTAACCTGCTGGTTGTAGACGAACACCTTCACCTTGTGGTCCGTGAACAGGCTGTTCTGTTTCGTCACGTCCTGCGGAGAGGGATCCGTGCCGTTCATGATCGCCGCCTGCAGGCTGAACGGCGTGGCGATATCGGTGCCAACCGCTTCGAGCATGTAGTTGGCGACCGGCTCCGTCACCGCGACAGGCGTTTTCGCGTAGTGAGCCCTGAACGTTGCTATCGCGGCCAGCCAGGGCTTGAGTGATGCGTCGAACTTCTTCACGTTGGCCTGGAAGTAGGCCGCCTGCGCGGGGTTCAATGCGGACAGGTCCGCCGCCACCGCCTTCGCCACCGCCGGCATCGTTTTCGGGTCGTACCAGAGATGCGGGTTCGGCGTGCTGTCGGGCAGGCCGAGCAGGTGCTGGGCGTCGATGACCTTGCGTTTGCTATTGGGCGCCGCTGCAATGATCTTGTCAGCCCAGGCGTCGTATCCCACGCCGTTCTTGACAATCAGATCGGCGGAAGCAATCTGCTCTGCCA
>DATKLO010000009.1:0-50396 GCA_035542375.1 Steroidobacteraceae bacterium | reverse complement strand
TTGGCCAAAGACAGCTGGGGCGCACGGGTAGTCCCGGAACTCGGCGCGCAGCCGAGCGATATCTACGTTGACAAACACCGGATCAGCGGCTTCTGGGACTCGCCTCTCGACTCGATTCTTCGTCAGCGCGAGATCCGAACTGTGGCCTTGATGGGCGTGAATTCCGACGAGTGCGTGTTCGCCACCCTATTGGACGCGAGCTTCCATGGCTACGACACGATCATGATCGAGGATGGCACCGCGACGAGCTCTCCGGCGAGCTGTCACGAAGCCGCGCTCTATCAGGTGCGATTCTGCTTCGGCTTCACGGTGACCTCGAAGGACTGGCTGGCGTCCATGCCATGAGTACCTGCAGCGTCCCGAAGTCCGCGGTGATCCCGAACTCGTATCGCGCAAGCGTTGGTCCTTCTGACTACTCGAAAACCACCGGTTCTACTCCTTCTCGCACCGAATCTGCACGATCGGCCGGAGCATGATGGCGATTTCGTTGTAATCATGAGGAGTGCGTCATGGAGTGGAACGACCCGGCCGACATCGCTCTCGTTTCCCGAACCTTTGATCGCTGGGCAGCGGCGGTCATCGCCAAGGACCGGGGGACGGTCGAGACTTTTCATGACGACGGTTTTCGAGTGAGACTCGGCAAAGGCCTGCTGAATAAGAGCCAGCACATCGATGTGGAGCTGGCCGTCGCAGTACGCGAGATGTCGATCATCGAAATCGAGTTGACCCGCCGCATGGGCGATCTGCTGCTCGTGTGGTCGAAACATCTGATCATGGCGGATCATGTGCCGGAGCTTCCCGAACTGGGCCTGAAGGGGGACTGGGGGAACCAGGAAGCCGCCAGGGTGGGATTCGTACAGCTCGAATTCACTGTGTGGCGACGGGAAGGAGACCGGCTCAAATGCGTCGCATTCGAAGCGAGGGGCACCGCACCCGCCTGAAGCGGTGCGCGGCGCCGCCGTCCGCCGTGTTTTCAGAACCGGTATGACACCTCTATCCCGTACCGGGAGAGGTCGGCGAGATCCGCGAAGTCGAAACCGCCTGGAGCGCCGACGAACTTGTTGTCGAAGTACAACGTGTAATAGCGAGTCCCGAAGATGTTGATTCCGTAGAGATCCGCTTCCCAATGGTCATTGCGGATTCCACCGCGCATGTTCACCAGTGTAAACGGGTCACGGCTGACGCGATTGTCCGCGTACCAGTAGAGTCTGCCCTTGCGGCTCACGTCCGCGCGAATGAAGCCCTCGAAGCCCGGCGTGACTGCGTGGGAGTACTGCGCTGATCCGTTGAGGGTGTATCGCGATTGCAGCGGCACGTTCTTGCCGATGTACGATGAGGGATCGAACGCTCCACCGGAGAGCGAGTTGCCGAACTGCTTGATCTTGCCATCCTGGAAGCCGCCACCCAGGCTGAGATCGAGCCCCGGGAGAGGTCGCGCCTCGGCCTGCAGTTCGACGCCCTGGATGCGGGAAGTCTTGACGGTAAAGATGTTCTGGCTCGCGCCCGAGGAGCTGACCTGGACCAGCGTGAGCTGCTGGTTCGAATAGCGCGTGGTGTATGCCGCCAGGCTGACACTCAGCTTCCTTTCGAAGAAGCTCTGCTTGGTCCCGATCTCGAAGGTCTTGGTCTCCTCGGGGTCGAACACCGGTTGCACTGCAGGGTTATTACCGGGGTTGAAGCCACCCGGCCGGAAACCTTCCGCATAGGTTCCGTAGTAGGTCTGATTGGTCCCGGGCTTGTAGCTTATAGAGGCCTTGGGCTGGAATTTGTCGAACGTGCGGTGCAGGCGCACGCCCTGGTCAAGCTGCGAGCGCGGGTCATGATCGAATCTCCCAGCGAGCGTCAGCTCCAGATCCTTCAGGATGTCGTAGTTGATCTGCGCAGCGCCGGCGTAAGAGTTAAGATGCTGGTCCGCATCGTCCGAGGCAAAGGGGACCAGCAGTTTGTCGGCGGGATTCGTATTTCCGCTCAAGAGCAGATTCAGGTTCCCGTCGATCGAGAACGGGATTTTTCGATGTACGCGGCTCATGAACGCAGTCAGGTTCCACCGCAATCTCTGATCGCTCGGCGACGTCGCCCGCAGTTCCTCGGAGAACGCTTTGATGTTCACAGGTTGATCAACCAGGTATACGAACGGAATCTGGGAGACATCCAGATCCTGATGATTGTTTTCGTGCAGACTCGTGCCGGCGGTCACGGAGCTGAAATCGGCGAATCCGGCATTCCAATCGAGCCGCAGAGAACCATCCAGCGAATCGCGGCGCGTGCGCGTGTGATAGTCCTGATTGGGCTGGCCCAAAATGAGCTGATTGTTCAGCGCGGCCGTCGATACACCAGGAATTCCAGAGCCCGTGCTCAGTGTAACGGGAATCAGGGGTTGCGCACCGCTGTGGGTCTTGCTGTAGGAGACGCCCAGATCGGCCGTGAAGGTGTCCGAGCCGAGGAATTTCAGGTCGAACCTGCCCAGATTGTCGTCGAGGAAGTTTTCGTAATCCTGAGGAGCATATGCATACCGCACATCTCCGCCGAAGCTGTGGTGGAAGGCCGCCGCGCGGAAGAGCAGGCGATCCGGGATCACGGGACCGCTGATCACGCCGGTGAGATTCACCTCGTCTCCTTTCCCGTAACCCGCCGTGAGCCGGGCGCGAAAATCGTTGGTGGGCTGTTGGGTCGTGACCACCACAGCGCCGCCGATGGCATTTTGCCCGTACAGCGCGCCTTGCGGGCCTTTGAGCACCTCAATGCTCTCGATATCGAACAGCGGCATGGTGAAGCTGTTCGGATAGGGCAGGGTCACCCCGTCGACCACCATCACCACCGGCGCATCGCCGCCGTTGCCCCCTGCCTGGCTGATGCCCCGAATGCTCATCTGGAAGTTGCCGGGGCTCGCGGAGGGGAAAAACTCGAAATTCGGAGTCATGGCCGCGAAGTCGCCGAATTTCTGAATGCGCGCGTCTTCAATTGTCTGGCTGCTGAATGCCGTGATCGAGTCCGGCACGGTCTGAAGAATCTCCGCCCGACGGCGGGCGGTGACGGTGACCTCCTCGAGGGAAGGGGCTTCGTCAGATATTGGCGCTCCCTGCGCGCTTGCGTCGCGAGCGCCGGCGATTAGCGCCAGGCATCCGACCGAGTAGCCGATTAAAGCAGCGGTGGTCTTTCGCGGCATCCCGCGGACAGGGTGAAGCATGGTTCGACGCCCCCACTGATGATTGCTCTTTCGCGTGAAACACGATAACCGACGCGGACACGCCATCAATCGGTCAGACGGGTAGTGCACCGGGCAGGCCGGGTAGGGCTGTTGCAACCGCGCGTCAGGCGGAGCTGACTTCTCCCAGTACGTGATGGCTTGTGCACTGCCAGCGACCGTCGACCTGCCGCCATCCCGACGCGTAGCCGAGCTGCTTGCCCTTCGCGAAGGCATTCATCTCGGCTGCGGATGGCATCTGTGGACCGAGGTCTCCGCGGAACTCTTCGTTGATCCTGGCGAACACCAGCGTCATCACGAGGTCCCCCATGCGCCGCGCCGTGATGCCCAGGAAATGGATATCGGAGCGGTAGACGTGGCGATCCTGCTCGATGAAATCCTTCTTACCCTTCTGTTCCGCGATCACGGCGCCGTGCGGCGTTTTGAGTGGGGTGGTCGTGAAGACGAAGTCGCTCGTCAGATGTTGCTCCAGAAAATTGAAGTCCTTTCTGGCCAGGGCATCGACCCAACCTTTCAGCGCTGCGATCGCCCCTTCGCAACCCGGTCCCACGTCTTCAGATGCGCTGGCCGCAGCCACAGCGTCAGAAATGAGACCGGCCGTCACGCAGGCCGTGGTCATCGCAGTGAGCAGAACGCGGCGATCCATGAATAACTCCGGTTCCCTGATTGGGAGCCACTATCGACCCATGGGTGCGAGCTGTCCTCGCATGAATGGGTAGCGGGGCTGCCTTTCAGGGTAGCGACGGAGGCTGAGGGGCCGACGCGAAACGTTCAGGATAGGCTATCAACAGACCATTCACGCCGCGAACACCGGGTTGGTTCTGGAGGCATTGGAGTAGGCGCTGCAAGGAAGGCGACGGCACCCGGCCTGATACAACATACCGTCGCCCACGGCGGTCGCATCTGCATCGGGCGACGCACGATACGGCCGGGATTCGCGCGAGGAGGAGGGAACCCACCGCCCATCCCCTGGCGGCGGGTTCCACGGGAGCCATCGCTTTCAACCCTGCGGCGAGAGCTTGGCGTACTGCAGCGCAAACTGCGTGTTGTGCACGTCATTCACGGCGCGCTGGATGGCCTCGGTCCGGCACTTCTGGCTGGCCGCGAGGGCCGACAGTTCCCGCGAGCCGGCCGCCGGGCACACCTGGTTGGCGGCAGCGGTGATACGGCGATACAGCTGAACCATTCCGCTGTGGCTCGCCAGGTTCAGATCGTCGTAGCGGACGGTCACGGCCGGTGCGTGATCGACGATGCTGGGCGTTCCTGCTACCGCGCTCCCCATTCCGGCGACCGTGGCGGTCACGAGGCAGGCCTGGAAGAATCGGCGGGCGGTCTTGTTGCTGATGTTGAGCATGATCCTCTCCTGAATGTGCGTGTCGGGGTTTGAATCCATCGCGCTGCGGCGATGTGCGTATGAAACTCCAACACGCTGCGGCGCGTCTGCGGCCGGACATCGTGTTGGTCCCCGGGAACGACGAGTTCGTACCAACCCGGGCCGCGCCACTCCTGTGCCCTCCGGAAAGCGGACGTCTGCCGCAGGACCTGGTGATGCCGCCGTTGCGACCGCAACCGCGAATTCGTCCCTGACATCAACGGGGTCGTCCCTGATTTCCGTGGCTTCGGATGCTTCCGGGACCCGGAGGAGTACTATTCCGACAGGGCCCTGCACAGATACGGCGGCCGGCGCCGCGCGAGACAGCCGGACCTCAGGGAGACATAAGATGAGCGCCGTGACCTCGGAACAATCCTTCGTCCTGCCGGCCTACACCAGCGGGCTGGCGGCCAGCCTGCGCAAGTCGGTGACCGGAGGCGTGAAGATCTGGCCCCTGCTGGCGCTGCTCACCTCTTTCTGGGTCTACGTGGCGCTGTCCAACGTGCTGTATGCCCACAGCATGCAGGCAAGCTTCGCCTCGATGGCGCCGGGTCATTACTTCGCACCATGGGATGCGCGGGTCCTGCAACACCTGATGCTGTATCCCTTCCTGGTGGGCTGCGTGCTGTTGTCACTGCGGACAGGATGGCAACCCGCCTGGCGCGCGGTCCCGGCACAGCTGGGCCTGGGTCTCGGGTTCTCCATACTGGCAGCACCCGCGCTGGTGATTGGCGAGATCCTGGTGGGCCACTCCATGGATATGCAGCATGACTCGCCGAGCAGTCTGCAGAGTTTCATGGCCGGGCCGGAGCCCACGATCTGGCTGGCCAGCGCCACCAGCTTCCTTTTGACTTACGGCTTCGCCCTCGCCCTGGTCACGGGCCTCGCACTGTATCAGCGCTTCCGTGACGCGCAGCTCCGCTCCGCAGCGCTGGAGCGCGCACTGACGTCAGCGCATCTGGCTGCGCTGCGGATGCAGTTGTCGCCGCACACTCTCTTCAATCTGTTGCATACGATCCGCGGCCACATCGGCTGGGATCCGGCCGCGGCGCAGTCGATGATCGTGCAGCTCGGCGATCTGCTGCGGCGCCTGTTGACGGCCGGCGAGCGGGAATTCTCCCGACTCGCGGATGAGCTGAAGTTCGCGCGACTCTACCTCGAGTTGCAGCAGAGACGTTTCGCGGATCGGCTGACACTGTGGATAGCGGATCTGGACGGTCTGCCGTCGCTGTGGGTGCCGAGCCTCATCCTGCAACCGCTGATCGAGAACGCCGTGGTTCACGGGCTCGCCGGACATAGCGGTCCCGTGGAAGTACGCGTCGAGGCGGCTGTGTGCGGCGACAACCTTTGGCTCCGTGTCATCAACACACTGGCACCGAACTCGACTGTCGGCAATGAGGGCATCGGCGTACGCAATGTGCGCGAGCGTCTGGCAGTCCAGTTCGGGGACCGCGCGGTGTTCAGCTCCGCAGCGGCCGAACCCGGCACCTGGATTGCAGAGATCCGCATGCCGCTGCTGCGCGACGGCCCGGGGTAATCGGCGCAATGATGGATGTCATCATCGTCGACGACGAGCCGACCGCGCGACGCACGCTGCGGGAGTGCTGTGCGCGTGAGCCTGATCTGCGCATTGTTGGCGAGTACGGTGAGAGTCGTGCCGCGTTGCAGGCGATCCGCTCGCAGCCGCCCCATCTGCTCTTCCTCGACATCCAGATCGACTCGCAGACCGGAGTCGAGCTGGCCCGATCCCTCGATCCGGCGACACTTCCCCTCGTCGTGTTCGTAACTGCTTACGATCACTACGCTGTCGAGGCGTTCGAGGTCAGCGCGGTCGACTACCTGCTGAAGCCGTTCGACGACGAGCGCTTCCGCAAGACACTCGAACGCGTGCGGCGCAGGCACCAGGAACAGAGTGCCTCGGAGCGGCAGGCCACGCTGTCTACGGCTCTCGCTCAGATCGAACGCAGCGCGCGTGCGCTCGCGGAAGCGCGGCCACGCATCCTGGCGGAGTCGGGCAGCCGCATGCACATGCTGGACGTCGCCCAGATCGAGCTGGTCGAGTCGGACCGCAACTACGTCAAGCTGACACTGGGGCGTGAAGTATTCGTTGCACGCAGCACGCTGCAGTCGGCGGAGAAGTCGCTTCAGTCGCAACCCATGCTGCGCATCAGCCGCTCCTGCATCGTCAACACCAATCACATTCGTGAGATCAGCCGCACGCCGAGGGGTGACTTCATCCTGGTGCTGGCCGGCGGCACGACGGTCACCAGCAGCGAGGGCTATCGGGACCCGGTGCGGGAATATCTCGAGCGGCTCAGGATCGGCCCGCAGTAAGCGCCCCCAGCCCGCCTCGCCTCGGTTCGCCGGTCACCGGCATCGGCACCTCCGCAAAGCGTCGACTGCTCAGTAGACCGTCGCCGGCCGCGACGTGTATGTTTCGCGCCCCATGAGCTCCTCTGAGTCCCGCGGCCGGCTGTTCGTCATCGCCGCACCCTCCGGTGCGGGCAAGACCTCGCTGGTCCAGGCGCTACTGCAGCGCAAGCCGGACCTGCATGTCTCGACCTCGTACACCACCCGGAAAATGCGTCCCACCGAGCAGCCCGGGCGGGAATACCACTTCATATCGGTTCCCGAATTCCAGCAGCTCGTGGCGCAGGGGCAGTTCCTCGAATACGCCCAGGTCTTCGACAACTTCTACGGTACGGGCCGGCGACCGGTCGAGACCGAGCTGGCGCGCGGCAACAGCGTGGTGCTGGAGATCGACTGGCAGGGTGCCCGCCAGGTGCGCAAGTCCATGCCCGACTGCGTCACCGTGTTTATCCTGCCGCCGTCGCGTCGCGCGCTCGAGGACAGGCTGAGGAATCGTCGGACAGACTCGGAAGAGGTGATCAACCGCCGTTTGAAGGACGCTGTCGGCGACATGTCGCACTGGGACGAGTTCGACTACGTTGTAGTGAACGACGATTTCGATCGCGCAGTCGCGGACCTCGTGCGAATCGTGTCGGAATGCGTCAGCAACCCCGGTACGGCGGCCGTGCCTGAGTTGAGCGCCCAACGGCCGGAATTGCAGCCCTTGCTGCGCGACCTGCTTGCCTGAACCTTTCCGCCGGCTTGTTGGCCCGTCCGTTCGCCGCTGCGTCCTGACCTCGCTGCCCCTCTGCACCCCGCGCGGTCCGACGCCCTAGCCCCTCACGGCCCCGGACTGGCCCCCCTGCCCCGGCTCGCTTATACTGCAAGACCGTGTGCGCCCGGACGCTGGCGCGATCACTCCTAAAGTTACCCATGGCCAGAATCACTGTCGAAGACTGTCTAAGCAACGTCGATAACCTGTTCCAGCTGGTGCTGCTGGCTGCCCAGAGGGCGCGCCGGCTCGCCAATGGCGCCGAGCCCACCGTGGCGTGGGAAAACGACAAGCCGACCGTCGTCGCACTGCGGGAAATCGCCGCCGGTAACGTCACGGTCGAGATGCTGCGCGAGCCGGAGCCGCCGGCGGAGCCTGCCGTGCCTGAGCTCGATGTCCAGGCGAGCTTCCGGGCGCCGCAGTTCGGTCTCGGAGACTGACGCAGCCGCGCGATCACCATGGATTACGCGTCTTCGCTCCTGGGACTGCTCCCTGGTGGAAGGCGCACACCGGGCCTGAAGGAGCTGCTGGCCACGGTCGGGACCTACCTCCCCGAGGAGCAGGTCGCCCGGATCAAGGAAGCCGCCGAGTTCGGCGCTTCGGCGCATAAGGGACAGAAGCGCCTCTCCGGCGAACCCTACATCGCCCATCCGGTGGCCGCGGCCGCCATCCTCGCCGACCTGCGTCTCGACGGCGACACCATCGTCGCCGCGATCCTCCACGACGTCATCGAAGACACTCCGACGCCGAAGGACCAGCTCGCGTCCCGGTTCGGCGCCGCGGTGGCCGAACTCGTTGACGGCGTCACCAAACTCGACCAGATCAAGTTCAAGAGCCGCGAGGAAGCGCAGGCCGAGTCGTTCCGGAAGATGCTGCTGGCCATGGTGCGCGACCTGCGCGTCATCCTGGTCAAGCTGGCCGACCGCACACACAACATGCGCACCATCGAGGCCATGTCGACGCAGCGGCGGCGCGCCATTGCGCGCGAGACCCTTGAGATCTACGCGCCCATCGCGGAGCGCCTCGGCCTCTACAACATGAAGCTCGAGCTCGAGGATCTCGGCTTCAAGGCGCTCTATCCGCATCGCTACCTGGTGCTCGAGCGGGCGCTCAAGAAGGCGCGCGGCAACCAGAAGGAATTCCTCAAGAAGATCGAGCAGCAGCTGAATGCGGCGCTGCTGAAGAACGAGATGCATGCGCGCGTGGAGACACGCGAGAAGCATCTCTACAGCATCTACAAGAAGATGCGCCGCAAGCGCGCCATCCTCAACGAGATCGTCGACGTGTACGGTCTGCGCATCATCGTGGACCGGGCCGACACCTGCTATCGCGCGCTGGGTGTGGTGCATTCGGTGTTCAAGCCCATGCCCGGGCGCTTCAAGGACTACATCGCCATCCCGCGCGTGAACGGCTACCAGTCCCTGCACACCACCCTGTTCGGTCCCAACGGCGTACCCATCGAGGCGCAAATACGCACCGAAGACATGCACCGGGTGGCCGAATCGGGAATCGCCGCGCACTGGAAGTACAAGGCCGGCGAAGCCGGCGGCTCCGTACAGCAGGAGCGTACCCGCGAGTGGCTCTCCAACCTGGTGGAGCTGCAGGAAGACGGCTCGTCGGAGGAATTCCTCGAGAGCGTCAAGGTCGATCTGTTCCCCGACAAGGTGTACGTGTTCACGCCCAAGGGCGAGATCCTGCGCCTGCCCAGCGGCGCGACCGTGGTGGATTTCGCCTATTCGGTGCACACCGACATCGGCAACCGATGCGTCGCCGCGAAAGTGGATCGCCGCCTCACGCCGCTGCGCACCGTACTCAGGAACGGCCAGACGGTGGAGATCATCACGGCCAAGGGCGCGATGCCCAATCCTTCCTGGGTCAACTTCGTGGTCACGGCCAAGGCGCGCAGCGCCATCCGCCACTATCTGAAGAGCCTGCGCCGCACCGAAGCCATCGCGCTCGGCCAGCGTCTTCTCAATCAGGCCCTGGGCGAGTTCCGTGTCTCGCTGGACGACGTCACACCCGAGGCGCAGGCGGCGGCTCTGGGCGAGCTCGGCATGAAGGACCTCGACGAGCTGTACGAAAACATCGGACTGGGAGAGCGGCTCGCTCCACTTGTCGCACGGCGACTGCTGCCCGCGACGCATGCGGAGGGCGGGGCCGGCACCCTTGCGCCGCTGGCCATTGCGGGCACGGAAGGGCTTCTCGTCACCTACGCCCGCTGCTGCTTCCCGATTCCGGGCGATGCCATCTTCGCGTTCCTGTCGGCCGGCCGCGGTGTGGTCATCCACCGCGAGAACTGCGTGAACGTCGAGGATTACCGCAAGCACCCCGAGAAATGGCTGCCGGTCACCTGGCAGGCCTCGGAGGACCGGCTGTTCAGCTCTGAAATCCGCGTGTATGTCGTCAACCGGACCGGTATGCTGGCGGCCGTCGCGGCTGCCATCGCCAGCCTCGAAACCAACATCGACCGGGTGGCCATCGACGAGCACGGCAGCGATGCCGTGGTGTTGACATTCGAGCTCAAGGTGCGCGACCGCAAGCATCTGGCGCGCATCGTGCGCGTCATACGCCGCATGCCGGATGTGTCACGCGTGTCGCGCTCGCTGGCGGCGCACGCCCGCGATGAACGCGACACGCCGGAAGAAATCGAAGCAGACGACGACCAGGAGAGCACACCATGACCCGCCAGACCATCCAGACCACCCGTGCGCCGCAGGCCATCGGACCGTATTCCCAGGCCGTCAGGGCGGGCAACACCGTCTACCTTTCGGGACAGATTCCCTTCGATCCGGAGACGATGCAGCTCGTCTCGGGCGACATCGACGCCGAGATCCGCCGGGTATTCGAGAACCTCAAGGCGGTGGCCGAAGCCGCCGGAGCCTCTCTGGCGCATGCGGTCAAGGTCAACGTATTCCTGACCGACCTGTCCCACTTCGCACGGGTCAACGAGATCATGGCCACGTATTGCACCCAACCCTATCCGGCGCGTGCCGCGATCCAGGTCGCAGCGCTGCCGCGCGGCGCACGCGTCGAGATCGAGTGCGTCCTGTACCTTGACTGAGACCGCTCCGAAGCTGTCCGCGCGCGGTGAACAGCGGCCTGTCACCGCGATGCGCGGTGTGGGCTCGGCTCTGGCGGAGCGCCTGTCGCGCCTCGGCGTGACTCAGGTTCAGGACCTGTTGTTCGTTTTGCCGCTGCGTTACGAAGACCGGACACGCGTCCTGCCCATCGGCGAACTCACGCCTGGAACGCGAGCGGCCGTCGAGGGCGAGGTGCAGCTCACCGAAGTGGCTTACCGCCGCCGGCGACAGCTGCTGTGCCGCATCTCCGACGGCTCGGGATTCCTGACACTGCGATTCTTCTATTTCTCGTCTTCCCAACAAACGGGACTGGCACGTGGCGCCCGCATCCGGTGCTTCGGTGAAGTCCGTCGAGGACCGCTAGGCCTGGAGATTGTTCACCCGGAGTACCGGCGCGTGCAGGGAGAGGCAGCTCCCCTGGAAGACACGCTGACTCCCATTTATCCCGGCACCGAGGGAGTGGCGCAGGGCCGCCTGCGCGCGCTGATCTCGCAGGCATTGCAGGAACTCGACACGGCGGGCGTACGCGACTGGATACCCGGCTCCGTCATCCAGTCTCTGGGTCTGCCCTCGCTGAAGGAAGCACTGACCTACGTGCATCGTCCGCCACGCGAGGCCAGCGTGGAAGATCTCACCGACGGCAGTCACCCGGCGCAGCGGCGCCTGGCTTTCGAGGAGCTCCTCGCGCACTACCTCAGCCTGAAGCTCATCAAACATGAGGCGAAGACCGAGCCGGCGGCGCGTCTCGAGGATCGGGAAGGCCTGGAACCCCGCTTCCTGAAATCACTGCCGTTCCAGCTCACGCGCGCCCAGGCGGAAGCCCTGCGCGAAGTGGACAGCGACCTGTCCGAGAACCGGCCCATGGTGCGGCTCGTACAGGGTGATGTGGGCTGCGGCAAGACCGTCGTTGCCGCCGCGGCGGCCGCGCGTGCTGCGGGCAGTGGCCTGCAGGTCGCACTCATGGCGCCCACGGAACTGCTGGCGGAACAGCACTGGCGCAACTTCCGCGACTGGTTTCATCCGCTCGGCATCACTGTGGCGCTCGTATCCGGTTCGCAACCCGCGCGCACGCGCCGAAGCGCGCTGGAAGCCATCGCCTCGGGCGAGATCCGCATCGCGGTGGGCACCCACGCGCTGTTCCAGGAAGAGATGCAATTCCACAAGCTGGCGCTGGTGATCGTGGACGAGCAGCACCGGTTCGGCGTGCAGCAGCGTCTGCGGCTGCAGGAGAAGGGTCGCAAGGACGGGCGGTTCCCGCATCAGCTCATCATGACGGCGACGCCCATCCCGCGAACGCTCGCCATGACGGCCTACGCGGATCTGGATATTTCGGTCATCGATGAACTGCCGCCGGGACGAACTCCGATCAAGACCGTCGTGATGCCCGAACAGAAACGCGATGCCATCGTGGCCCGGATCCTTGGAGCCTGTCGCGAAGGTCGCCAGGCGTATTGGGTGTGCCCTCTGATCGAGGAGTCCGAGGAACTGCGTTCCCAGGCCGCCGAGGAAACCGCCGCCGCTCTCGCGGAAGCCCTGCCTGAGGTTCAGGTCGGCCTCGTACACGGCCGCATGCCGCCGAACAAGAAGGATGAGGCGATGCTGGCCTTCAAGAGCGGTCGCATCCAGGTGCTGGTGGCGACGACCGTGATCGAAGTCGGTGTGGACGTTCCCAACGCTACGCTGATGGTTGTCGAGAACGCCGAGCGCATGGGCCTCGCGCAGCTGCACCAGCTGCGCGGCCGTGTTGGTCGCGGCTCGCAGGCCAGTACCTGCGTGTTGCTGTACCGGTCTCCCTTGTCGCAACTTGCGCGTGAGCGCCTCAAGGCGATCCGGGCCACCAATGATGGGTTCCAGATAGCCCGTCGCGATCTCGAGTTGCGGGGCCCCGGCGAGCTGCTGGGCACCCGCCAGACCGGCCTGGCCCAGCTGCGCGTGGCCGATCTGATGCGCGATGCCGACCTGCTGCCGCGCGTGCATGAGGCGGCCGAGCTGCTCCTGACCTCCTACCCGGATAATATTGCGGCGCTCGCCGCGCGCTGGATCGGCACGGCCGAGCGTTACGGTCGCGTCGGTTGACGTCGTGGGAATCGGGGCCTCTTTGGGTCGGGTCGTTTGACCCTGTGGAATCGGGTCGTTTGAACGCTTTCGATTGGGATAGCCGTAGCTGATGTCTGCGACATTGCCGGAGAGCTCTTTTGACCCTGCGACCGCGCCGGAAGCGCCGCTGTCGCACCGGCTTGGCCGGCGCCTCGAGGAGTACGCGCTGCTGGCGCGTTTCGACCGGCCCGTGGGCACCTGGTTGTTGCTGTGGCCCGCGCTCTGGGCATTGTGGATCGCCGGCAACGGCAAGCCAGACCCGCGCGTGCTGATCGTATTCGTGCTCGGCGTCGTCGTCATGCGGGCAGCCGGCTGCGTGATCAACGACTTCGCGGACCGGGACATCGACCCGCATGTGCGCCGCACCCGCGAACGTCCTCTCGCAGCACGCAGGGTGTCGCCCGTCGAAGCGCTCGTGCTTTGCGTGATCCTGCTCGGGATCGCGCTCTACCTGGTCACATTCCTCGACCTGCTGACCATCAAACTGGCCTTCATCGGCGCCGCGCTCACGGTCTCCTACCCATTCGTGAAGAGAATCTTCCCGATGCCGCAGCTGTATCTGGGAATCTCCTTCGGCGGCTGGAGCGTACCGATGGCGTTCGCCGCGCAGACGAACTCCGTGCCGCGCGTCGCCTGGGTGGTCTACATCGCCGCAGTCATCTGGGCCGCGGTATACGACACCATCTACGCCATGGTGGACCGCGATGACGATCTCAAGATCGGCGTGCGCTCCAGCGCCATCCTGTTCGCCGACCTGGACAAGTTCCTGATCTTCGTCATGCAGGCCATGATGCTCTGGGCGCTGGTGCTCGCCGGCCAGAACCTGCACTTCGGGCGCTGGTACTACGGCGGGCTGGTCGCCGCCGGCGTCCTGTTCCTCTACCAGCAGTGGCTGATCCGCGACCGCGAGCCCGCCGCCTGCCTGCGCGCCTTCATCAACAACCAGCACGTCGGGATGGTCATCTTCATCGGCATCCTGATGCAGTACATCTACGCCGGTTGATCACGGTTGCGGGTCCGCACCCCGCCCGCTGGAGCCCCCAACCAACGCTGATGCCCGTCCGTCGTCACTCGACCGCAAGCCCCACCACCGCAATTCGCCCCGCACGCATCAGCCTGCCATTCACTGAGTCCTAAGGTGTTGATTCAGCTGATAAAGATTGTTTCGTTCATTTCGAATGATTGCGTTTATTTCGTTTAGGAGTAGACTGGGCGCCAGATTAAGGAGGTCGTGTCATGCGTAGCGCAGGCAAGAGAGGGCCGCCGGACACGGCGACTGTACCCCCTTCGCCCGGACCTTCCTTGCCCACCGATGCTGAAGCCAGCCTGGCGCGGGACAGCAGCAGGCTGCTTGCCTCATGCATTGGCAGCGGGCCGACGGCGAAACTGCGGGTAATCGATGGTAACGACGACGTAGTCGTGCCGGTCAAAGCCCTGCGAATGCTGGTCGATATCCTTGCCCAGATGGGAGAAGGCCGAGGCGTATGCATTCTCCCTGTCAAGGCGGAGTTGACTACGCAACAGGCCGCTGACTTTTTGAATGTCTCGCGTCCTTACCTGATCAACATGCTTGAGCGAAAGGAAATCGCCTTCCGCAAGGTCGGCAAGCATCGAAGGATCCTTCTGGAGGATATCCTCGCTTACAAGAAGGAAGCGAAGAAGAAGCAGGAAGCTGCCCTGGAAGAATTGGCGGCACAGGCCCAGGAACTGGGGCTCGGCTACTGATGTGGCGGCATTCATCGCGCTCTTTGATGCGTGCGTCCTGTATCCGGCTCCGCTGCGCGATCTGCTGTTGAGCCTCGCACAGACTGAACTTTTTCGGGCCCGATGGACCGATGAAATTCAGGACGAATGGATCCATAGCCTGCTGAGAGACAGACCGGAGCTGGAAAAGAGTCTAGCCCGTACCCGACAGCTGATGACGGACGCGGTGCCGGACTGTCTGATTACGGGATACCAATCGCTGATCCCCTCGCTCAACCTCCCCGATGAAAATGACCGCCACGTCCTCGCAGCCGCCATAGTGGGTCGGGCCAGTGTGATCGTCACTTACAACCTGAAAGACTTTCCGCAGGAAGCGCTGTCTCCGTTCAACCTCTTCGCCGAACATCCCGATCAGTTCATCGGCAATCTCTTCGATCTCGCGCCTCCGCAAGTCGCTGCGGAAGTGAAAAAGCTTCGGGCGAGACTGAAAAATCCCCCGCTCACTGTCGATGAACTGCTCGATATCTACCTGAAGGCGGGCCTGCCCGAGGTAGCCGCCGGTTTGGCAACAATGCGTGATCTGCTCTGACGAATCTGAGGCCCGCATTTGGCAGGCCCTTGGAGCGGTTCGCCGTCAGAGGCTGCCTGGTCAATAATTGACCAATTGTTTACCGATGGTCACCACTCCGGTTGACAGCCCGCCCCGCCACCCCGAACATCGTTCCCGGTTTCGGAGGACCCGCATGAACCAGGACTCGCTCGGCTGCATCCGCCACGATTGGTCGCTTCCCGAAGTGGAGGCGTTGTTCGCACTCCCCTTCATGGACCTGGTGTTCCATGCGCAGCGCGTCCACCGTGCTCATCACGCCCCGAACACCGTCCAGATGAGCACCCTGCTGTCCATCAAGACCGGTGCCTGCCCCGAGGACTGCGCCTACTGCCCGCAAAGCGTTCATTACCAGACTGGTCTCGAGCGCGAGTCGCTGCTCGAAGTGGCGGCGGTGCGTGATTCGGCACAGCGTGCCAAGGACGCCGGCGCCACCCGCTTCTGCATGGGTGCCGCCTATCGCTCGCCCAAGGCGAAGGACATCGCGCTCATCTCGCAGATGATCCGTGAGGTGCGCGCGCTCGGACTGGAGACGTGCGCGACCTTGGGCATGCTGTCGTCCGATCAGGCGCATGAACTGAAGGACGCTGGCCTCGATTTCTACAATCACAACCTCGACACCTCGCCGGAGTTCTACGGGTCGATCATCTCTACCCGCACCTACCAGGACCGGCTCGACACGCTCGATGCCGTCCGGGATGCCGGCCTGAAAGTGTGTTGCGGCGGCATTGTGGGCATGGGCGAATCCGTCCGCGACCGTGCGCAACTGCTGCGCACCCTGGCCAACCTCGCCGAACATCCGGAAAGTGTGCCGATCAACCAGCTCGTGCAGGTACCCGGCACTCCGCTCCACGGTCGTGAGGCGGTCGACCCGTTCGACTTCATCCGCACCATCGCCGTCGCGCGCCTGCTGATGCCGCGTGCGCACGTGCGCCTCTCCGCCGGTCGTCAGGAGATGAGCGATGAGACGCAGGCGCTGTGCTTCCTCGCGGGCGCCAACTCGATCTTCTACGGCGAGAAGTTGCTGACGACCGGAAATCCCGATGTGGCGCGCGACCAGGAGCTGTTCTCGCGCCTCGGACTGAAGCATGAAGCGCGGGTCGCCTGAACTCACGGCGACACTGGCACAGCTCGCAGACCAGCATCTGCGCCGCGTGCGCAGGACCGTCGCCCTCGACGAGGACTCCGACACCCGAGCCGGCATCCGCATCGACGGACGCTGCCTGATCGACTTCAGTAGCAATGATTATCTCGGTCTGGCCCGACATCCGGCGCTGGCGACCGCCATGAGCGATTGCGCCCGGTCCGCAGGTACGGGCAGCGGTGCCTCGCACATGGTCACCGGCCACTGCGTCGAGCACCAACGACTGGAAGAACAACTGGCCGACTTCACCGGCCGCGAGCGCGCGCTGTTGTTTTCGACCGGTTACATGGCCAACCTCGCCATCATCACGACGCTGGCCGGCAAAGGCGAGAGCGTACTGCTGGATCGGCTCAGCCACGCGTCACTGATCGATGCCGGCCTGTTGTCGGGAGCTCGCTTCAAACGCTATGCACACTGCGACGCCGCAGCAGCCGAGACGGAACTCACCACGAGCGCCCAGCCCGTGAGTGTCGTCGCCACGGATGGCGTGTTCAGCATGGATGGCGATGTTGCTCCGCTGGATGCGCTCGCCCGGGCAAGCCGTTCGCACGGTGCCTGGTTTGTGGTGGACGATGCTCATGGCCTCGGTGTGATGGGTGCGAACGGACGTGGATCGCTCGAGCATTTTGGGCTCGACAGCGACGACGTGCCGGTTCTCATGGGCACACTCGGAAAGGCCTTCGGCACATTCGGGGCATTCGTCGCCGGCGCGTCCGACTTGATCGAACTGCTGTTGCAGAAGGCACGTTCGTACATCTACACGACTGCTTTGCCGCCACCGGTCGCCGCCGCTTCGCGACAAGCGCTGCAGATCGCGCAGCGCGAACCGTGGCGTCGCGAACGTCTCGCTTCACTGACGCGCCGCTTCCGCACAGCTGCTCTTCGTAATGGAGTTCCGCTGCCGGCCGCCGGACCGCTGACACCCATCCAGCCCGTGATGCTCGGCAGTTCCGAGATGGCACTCACGGCGCAGCAGGAGCTGTTCGAAGCCGGCTTCTGCGTGGTCGCCATCCGCCCGCCAACTGTGCCGCGCGGGACCGCGCGACTGCGGGTAACACTGTCCGCGGCTCACACCGACGAACAGGTCGACGCACTGGCTGACGCGCTCGGCAGCGTCTGTGCACGTCTCGGCGCGATAGGGGCTGCAACGCCCGCAGCGATCTGCCCTTGAGCGCCCTCTACACCGAAGTCACCGGCCGGGGTCCCGACCTGGTGCTGTTGCACGGCTGGGCCCTCAATCTGCGTGTCTGGGACGGACTCGCCGCGGTGCTGCGACCGCATTTCCGTCTGATCGCGGTGGATCTGCCGGGACACGGTCGCAGTGCATGGACCAGCGGCCGCTGCACACCGGCGGAACAGGCTTGGCTGGTACACCAGACCCTGGAGCCGATCTCGGATCGGTACTCCCTGCTGGGCTGGTCGCTCGGCGGTCAGATCGCCATTGACCTCGCGGCCGCCACACCAGCGCAGATCGATCGCCTGATCCTGGTCGCCACGACGCCGAAGTTCGTCGCCAGCGATGACTGGCCGCGCGGCGCCGCTCCGTCATCGATCGCCGCGCTCGCCACCAAGCTGCGCAGGGACTACCAGCGCACGGTGAGCGATTTCCTCGAGCTGCAGGTCCGCACCAGCGAGACCGGACAGGAGCTGCTCACGCAGTTGCGCGCCTCACTGTTCGCGCACGGTGCCGCGCAGCCGGAAGCGCTGCAATGCGGGCTGGACATTCTGGCGGGCAACGACCTGCGCCCGAGCCTGCAACACGTTCAGGCTCGAACACTGGTGATTGCCGGCCAGTACGACCGGATCACGTTGCCGGAAGCGTCCCGAGAGCTCGCTGCACTGCTGCCGAGCGCGCGTTACGAGGAATTTCCGCGCGCGGCGCATGCACCATTCCTCTCGCATCGTGAGGAATTCGCCGCGCTCATCCGAAGTTTTCTGCACACCGCGCCACACGCACGCACCGGCACGCGGGCCGGCGTGCGGACTCGCAGCCGCGCCAAGGCGAAGCCCCTTTCCAGGAGACGTACGGCGCCGCGCAAGCGTCCCGCTATCGCCGGAGCACGGTCCGCGCCACGGGAGGGTGCCTCACGAGCGAAGCGCGCGACGCGCAAATCAACCCGCGGACCCTCGTCGGCCCGCCACGCCCAGCCACGGGCCGCGAAGCGTGCCGCCGGCAAATCAACGCGCCGCGCCGCCAAACGTCCGGCGCGCAAGAAGTGAAGCCTTGATCGCCCCTGACCCCTCAGTCAATCACGAAGCGGACGCCTTCCGGCTGGATCGGCCCGGCCTGCGCGCCGCCTTCGATCGTGCCAGCGGCAGCTACGATGCTGCTGCAGTCCTGCAGGCGCGTGTGTCCACCGAGCTGCTCGAACGCCTCGACACATTCCACTTCAAACCGGAAGTCGTGCTCGACCTGGGCGCCGGCACCGGCCGTGCGACCGCAGAGCTCAAACGCCGCTACCGTCGCGCGCTCGTCGTTGCGCTCGATCTGGCCCCTGGGATGCTGCGCGAGGCGCGCCGTCACCAGACACTGTTCCGCAGGTTCGGGCGTGTCTGCGGCGATGCCCTGCGCCTGCCGTTCGCCGACTACAGCGTGGATGTCGTGTTCAGCAGCCTGATGCTGCAGTGGTGCGAGCCACTGGATCTGGCGTTCACCGAGATCCGTCGCGTGCTCAAGCCTACCGGCTTTTTCGGATTCAGCACATTCGGCCCGGACACCCTGCGCGAACTCCGCACTGCGTGGGCTGAGACGGACGGCTACAACCACGTGAATCACTTTGTCGACGTGCACGATGTGGGTGAAGCGCTGGTGCGCGCAGGCCTGATGGAACCGGTACTCGATGTCGACCGGATACAGCTCACCTATCCGGACACCTTCGCACTGATGAGGGACCTCAAGGCGATCGGCGCGCATAACGTCACGGCCGGCCGCGCGCGCGGTCTCACCGGCCGCGCCCGAATCTCGCGCATGCAGTCCGCTTACGAACAGTTCCGCCGCAACGGCCTGCTGCCGGCGACGTACGAAGTCATCTTCGGAGCGACGTGGGGCGCCGCGGGCCGGGCCGGAGCATCGGCCGCGGGTGGCGAAGTGCTCATCTCGCCCAGCGCCATCCGCCGCCGGACGAATCCGTCGTGAACCGCATCCCGACCCTGGCAGCGAGATCCGCCCGCGGCCTCTTCATTACGGGCACGGACACCGGCGTGGGCAAGACTCTGGTGGCGGTCTCGCTGGTTCGTGCGCTCGTGCAGCATGGCCTGCGTGTCTCGGTGCTCAAGCCGATTGCGTCGGGATCGGAACACACCGCCGAAGGCTTGAGGAATTCAGATGCGCTGGCCCTCGCGGCGGCCGCCAATGTCGCTGCGAGCTACGCCGAGATCAACCCCTATTGCTTCGAACCACCCATTTCGCCGCATATCGCCGCTGATGAGGCTGGAATCAGCATCGATCGCGACAGGATCACGCACAATTTCCATGCCCTGGCAGCGCGTTCGGACCTGGTGATCGTCGAAGGCGCAGGGGGCTGGTACGCCCCCATCAGCACCACCCACACCATGGCCGACCTGCCCCGGTGGATGGGTATTCCTGCGGTGCTCGTCGTCGGGCTGCGCCTTGGCTGCCTGAATCACGCTCAGCTGAGCAGGCGCGCCATCGAGGCCGACGGAGTGACCTTCGCGGGATGGATCGGCAATGCCGTGGATCCTGCGCTCGAGCGCGCCGCGGAAAATCTCGCCACCTTGCGGGAGAGACTGTCCGGCGAACCACTCGCGCTGTTTCCGCACGCGCCCGAGGACCGCGCCGCAGTGGCTGCAGGGCATGCTGCTGCGCGCGCCCTGTCGCTCGTAAGCGTTTGACTTGAATAATGAATCGGCTGCAGTACCATCGCGCTTCGGTCACCCACCGCATCAGGGTCACGCCTTTGGATCCCGAGCCCCATCGCATCGTGATCTGCCCGAACTGCTCGCTCAGCGTGCGCGCGGCACTGCTGTTCTTCGGCAGCCTGTGCGCGGTGTCCTTCGGCATCGCCGGCTTCATGGCCGCCCAGGGATTCTGGCCGATACTGCCGTTCGCGGGCCTGGAAATGGCCGGTCTGGGCTGGGCACTCGCCCTGAGCATGGAGCGCCGCCATCACCGCCAGACCATCACGGTCACCGAGGCCGCGGTGAGCATCGAGCTGCACGACCGGCGGCATTCCGTTCAACTCGAGTTTCCGAGGCATTGGGCTCAGGTTAAACTCCGCCGCCCCGCTTCGCGCCTGCATCCAAGCCGGCTCACGATCGAGTCACACGGCCGGCAGTGCGAGCTGGGCAGCTTCCTGACGGAGGCAGAGCGGTGTGGACTCGCGCTTCGGTTGCAGGGTCTGATCGGCCGCGTCAACGAGTCGCCTTCCCTGGCCTGAAGCCGGAGAGGCTTGAGTACCAACAGATCAGGCGCCGCACCCGGACCGTACGGGGCCAGGCGCGTCACAAGGTCCAACAAGGTCGACATGATGATCCGCTCAATCCGCGCACCCCTTGCCGCACTGTTCGCCAGCGCGCTCGCGTCCGTTTCGCAAGCCGCCGAGTCCGGCTGGAGCCTGCTCAACATGACGCAGGGCGTCACCGACATGAGCCGCAAGATCTACGATCTGCACATGCTCATCTTCTGGGTGTGCGTCGCGATCGCCCTGGTGGTGTTCAGCGCCATGGTCTGGTCGCTGGTGAACTACCGCAAATCGCAGGGCGCGGTGCCCGACACCACCATGGTGCACAACACCAGGGTCGAGATCGTCTGGACCGCCGTGCCGGTGGTCTTCCTGATCGCGATGGCGGTACCGGCCGCGCGCACGCTGGTCGAGATCGAGGACACCACCAGGACCGAACTCACCATCAAGGTGACCGGCTTCCAGTGGGGCTGGAATTACGAGTACCTCGACCAGGGTGTGAGCTTCTTCTCGCGCCTGGACCGCGCCAGCGACAAGGCCCGCGAGCTCGGCTCGGGCATCGATCCCAACAGCGTGGAGCACTACCTGCTGAACGTGGACAACCCGCTGGTGGTCCCGGTCGGCACGAAGGTGCGCCTGCTCGTGACCGGCGCCGACGTCATCCACTCCTGGTGGGTGCCGGCCTTCGGCGTCAAGAAGGACGCCATCCCGGGCTTCGTCAACGAGGCCTGGTTCAATATCGACGCCGACAAGACCGGCCTGTACCGCGGGCAGTGCGCGGAACTGTGCGGCCGCGACCACGGCTTCATGCCGATCGTGGTGGATGCGCGCAGCAAGGAAGACTTCCAGACCTGGCTGAAGGACAAGGCCGCGCAGCAGAAGCAGGCCGGCGCGCCGGCCGATGCGCCGCCGAGCGCCGCGGCCCCCGCGACGCAACCCGGCACCGCCTCCGGCAGCCGCTCCTGATCACGACCGACACGCTCAAATAGAGATTCAAGCCATGGCCCAGTCGCACACCGATACCGCCGCCCACGACGACCACGACCACAAGCCGCACGGCTGGCGGCGCTGGGTCTATGCCACGAACCACAAGGACATCGGCACGATGTACCTGGTGTTCGCGTGCATCATGTTCTTCATCGGCGGCGCCATGGCCATGGTGATCCGCGCCGAGCTGTTCAAGCCCGGCATGCAGCTGGTGGATCCGCAGCTGTTCAACTCCATGACCACCATGCACGCGCTGCTCATGATCTTCGGCGCGGTCATGCCGGCCTGGACGGGCCTTGCCAACTGGATGGTCCCGATGCAGGTCGGCGCCCCCGACATGGCCCTCCCGCGCCTGAACAACTTCAGCTTCTGGATCCTGCCGTTCGCCTTCACGCTTCTGCTTGCGACGCTGTTCGTACCGGGCGGTGCGCCGGCGGGTGGCTGGACCATGTATCCGCCCCTGATGCTGCAGACCGGTGCCGCTTTCCCGATGGTCATCTTCGCGGTCCACATGATGGGCGCTTCGTCCATCCTGGGTGCGATCAACGTGGTGGTGACGATCCTCAACATGCGCGCGCCTGGCATGACGCTGCTGCGCATGCCGCTGTTCGTGTGGACGTGGCTGATCACCGCCTACCTGCTGATCGCCGTGATGCCGGTACTGGCGGGCGCGGTCACCATGCTGCTGACCGACCATTTCTTCGGCACCACCTTCTTCACGGCCGCCGGCGGCGGTGACCCGGTGATGTTCCAGCACATCTTCTGGTTCTTCGGTCATCCCGAGGTGTACATCCTGATCCTGCCGGCCTTCGGCATCGTCTCGGAGATCATCCCGACCTTCTCGCGCAAGCCGCTGTTCGGCTACGAGGCCATGGTGTACGCCACGGCCTCGATCGCATTCCTGTCGTTCATCGTGTGGGCGCACCACATGTTCACGGTCGGCATGCCGCTCGCCGCGCAGCTCTTCTTCATGCTGTCCACGATGCTGATCGCCATCCCCACGGGCGTGAAGGTGTTCAACTGGACCGCGACCATGTGGAAGGGCTCGATCAGCTTCGAGCCGCCGATGCTGTTCGCGCTGGCCTTCCTGTTCCTGTTCTCGCTCGGCGGCTTCTCGGGGCTGATGCTCGCGATCGTGCCGGCCGACTACCAGTACCAGGACACCTACTTCGTGGTGGCCCACTTCCATTACGTGCTGGTGCCGGGCGCGATCTTCGCCATCATGGGCGGCGTGTACTACTGGCTGCCCAAGTGGGTCGGCAACATGTACGACATGACGCTCGCGAAGTGGCACTTCTGGCTGTCCACGATCTTCGTGAACGTGCTGTTCTTCCCGCAGCACTTCCTGGGACTGGCCGGCATGCCGCGCCGTATCCCGGACTACGCCGTGCAGTTCACCGACTGGAACATGGTGTCCTCGATCGGCGGCTTCGGCTTCGGACTGTCGCAGCTGCTGTTCCCGTACATCATCTGGAAGTGCGTGCGCTCCGGCCAGCCCGTGAAGAGCAACCGCGCCTGGGAAGGCGCGCACGGCCTCGAGTGGGAGCTGCCTTCACCGGCGCCCTATCACTCCTGGACGACACCGCCGTCGGATGCGCTGATCGCCAAGGGCGCCTCGCACTGAACGGACGAGGCGGGCGCGGAGAGTGGCAGTGACGGTGATCGATGAGACCGAACGGCGCAGGAAGGTACGGCGCACCATGGTGGTGTGCCTGCTCGTGGCGGCCGCGTTCTATTTCGGGTTCATCGTCATGGCGGTGATCCGGGCCTCCTGATGAGCATCGAACGCGCCCACCGGACTCTCACCCTGAAGCTGCTCGGCATCGCGCTGGGCAGCTTCGCGTTCGGCTTCGCGCTCGTGCCGCTCTACAACGTGCTGTGCAGCGTGACCGGCTACGGCGATCAGACCGCCCTGCTGCGCAAGGTGAAGGCGGCCGAGAAGCCCGATCCCAGCCGCACCATCACGGTGGAATTCCTCAGCAACGTGGCGAGCGCCGGTGAGTGGGATTTCCGCCCGGTGAAGCGCACGATCGACGTGCACCCCGGCCAGCTGTACTCGGCGGAGTTCTTCGCGCACAACCTGACCGGCCGCGACACGATCGCGCAGGCCGTGCCGAACATCGCGCCCTCGAAGATCGCGGCGTTCTTCCACAAGACCGAATGCTTCTGCTTCTCGCCGCAGCACTTCAACGTCAACGAACAGCGCAACATGCCGGTGCGCTTCATCATCGATCCGGCGATTCCGGGTTACATCGACCGGATCACGCTGGCCTATACCTTCTACGACGAATCCTCACGGGTCTCCGCACGCTAGCGCGTGCAAGGTCAATTTCCGGGATACTGACAACATGGCAAACGCACACGCACCCGACGGCAACGCTTACTACATTCCGCACGACAGCCGCTGGCCGATCACCGGCTCGGTCGCGCTGTTCGCGCTCATGGCGGGCGCGATCTCCTATCTGAATGACTGGGCCGGCGGCTGGGCGTTCATCCCGGGCGCGATCATCCTGACCTACATGTTCTTCGGCTGGTTCTCCACCGTCATCGGCGAGAACCAGCGCGGCATCTTCAACATGCAGGTGGATCACTCCTTCCGCATGGGAATGATGTGGTTCATCTTCTCCGAAGTGATGTTCTTCGCGGCATTCTTCGGCGCGCTGTTCTACGCCCGGGTGCTCGCGGTGCCGTGGCTCGCCGGACAGGGCGTCAAGGTGTTCACCAACTTCATCCTCTGGCCGCACTACGAGGGCACGTGGCCCACCAACGGCCCGGCCCATGTCGGCGGCCGCGCCGATTCGACGTTCAACGTCATCCCTGCTTTCAGCCTGCCCGCGGTCAACACCGCGATCCTGCTGACCAGCGGTCTCACGATCACCATCGCCCATCACGCGCTGCGCGCGGGCAAGCGTGGCACGCTCACGCTGTTTCTCGCACTGACGTTCATCCTTGGCTTCACGTTCGTCGGCCTGCAGGCCCACGAGTACGGCGAGGCCTACAAGGAAATGGGCCTGCGGCTGTCCACCGGAATCTACGGCTCAACGTTCTTCATGCTGACCGGCTTCCACGGTCTGCACGTGACGATCGGCGCGATCATGCTGACGGTGATCTGGTTCCGTGTGCTGCGCGGCCACTTCACGCCGCAGCGTCACTTCGCGTTCGAGGCGGTCGCCTGGTACTGGCACTTCGTGGACGTGGTCTGGCTCGGACTGTTCATCTTCGTCTACTGGCTCTAGCCGGCAGGCCTACGGATGGGCTGGCGGCGCCAGCCCATGCGGCGTGATGAGTCCGAAATACCAGGCCAGCATCAGCAGGACGAACAGGACGACGGACAGCCCGATGCGCAAGGTGAGGGCCCGGGCGAGCCGGCGTGAGTCCTTCTCCGTCCCCCGCGACAGGTGGAACAGCGCCGAGCCGAGACTCGCGATGATGGCCACGAGCACGGCCATGATGGTGAGGCGTATCCAGGTATCCATGTGCGCGGCGACCAGCTTATAGACTTCCCACCCTTGTCGTGTCCATCCGCATTCTGCCCGGCCGCCAGTTCGCTCCCTCGTGGGGATTTACCGTCCTGACGCTGCTGCTGTGCGCGGTATTCATCTTCCTGGGACGCTGGCAGTGGCACCGGGGGGAGGCCCGCCAGGCCGAGTGGGACCGCTTCTCGCGCGGTGCAGAGCAGATCGTACCGCTGGGTGCCCGTGGCATCGATGAAGTGCCGCGGTTCCAGCGGATCAGCGTGGTGGGCCGCTACGACGGCAGCCGTCAGTTCCTACTGGACAACCGCAGCCACGAGGGACGCGCCGGATATGAGGTTCTGACGCCGCTGGTACGGCCCAACGGCCGTACGCTGCTGGTGGATAGAGGGTGGGTGCCCTTCGCCGGCGTTCGCAGCGAGCTGCCGCCGGTTGATCTCACCACCGACGGCACAGAGACGGTTACCGGCCGTACCGACGACCTGCCCACCGCCGGACTGGCCAGCGGCCGCGCTGCACCGGCCGGAACCAGTCCCTGGCCGAAGGTGACCGCGTTTCCGAGCATGAGCCAACTGAGTATGGCTCTCGGCGTAGCACTCGAACCGCGGATCGTACTGCTGGATGCGCAGGCGGACCACGGCTACGTGCGCGACTGGCATCCGCCCGGCCTCGAGCCGATGCGGCACTGGTCGTACGCGGTCCAATGGTGGGGCTTCGCGGCCCTGTCGGTGATCCTGTGGGTGGTGTTGAGCAGCCGCAAGGCAGGCCCCGCAAAGCCTGCCGCAGCCGGCTGAACGGAACGCACATAACTTGCCGAACGCATGACCCGATGACCCCTCGATGAGCACACCGGAACAACAACTTCGCGCCCGCAACCTGCGGACCCTCGGCCTGCTCGCGGGCCTGTTCCTGTTGCCGCTCGTGCTGGCGTTCTGGATGTACTACGGCAGCGACTGGCGACCGCTTCGCAGCGTCAATCACGGCGAGCTGATCAGCCCCGCCCGGCCTCTGCCCCCGATCACTCTTCAGCCCGCCATCCCGACCTCAGTCCCCGCACCGCAGCTGCTGCACAGGAAGTGGTTGCTGGTGTACGTCGGCGACGGTCGCTGTGACGATGCCTGCCGCCATACCCTGTATGTGATGCGGCAGACACGCGTCGCTCTCAATAACGAGATGCCGCGCGTGACCCGTGTCTTTCTCGTTACTTCGAACTGCTGTGATCGAGACTTCCTCGAGCACGAGCACCCCGGTCTGGTGGTCCTCGATGCAAGCGCCCCCGAAGCCTCGCAACTGCTCGCGCAGTTCCCGACGGAACGCGACCGGTCGCTGTTCATCGTCGATCCACTGGGCAATCTGCTCATGCGCTACGATGCGAGCACCAACCCCAAGGGACTGCTGGAGGATCTGAAGAAGCTCCTCACGCTGTCCCACATCGGGTGAGGGGAGCGCGGTGACGAAACCCGTGGGCCGCTGGATCCGCCGTCTGACACTCGCAGGTCTGCTGCTGTGCTTCGGCGTTGTGGTGCTCGGCGCCTACGTCCGACTCACCGCCGCAGGTCTGGGTTGCCCCGACTGGCCGGGATGCTATGGCCAGGCGACGCCGCTCGGTGCCGCCCAGAACGCCGCCGCGCAGGCCGCCTTCCCCAACCGTCCGCTCGACGTCGGCAAGGCCTGGCGCGAGATGATCCACCGCTACGCAGCCTCGACGTTGGGCCTGATCATCGTGAGCATCGCGGCGCTGGTGATCGCGCAGCGCACCCGCAGCGGCAGCGGCAGCGGCCCCGGCCCCAGCACCGGCCCCAGCACCGGCCCCAGCACCGGCAGCGGCCGTGGCGGCGGCCCCAGCAGCGGCCCCAGCATCAGCTCTGGCGGTGGCCCCGGCATCGGCCCTGGCGCGAGCGCCCCGGGGATCGTGTACGCGCTCGCTTTGCTGGCGACGGTCGTGTTCCAGGGCCTCCTGGGAATGCTGACCGTCACGTGGCAGCTCAAGCCGCTCATCGTCACCTTGCACCTCGTGTTCGGCCTCACCACGCTCGGCTTGTTGTGGTGGCTGTGGCTGTCACTCCGCCCATCGACCGGCTGGTCCGGTGGCACAACGAACCCACCCGGCGGCTTGCTGCGCACCAACTCCACGGTCGGCACTCTCGCGCTGGCGGGTCTCATCGCGCTCGCCGTCCAGATTGCCCTCGGCGGCTGGACCAGCAGCAACTACGCCGCCATCGCGTGCCCCGACTTCCCGACCTGTCAGAACAAGTGGTGGCCGGCGACCGATTACGGCGACGCATTCGTGTTGTGGCACGGTCTGGGCATCAACTACGAAGGCGGCATCCTCGATAACCCTGCCCGAGTCGCGATTCATCTGACGCATCGCCTGGGCGCTCTGGTCGCCACGGTTACCCTGACGCTTGCAGCAATGCTGGTGCTGATCCGCCCCGCAGCAAGACGTGCGCGACGTAGCGCCGGTTTGGTTCTGGCCGCACTCGTCCTGCAATTGACGATCGGCATCTCGATGGTGCTGAAAGGGTTCCCGCTTTGGCTGGCAACCGCTCATACAGCCGGCGCGGCGCTGCTGCTGCTCGCGACGCTGGCACTGGTGCACGCCTCGCGCCCGCAGGCGGGGGCCTGGTGATGGACGTCGTCGGGCAGATCAGGCCGGCAAGAGTTTGGCGCCGCTACCTGGAGCTGACGAAGCCCCGCGTGGTCGCACTGATCGTATTCACGGCGATCGTCGGCACATTGCTGGCCAGTCCGGGGTTGCCGCCGCTGGACGCGCTCATCTGGGGCAATCTGGGAATCGGGATGGCTTCGGCCTGCGCGGCCACCATCAACCACGTGCTGGACCGACGTATCGATGAACAGATGACCCGTACCCGGGCGCGGCCGCTGCCAACCGGTCAGCTGACCGAAAGACAGGCATTGGTGTTTGCCGCCGTACTCGGCGTCGCCGCGATGGCGATCCTCGCGTTTCTGGTGAACCTGCTGACAGCGGCGCTGACCTTTTTCTCGCTGATCGGATACGCGGTGATCTACACCGTGTGGCTGAAGCGGGCGACGTCACAGAACATTGTGATCGGCGGAGCCGCGGGTGCCGCACCTCCGGTGCTGGGCTGGGCAGCCGTGACCAACACCATCGATCCCAACGCGCTGCTGCTGTTCCTGATCATCTTCGTCTGGACACCACCACACTTCTGGGCGCTGGCGATCGCGCGGCGTGACGACTACGCGCGCGCGGGAATCCCGATGCTGCCGGTCACGCACGGCGTTGAGTACACGCGGCTGCACGTGCTGCTTTACACGGTGCTGCTCTTCGTCGTCACGCTCATGCCCTTCATCACGCACATGAGCGGCCTGTTGTATCTGGCAGCCGCCATCGTGCTGAACAGCGGATTCATCTACTACGCGCTGGCGCTGAAGATCACGGCGCGGCAGGAACTGCCGATGCGCGTGTTCAGGTTTTCGGTGACCTACCTGATGTGGCTGTTCGCGGCCCTGCTGGTGGATCACTATCTGCCGGTGGCACGCGCTGCGCTGTAGTTCGTTTCAGGCTTTCGCCACCTGGCGGCAGCGGCTCGCACGGGCGGCTCGCACGGGCTGCGCCTGTCAGCCGCGTGCTCTGACGCGGCGCGCCCGGATTACCAGCGGTTTCTCAGCTCTCTCAACTTGACGAACACCGTGTGGGCGTCCGGGTGTTCCGCGAGCTCCGGAAACGAACGACGCAGACGCGCGATCACCGTCGGGCTCTGCAGCCGGAAGAACGTATTGATGCGCTTCTCCTGGGCCAATGTCGTGATCGTCATCGCCTCGGCCTGCAGCTTCCGTGTGCTTTGCACCAGCGTCGACGCGTCGCGATTGTCAGGTTCACGGTCCAGGGTGAACTCGAGGTTGCGGGTCATGTACTCGTGGCCGGGGAAAACGCGCGTGTTGTCCGGCAGCCGCGCCAGCTGCGTCGAGAACGTCTCGTAGAGCAGGTGCGGATCGCCGCTGTGGCAATTACCTGCACCGGCGTTGAAGAGCGTGTCACCGGTGAACAGAGCCGGCTCGTCGGTGTGCGACAGCAGGCAGATGTGCGCGAACGTGTGCCCGGGCGTATCCAGGCACTCAAGCTCGACAGTTCGACCGACGCGAATGACGTCGCCCTTGCTCAAGCCCTGGTCCACGCCTCCAATGCGCGCTGCCGCGCCCTCGTGCGCCAGCACGCGGGCATCGGTTGCGGCCACCAGTCCCGCGTTGCCACCCGTGTGATCCGGATGCTCGTGGGTATTGAGTATCTGCGTGATCTCCCAACCCTTCGCCTGCGCGGCGGCGAGGCAGCGCTGCCAGTCGAGCGGATCGACCGCAAGTGCCTCGCCTGTCTCAGGGCAGGCAATCAGGTAATGGAAATTGCGCAAGGGGTTCGCTGCCCAGATCCGCTCAATCAACATAGTGAATTCCCTCAAGCGCTCCGGCTGGCCGCCATCTGAAACGATTTCAGGTCAACGTACCGCTATTCGCCCTGCCGCGCCATAATGCGCCTGGAGCGAGGACGCAACGCATGATGCACACCTTCCTGTTCGAGCCGGGCGTCTGGATGTCGCAGGGGACGTTCTGGCGTGAGGACGGCGAGGCACTCGAGGTGCAGGGTCGCACGGAGATCGCCCATGCCCCCGAGTGCTGGCTGCTGGCCGGTACGCTGCGCGTGCTGGGTTCCCCGCCCGTCGAGTTCGTCAACGCGCGTTCCATCACTCCGCCAGGCCGCGACGGCACGAGCATGAAATGGACCCAGGAAAACGCCACGCTCGGCAAGCTCAGCGGTACCTACAGCGTGGTAGGCAGCAGCATACTGGGCGTCTATACCTGCGCCGCCTCGGGCTATCACGGCGCGGAACATCTCGGCCAGATGGGACCGAGCCGCTACAGCGCCGCCGGCATCCTGTTGCTCCATGAACGGCGCCTGTATTCCTGGCAGATGGTCCTCACCCGCGCCGACTGAGCCGCGCCGACTGAGCCGCGCCGACTGAGCCACGCCGACTGAGCGGCGCCGACTGAGCCACGCCTGCCACGCCGTGCCCTTCGCCACACCGACACGCGACCGCACGCGCGGCAAAGCGGCCGCCCGCCATCGCGAGCGCTCAGGCCGGTCGCTGGGTGATGGGAATGTGCCGCGGTTGCGCCGCTACCCGCCCCAGCCAGGCCAACACGGCGGGATACGGGGACAGATCGAGGGTCGCCTCATGGGCGACATGCGTATAGGCGTACAGCGCGATGTCTGCAATCGTGTACCCATCCCCCACCAGAAAGCTGTGATGCGAGAGTTGCGACTCCATCACCGCGATCGCCGCCCGACCGCGAGCCAACCGATCGGGTAACTCCGCGCGCCGCGGCGAATCCGCAGCCAGGTGCTTCAGGATGAACCGCGGTGTGGCCACGTACGGTTCGTGACTGTACTGCTCGAAAAACATCCACTGCAGCGTCTGCGCGCGCAGGTAGCGATCCTGCGGGATGAACGGAGTGCCTTCGGCGAGATACCACAGGATGGCGTTGGACTCGGCGATGCAGCGGCCGTCCTCCAACTCCAGCGTCGGAATCCGGCCGTTCGCGTTCTTCGCGAGGAAACCCGGCGTGCGCGTTTCCCCGGTGAGAATGTCCAGCTCCTGCCAGGCACAGGGCCGACCGAGTTGCGCGAGCAGCAGGCGGACCTTGTAGCCGTTTCCCGAATCCAGGTAGTCGTACAACCGGAGCATGGCGCGTCTCCATCAGGGCGGGTCCCGGGCAGGGGGCGAGGCGCCGCCGCGGGCCCGGGTAGGCTATTCTGGACAGCATGTACTCTCCGTTCTACCGGCGCAGCTTCATCATCGTCACGCTGGTCATCCTCGGGTGGGCGCTGCTGGAGGTCTTCCGGCCGCTGTGGACCACTCTGGGCTGGGCGGCGGTGCTGGCCTTCCTGCTGCACCCCCTGCATGAGCGGCTGACCGCGAAATTCAACGGCCGGGCGTCCCTGTCGGCCGGTATCCTGACGGCGCTCACACCGTTTCTGGTCATCGCGCCGCTGCTCTTCGTCGGCGTGGCGTTTGCGCGGCAGGTCGCCAACATTCTCGAGCGCATGTCGGGCAGCACGCTCACCTTTCCCGATCTGCTGCAGCGCCTGGACAGCGTCCCGCTCATCGGCGCCGCGGTGCGCTGGATGCGCGATTCGGCCCCTGTCAGCGCCGATCAGATCCGCGACTGGGTGCTGGAGGGTGCCCAGACCCTGTTGAAATCGGCGGCCTCCATGGGCGGCAGCTTCGCACTCGGCGTCATGGGCTCCCTGCTGGGCTTCTTCATGATGCTGTTCCTGCTGTTCTTCCTGCTGCGCGATGGCCGCGCGATGCTGCAGCAGCTGACGGGGTTCATTCCGATGGAGCCGCGGCCGCGACGGCAGCTGATGGGGTACCTGGGCGATGTCACCCGCGCGGTGGTGTTCGGCTCGGCAGCCACGGCGCTCATCCAGGGCATCTTCGTCGGTATCGGCTTCGCGCTGGTCGGGCTGCCCTCGGCGGTGGTGTTCGCCGTGCTGGCGACGATCGCCGCCTTCCTGCCGGCCGGTTCCGCGATCGTGCTGGTCCCCGCCGTGCTGTACCTCGTCGCGCAAGGGCGCTGGGGAGCCGCCCTGTTCCTGGCCATCTGGAGCGGTGCGGTGGGGGTGATCGACAACGTGCTGCGGCCCTTCCTCACCGCCCGGCAGGCGGAAGTCTCCAGCCTCGCGGTATTCGTCGGGGCGATCGGCGGCGCCGCCGCCTTCGGCATCCTGGGACTGCTGATCGGGCCGGTGCTGCTCGCATTCGTGGCGGCCTTGCTGCATTTCGCTGAAAAGGGCGTCGTCCACACCGACTCGCCGTAGAATGCGCCCCCCATGGATTTGTCCCCCCTACTCAAGCCTCTGAACGAGGCCCAGCGGGAAGCGGTCACCGCACCCCTGGGACCGGTTCTCGTACTGGCGGGCGCCGGCAGCGGCAAGACCCGCGTACTCACCCACCGCATCGCCTGGGTCATCCAGGCGGCCGGAGCCTCGCCTCACGGCATTCTCGCAGTGACTTTCACGAACAAGGCCGCCGGCGAAATGCGCGGCCGCGTCGAGCAGCTGCTCGGCGTGCCCGGCGGGAGCCTGTGGATCGGCACCTTCCACGGCATCGCCCATCGCCTGCTGCGCCTGCACTGGCGCGAGGCGGGACTGGTGCAGAGCTTCCAGATCCTGGACGCGGAGGACCAGCAGCGGCTCATCAAGAAACTGATCCGCGCGCAGGAGCTCGACGAAACCCGCTGGGTGCCGCGCGAGGTGCAGTGGTTCATCAACTCGAACAAGGACGAGGGACGGCGGCCGCCGGATCTGAAGGACGGCAACGACCCCACCCGGCAGCAGCTCATCCGCTTGTATCGCGAGTACGAGGCCGCCTGCGCGCGAGCCGGTGTCATCGATTTCGCGGAGCTGCTGCTGCGTGCTTTCGAATTGTGGCGCGACAATCCCGAGGTGCTGGCCCACTACCGCCGCCGCTTCAAGCATGTCCTGGTGGATGAGTTCCAGGACACCAACGCCATCCAGTACGGCTGGATGCGGCTGCTCGTGGGCAGCGAAGGTCACCCGTTCGTCGTGGGCGACGATGACCAGTCGATCTACCGCTGGCGCGGCGCGCGCGTGGAGAACCTGCATCAGTTCCGCCGCGACTTCCCCCAGGCGAAACTGTACCGCCTGGAGCAGAACTACCGCTCCACCGGCGCCATCCTCGCCGCCGCCAACGGGTTGATCTCCAACAACTCCGGCCGCCTCGGCAAGAACCTCTGGACCAGCGGCGAGCGCGGCGACCCGATTCGCCTGTATGCCGCCTTCAACGAGCGCGACGAGGCGGAGTTCGTCACGCACCGGATCCGCGACTGGGTGCATCGCGGCGGCCAGCGCCGCGACATCGCGATTCTCTACCGCTCCAACGCGCAGTCCCGCGTGTTCGAAGAGGCCTTCCTCTCCGGCCGCATCCCCTACAAGGTGTACGGCGGCCTGCGCTTCTTCGAGCGGGCCGAGATCAAGGACGCACTCGCCTACCTGCGCCTGGTGGCCAACCGCCGCGACGATCAGTCCTTCGAGCGCGTCGTGAATCTGCCCACCCGCGGCATCGGCGCCAAGAGTCTGGACACGGTGCGCGAGTACGCGCGCAGCGCCTCCTGTTCATTGTGGGAGGCAGCAGCTGCGTGCATCGGCGCGGAATTCTCCGCCGGTGCGCCTGCCGCGGTCTCGGGCGGGGCACCCGCGGCCGGGGCGCCCGTGGCCGGTGGGCCCCTGGCCGCCGCCAACGCGAGCGCCGCAGACGCCCGCGGTTCTATGAGCCCCACCGCAGAGGCCCGCGGCTCTCTGGGCCCGAAGGCCGCCTCGGCACTGCACGGCTTCCTTAGTCTCATCGAGCGGCTGGCGCGTGAAGTCAACGGCCTCGCGCTGCACGAGCAGGTTGATCACGTTCTGCAGGGCAGCGGACTGGTCGAACACTACAAGCGTGACAAGGCCGAGCGTGGCGAGGCCCGTGTCGAGAACCTCGAGGAACTGGTGAGCGCCGCACGAGGATTTGCTCCGGAAGGCGGCGACGAGCTGCCGCCGCTCGAATCCTTCCTCGCGCATGCGGTGCTGGAATCGGGCGAAGGTCAGGCCGATGCCTGGGAAGACTGCGTGCAGATGATGACCCTGCACACGGCGAAAGGCCTCGAGTTCCCCATGGTGTTCCTGTGCGGCATGGAGGATGGCCTGTTTCCACATCAGCGCTCGCTCAATGATCTGGATGGAATCGAGGAAGAGCGGCGCCTGTGTTATGTCGGCATGACGCGCGCCATGAAGGAACTGTTCCTCACCTATGCCGAGCAGCGCCGCCTGCACGGCATCGACAGCTACGGCATGCCCTCGCGCTTCATCAAGGAAATCCCCGAGGAACTCGTCGAGGAAATCCGCCCGAAGGTTCAGGTCTCGCGACCCGTGGCCGTGGGGCGCTTCCGCGTCGAGGAGCCAACCGTCGGCGGACTGCGCCTCGGCGCGCGCGTACGCCACCGGAAGTTCGGCGACGGCGTCATCCTGAACCTCGAAGGCAGTGGCGCGCACGCGCAGGTGCAGGTCAACTTCGAGCACCAGGGCACCAAGCGACTCATGATCCAGTACGCCAACCTGGAGGTACTGTGAGCAGCCAGGCGATCCGCACGCCATGAAGATCGTCATTCTCGGTGCAGGTCAGGTGGGCCGTACCGCGGCTCAGCACCTCTCGCGCGAGGAAGCGAATGAAGTCACGGTCGTCGACACCAACGAGGACATCCTGCGTACCCTGCAGGACAGGATGGATGTCAGGACAGTCGCCGGAAACGCTTCCTATCCCACTGTGCTGGAAGCGGCGGGTGTCCCTGAAGCCGAAATCATCGTCGCGCTGACCAGCAGCGACGAAGTCAACATGATGGCGTGCGAAGTCGCGTACACGCTGTACCGCACGCCCACCAAGATCGCACGCATCCGCTCCGCGGAATACACCTCCCGCCCGGAACTGTTCAGCGACGGCGCGCTCTCGGTGGATGTGTTCATCAGCCCGGAGCAGCTCGTCACCGAGTACGTGGAGCGACTCATCCAGTACCCGGGCGCCCTGCAGGTACTGGATTTCGCCGACGGCAAGGTTCAGCTCGTCGGTGTGCGTGCCTTGCGCGGCGGCCTGCTCGTCGGCCATCGCCTGCGCGAGCTGCCTGAGCATCTGCGCAAGGCGGAGGCGCGGGTGGTGGCCATATACCGCGCCGGTCGCAGCGTAAAGACCGAGGGTGACACCGTGGTCGAGGACGGGGACGAAGTCTTTTTCCTTGCGGCGCGCAATGACATCCGCCGTGTCATGGGCGAGATGCGCAAGCAGGACACCCCGGTGCGCCGCGTCGTGATCGCAGGTGGCGGCAACATCGGCTACCGCCTGGCGCGGACACTCGAAATGAGCAACCAGGTCAAGCTGATCGAGCGGGACACGCGCCGCGCGCGGCGGATCTCCGAGACCCTCGAGAATGCGATTGTGCTCAACGGCGATGCGGCCGACGAGGAGCTGCTGGTCGAGGAGAACATCGACAGCGCCGATGTGTTCGCGGCGCTCACGAACTCTGAAGAGGCCAACATCCTGTCGGCAATGCTCGCCAAACGCCTCGGTGCGCATAAGGTGATGGCGCTCATCAACAAACCCTCCTACGCCGACCTAATCGAAAGCGGCAGCATCGACATCGCGATCTCGCCGCAAACGATAACCATCGGCTCGTTGCTCGCGCATGTCAGAAGGGGTGACGTCGTGCGCGTGCATGCGCTGCGTCGCGGTGCCGCCGAAGCGCTCGAAGCCGTGGTTCACGGCGATGAGACCACCTCGCGCGTCGTCGGCAAGGCGGTGGAGCAGATCCCGCTGCCCGCCGGCACCTCCATCGGCGCCATCGTGCGCGGCGACGATGTCAAGATGGCGCACCATGACACGGTCGTGCAGGCGGACGACCATGTAATCCTGTTCCTCTCCGACCGCCGCCATCTCGAGGCGGTCGAGCGCCTGTTCCTGCGGGCCGCACGCTAGGGACCCGCGCATGCCAGCGGTCGCGCGCTTACTGGGCCTGCTGCTGGCGTTCTTCGGAGCCGCCTACTGCCTGCCCATCGTCTGTTCGCTGGTGATGGGCGACGGGCTGTCGCACTACTTCCTGATCGGTGCGGTGGTGAGCACCGGGGCGGGCCTGCTGATCGTGGGCATCACGCGGGGCCAGCGCCGCGAGCTCAAGCCGCGCGACGGCTTCCTGCTGGTCACTCTCGGCTGGATCGTGACTTCCGCGCTGGCGACGATTCCGCTGCTTCTGGCGCTGCCCGACCTGAGCTTCACGCGTGCCTTCTTCGAGACCATGTCGGGTCTGACGTCGACGGGCTCGACCGTGCTCAGCGGCCTGGATCATCTCCCGCCGTCCCTCAACCTGTGGCGTCACTCGCTGCAGTGGATCGGCGGACTCGGTATCGTCGTCATGGCGCTGGCGGTGTTGCCGCTGCTGGGTGTCGGCGGCATGCAGCTCTACAAGGGCGAGGCACCGGGCCCGGTGAAGGACGACCGACTGGCGCCGCGTATCGCAGAAACGGCTCGGGCGATATGGCTGGTGTACGCGCTGCTGACCGTCTCCGGCATTCTCGCCCTGCGCCTTTGCGGCATGTCTTGGTTCGACGCGATCTGTCACGCCTTCTCGGCCGTGGGCCTCGGCGGCTTCTCCACCCACGATGCCAGCATCGGTTACTTCAACTCCATTTCCATCGAGATGGTGCTGATCGTGCTGATGCTGTTTGCGTCGCTGAACTTCGCGCGCCACGTCGTGGCACTGCGGCGCCTGTCACTCGAGACGTACAAACGCGATCCGGAATGCCGGGCGATCTTTGCCGTGCTGGGCGTCAGCATCGTGGGGATCGCCATGCTGCTCACGTGGCACCACACCTACGGAACCTTTGGTACGTCGCTGCGCCACGCGGCCTTCAACGTCGTCTCCATGGCGACGACCTCGGGGCTCATGACGCAGAACGTGGCGACCTGGCCGGTGTTTGCGCCCTTCTGGATGCTGTTCCTGTCCTGCATCATCTGTAGCACGGGCTCGGCCGGAGGCGGCATCAAGATGTTCCGGGCGCTGCTGCTGGCCCGCCAGGCCGGCCACGAGCTGAAACTGCTGGTGCACCCGAGCGCGGTGGTGCCGGTGCGGGTCGGCGGCCGGCCCATCCCCGACCGGGTCGCCAGTGCCGTGCTGGGCTTCATCTTCCTGTACTTCATCACCGCCGCACTGCTGACGTTCGCCCTGCTGCTGACCGGGCTGGATTTCCCGTCCTGCGTCACGGTGATCCTGTCCGCCATCAACAATACGGCGCACGGCCTGCCGGACATGGGTCCGGTCAACAACTACCACGCGCTGACGGCGACGCAGACCTGGATCTGCACGGCCGCCATGCTGCTCGGCCGGCTGGAGATCTTCAGCGTGATCGTGCTGTTCACGCCCGCGTTCTGGCGCAGATAGCGCTCATCCCGCCGGACCGCGGGACTCCTTTCGTCGCTGGAACTGCCCCGGACGGGGCGCTTCATCGCATCGCCGGTGTCTTTTATCGCTCCGGCGCGCAACCAAAGGCCTCGCGCGCGCATCTTAAGGGGGAGGCTGCGGCTGCGGGTTTCTCCTGCAGGCGATTGGGTGACTGGGTTTCTATGGGCCAATCGCCGGCCTGCGCCGCAGCCTCCCTGCGCAAACGGGGCTGGTGGTGGAGGGAGCTAGCGGTGGATGTAGCTCTCCAGCTGCTCGATGGTCTGCTGCTGCTCCTCCATGACCGCCTTGACCAGGTCCCCGATCGAGATCATGCCCTCGACCCGCCCGTCCGATACCACTGGCAGGTGCCGCACGCGCTTCTCCGTCATGAGCCGCATGCAGTCCTGGAGGGTCTGGGAGGGGGACACGGTGAGCACGGGTGAGCTCATGATCTGCCAGACAGGCGTCTCGGCCGAGGATCGGCCGTGCAGGATCACCTTACGGGCATAATCCCGCTCGGAAATGATCCCCTGCAGCGCGTCGCCCTTCATGACGAGCAGGGCGCCCACGTGTCGTTCGGCCATGAGGCGTATCGCTTCCAGCACCGGGTCTTCCGGGTCCACCGAGAAAACCGAGCGCCCTTTACGGTCCAGCAGCTGCTTTACCGTTGACATGGCAACGAATATTTAGCGTCCGGCGACTTCCACTGTCAACGTGACGCTGGCGGGGTAGTCCAGGGACCCCGGCTGGATGGGGGCCGGTTCCGCCCCGGCGGCTGCCCGTGCCTCGGCGTCCATGATGTCGCTGACCGGAGGGGGAACCTCGCGCGACGCTTCCACGGACACGATACGCACAATGCGCAGGTTGAGCGCCGCAGCCAGCGCATCAGCATCGGCGCGCGCCTTCGCGGCCGCTTCGCGCAGTGCCTGTGAGCGCGGAGCCTGCGGATCACGCACGGTGAACTGCACGCTCTCGACGTGATTGGCGCCCGCCTGCGCGGCCGCATCGATGATCTGCCCCACCTTGTCCAGATCATCGACAGTCACCCGTACGGTGTTCAACGCGGTATAACTCGATATCGCAGTCTTGGCCGCATTGGGCCGGTACTGGAAGTCGGGACTGAGGGAGTAGTTCGCGGGTTTGATGTCCGCGTCGGCACCGAGCAACTTGTGCAGCGCGTTCTGCACCGCATCGGACAGGCGCGCATTCTGGCTCACGGCGCCCTGTGACAATTTATCCTGTGTCAGGACGCCGACAACAATCTGCGCTCGATCCGGCTTTACCGTCACCACGGCGTCGCCCGTGACGCGAATCGACGACAGCGCCGCGACCTGCTGTGCGCAGACCTGCGAAACAAAGCACGCGATGCACACCGAAAACAGCAGTTTCATGAGTATGTCCAATGGTACGCGGTGCCGTATTCTACGCGTTGCAACGTGCGGTAGTTCAAAGTTTGAGCACCCAGGGGCGCACGCTGCGGCGGCCTGACTGTATACAACACTGATGGAGTCCAATCGGGAAATCACCGTCGCGGCGGACCGCTTCGAAGTAGCGGCCGACGACGCAATCCTCATCACGGAGCTGCGTTCCGCGATCGCGGTTTGCGTCTACGATGCGGTCGAGGAGGCGGGCGCGCTCCTGCACCTTCGCTGCATCGTGCGGACACCCAAGCCGGTGGACATGACCGATACGACGCTCGCCACCGAGCTGCTCCTGCTCGACCGCTGCGTGGAATCCATGCGCGAGCTCGCACCCTCCGCCCGCAATCTGCAGGCGCGCGTCGTCGCCCATCTCGCCGATCATCCCCGGGCACGCGAGACCACCGACACCGTCCTCACCATGGTCGAGCACTTCCTGCTGGACGCGGGCATCAAGATGCTGCCGGTGGACATCTCCGCCGGCCAGGCGCGCACGCTGCGCTTCCGGCCCAGCATGGGCTGGCTGCAGACCCGCTAGCCGGCCGAGCCGCAGCGCTGCAGGCGCCGCCCGGCCCGCCCCGGGAACACCGCCCACCCGAAAGCGTTGGGAGTAGGTGAGAAGGCTGGTCTGCGTATCCAATCGGATTTCCGTTCCCCGGCGCGGTGCTGCAGCTGGTGGACTTGCCGTGGGGGTGCTGGCCGCCCTGCGCCATACCGGGGGACTGTGGTTCGGGTGGAGCGGGCAGACCACCGCCGAACCCGCCGACCGTCCCACTGTTCTGCAACGGGGTTCCATCGGATTCGCCACCATCGATCTCGCTCCCGCCGAGTTCGACGCCTACTACAACGGCTATTGCAACGGAACGTTATGGCCGCTGTTCCACTACTTCCCCGACCGATTCACGCACGAGGCTCAACATCACGAGGCTTACCAGAGCGTCAACCGGCGCTTCGCCCGTGAACTCAGGCAGCTGCTCGAGCCCGACGACATCGTCTGGGTGCACGATTACCACCTGATCCCGCTGGGTCGCTGTCTGCGCGAGCTGGGCTTTAGCGGGCCGCTCGGATTTTTCCTGCACATCCCGTTCCCGCATCAGCAGATGCTCCGCCTGCTTCCCGACCACGCGGCGCTGGTCAACGATCTCTGCCAGTACGACCTTGCGGGTTTTCAAACCATGGACGACGTGGAGTCGTTTCTGACGTGCGTGCCCGAACGCTCGCTTCCGATCAGCGATCATGCGCGTGAGATCGGTTTCGGGAACCGGACACTGACCGTCGGCGCGTATCCGATCGGAATCGATGTCGACGAAGTGGCTACCGAGGCAAAGGCCGCCGGAGGCCAGGAGACCGTGCGCCGCATGGCCGTCTCGCTGCTGGGACGTCGCCTCATCATGGGCGTGGATCGGCTGGACTACACCAAGGGCCTCACCGAGCGCTTCGCCGCCTTCGAGCACTTTCTCGAGCAGTTCCCGGAAAACCAGGGACACGTGACCTTCCTGCAGATCGCGCCGCCGAGCCGCTCCGACGTGCTCGCCTACAGCGAGATCCGCCAGGCGCTCGAGCGCAGCGCGGGCCGGCTCAACGGCCGCTTCGCCGAAGCCGACTGGACGCCGATCCGCTATCTGAACCGCGACTACAGCCACCCCACCCTCATGGGACTGCTGCGGGCGGCGGACGTGGCGCTGGTTACGCCGGTGCGCGACGGCATGAACCTGGTGGCGAAGGAATTCGTCGCGGCCCAGGACCCGGCCGATCCGGGCGTGCTGATCCTGTCGCCCATGGCGGGTGCGGCACGCGAGCTGAGCGGCGCCCTGCAGGTGAACCCTTACGACAAGTCCGGACTCGCCGCGGCACTGCAGACCGCGCTCGGCATGCCGATCCATGAGCGCCGCCGCCGCCATCAGGAGATGCTGGCCGCCGTGCATCGGCACGACATCCACCACTGGTATGGCTCGTTCCTCCACGACCTGGCCGGCGCCGACATCGGGCAATCCGACACCGCCGACCCGCCCGGCCGATCGCCCCTCAACGCACTGAGTTTGCCCTTGGCTCACTGAGCCTGCCCCCCGCTCACTGAGTCTGCCCCCGCTCACGGAACCTGCCCGTGCTGCGGGCGCCATGGGCAATGCCGCGTTGGCGCGGCGGTGCGTTGGCGCGGCGGTGCGGCTACGCGTCGCGGGCGGGCGCTGCCTGACCGGTCAGGGTCCCTTGCGGGTGTTGGCCTCGATCGCGACCAGCCGCTTGTTGATCGCATCCAGCAGGCTGACCACGCGCGCGATGAGATACAGACCCGCGATGGAGCAGGCCGAGACGATACCGAAGGTAATGATCATAAGGCTCCCGGATAACGCACGGTCAACGCGCGGCGCGCAACGCGAGATCCCTGCTGTACACGACATTCATGACATTGTCGTACCAGCCGTCCACTTCCGGCTTGACCAGATGTTTGTTGACGTAGAAGTACAACGGCAGCAGCGGATGATCGCGCAGCATCACGCGCTCGGCATTTTCCAGCAGCGCGCGCCGGCGGGCCACATCGACCTCGCTGGCGGCCTGGCTGACGAGCGAATCGTATTCAGCGCTGTGGTAGTGCGGCAGATTGATGCCGAACCCGCCCTTCAGGTACTGCGCGAACGAGTAGGCATCGTTGTAGTCACCCAGCCACCCCGAGCGAAACATTTCCACGTCGCCGCGGTCGATATCCTGCAACAGGACCTTGAATTCAACCGCCGTCAGGCGCACGTCCACGCCGAGCGCCTCCTTCCACATCGAAGCCACGGCGAGTGCAACCTTGTTGTGGACCTCGCCGGCGTTGTAGCGCAACTCGAAGTGCAGCGGTCGCTGCGCTGAATACCCAGCCTGCGCGTACAGCCGGCGCGCCTCCGCAATGCGCTCCGGCATGGGCGTATTGCGATAGTCGAACGACTGTGACGTGTAGTCCTGCACCCCCGGGGGCACCCAGCCGTAAGCCGGCAACTCGCCGACACGCAGCACGCGCTGCACGAGCATGTCCCGGTCGATCACCAGCGACAATGCTCGCCGCAACTCGGGATGATCCTTGAACGGCGGCCGCTCCAGGTTGAAACCGTAGTAGTACGTGTTCAGCTGTGGGGCGATATGCAGCTGGTCCGCCAGGTTGGCGCGAATCCAGTCGAACTGGCCGCGTGGAACCACGTAGGTCACATGGAGTTCGCCGGCCCGATAACGCAGCAACTCCGCATTCTCGTCCGAAATAAGCAGATACTTCACCGCGTCCAGCCGTGTGGCGGCGTCGTTCCAGTAGTGACGGTTGCGGACCACGAGGATGTGCGTGCCCTGCACCCATTCCTTCAACACGAACGCACCGTCGGAGACCATCACGCCAGGCTTGGCGATCTGCCCGGGATGTCCCTCCAGCGTCGGCCGATGTACCGGACACGTACTGGTGTGCGACAGCAGGCTTGGCAGATAGGCCGCGGGGCTGTTGAGTTCGATCGCCACGGTGAGATCGTCCGGTGCGGACACTCCGAGCGAATCGGGTGGCTTGCGGCCCGCCACGATGTCGGTGGCATTCGCCACGACATCGATGACCTGCGCATAGGCTGAAGCGGTTGCCGGATCGACAAGCCGGCGTAGCGCGGCGACGAAGTCCGCGGCCACGACAGGATCGCCGTTCGACCAGTGCGCATCGGGCCTGAGCGTGAACCGATACCTCTTGCCGTCCGCGCTCACGGTCCACGAAGTCGCCACGCCAGGTGCAACACCGGCCTGGTGATCCAGCGTCGTCAGTCCTTCGCACAGGTCGCGGAGGATTTCCTGCGACTCCACGGAGCGCGCTTTCTGGGGATCCAGGGAGTCTGGTTCAGGACCCGCGCCGCGCAACAGCACGCGCGTGCCGGACGCGCCACCCGATGCCGCGCCACCCGTTGGCGTGTTGCCCGTTGCTGCGTCACCCGCCGCCGCATTACCCGTTGTCGCGAGACTGCTGTTCTTCGCCGAGGCGGCGGCACCGTTGTCGGCCGACCTCGTGCATCCCGCGAGACTTGCCAGAACGACGAGAGCGATGGCGAGGCGGTATTTCATCCACGCCGCGTGCGGCTGGCGTTGATCGCCTCGCGCAGCGAGTGCGTAGCCGCACGTGCCGCCGCAGCGAAATCCTCGCCGGAGCTGGCGTACAGGATGTTGCGGGAGGAACTGATGATCAGTCCGGTACCGGCGGCCGTCTGTCCGTTGCGCACGGCCTGTGCGACGTCCCCACCCTGCGCTCCGACGCCTGGCACCAGGAATGGCATGTCGCCGACGATCTCACGCACCTCTGCCAGCTCGCGCGGGTACGTTGCACCCACCACCAGCAGACAGTTGCCACGCGTGTTCCAGCGGCGCGCTGCGAACTCGGCGACCACCTGGTACAGCTTGCGTCCGTTGATCTCCAGATCCTGCAGATCGCGGCTTCCCGCGTTCGAGGTCCGACAGAGAATGATGACGCCGCGATCCTCGAACCGCAGGAAGGGCTCGAGAGAGTCACCGCCGAGATACGGATTGACCGTCACGGCATCTGCGCCGTAGCGCTCGAACGCCTCGATGGCGTAGCGCTCGGCCGTATTGCCGACGTCGCCGCGCTTCGAGTCCAGGATTACTGGAACGCCGGGATACGTGCGATGGATGTACTCGATCGTGCGTTCCAGCTGGTCTTCGGCCTCGTAAGCGGCGTAATGTGCAAACTGCGGCTTGTACGCACAGACCAGGTCGGCCGTGGCGTCGATGATCGCCTTGTTGAACTGGAAGATAGGCGAGGGCTGCTCGGCGATATGCCGCGGGAAGCGTTCAATCTCCGGATCCAGTCCGACGCAAACGAGCGAGTCGCGCGTCTGCCAGCTCGCACCGAGCTGCCGGATGAAGCCGCTCATGCGACGCGCGCCTTGGCGGAAAGACTGCGCTTTTTCAGGTGCACCAGCAGGATGGAGATGGCGGCCGGAGTCACTCCGGGGATGCGCCCGGCCTGACCCACCGTCGCCGGACGGACGCTCGCCAGCTTCTGCCGCACCTCGTGCGACAAGCCGGGTACCTGCGTGTAATCCAGCTCTGTGGGCAAAACCGTCGTCTCGTTACGCTGCTGCCGTTCGATCTCGTCCTGCTGGCGTTCGATGTAGCCCGCGTAGCGCGCATGCACCTCGATCTGCGCGCGCACCTGCGGAGGAACGCGATCATCGGCAGCCGAGAAGTCCGGCGCGCCGGCGAGTTCGATCACGTCCGCGTACTCCACCTCGGGTCGTCGCAGTAGATCGAACGCTGAGCTGTCCTTGCCCAGCGGTCCACCCAGAACGCGCTGTGCCCACTCCGCGGGTACGGCGTCTGCGCGCACGCGAGAGGACTTCAGACGCGATACCTCCTGCTCGGTCAGGGCGCGCTTCTGCTCAAACAATGCCCAGCGCTCATCATCCACGAGACCCAGCTCCCGCCCGATCGGCGTGAGACGGATATCCGCGTTGTCCTCACGCAGCAACAGGCGATGCTCTGCACGGCTGGTGAACATCCGATAAGGTTCGCGCGTTCCCTGGGTCACCAGATCGTCGATGAGGACGCCGACGTAGGCATCGCTACGCTTCGGCACCCATGGCGCACGCTCGCGCGCAGCCAGAGAGGCGTTGATACCGGCGACCAGCCCCTGAGCAGCGGCCTCCTCATAACCGGTCGTGCCGTTGATCTGCCCGGCGAAGAACAGGCCGCCCAGTACACGCGTCTCCAGCGACGGGCGCAGGTCGCGCGGATCGAAGAAGTCGTACTCGATCGCATAGCCGGGACGGGTCAGGTGCGCGTGCTCGAACCCGGGGATGGTTCGTACGAACTCGCACTGCACGTCGAAGGGCAGGCTGGTCGAGATGCCGTTGGGGTAGATCTCGTGGGTCGTCAGGCCCTCAGGCTCGACAAAGATCTGATGGGACGTCTTGTCCGCGAAGCGCACCACCTTGTCCTCGACCGAGGGGCAATAGCGCGGACCGACGCCCTCGATGAGCCCGGTGAACATCGGCGAGCGATCGCTCGCAGCCCGGATTAGCGCGTGGGTACGCTCATTCGTGCTGGTAATGAAACAATTGATCTGCCTGGGATGCTCACTGACGCGCCCGAGGAACGAAAACACCGGGCAGGGCTCATCGCCGGGCTGCATGGTCATCACGCTGTAGTCCACGGTGCGCCCGTCGATACGCGGGGGCGTACCCGTCTTCAGGCGCCCCACCCGCAGGGGCAGTTCACGCAGCCGCGTGGCTAGCCGGTTCGATGGCGGATCGCCCGCGCGCCCACCCTGGTAGTTGTCCAGGCCCACATGGATGCGTCCGCCCAGGAACGTCCCGACGGTCAGCACTACGGCGCGGGCCTCGAAGGTGATTCCCGTTGCAGTCACGACGCCCTTGATGCGCTCGCCTTCGACGATCACATCCGCCACCTCCTGCTGGAACAACAGCAGGTTCGGCTGGTTCTCGAGCACGCCGCGGATGGCCTGACGGTAGAGCTGGCGATCGGCCTGCGCACGGGTGGCCCGGACGGCCGGACCCTTGCTCGCGTTGAGCGTCCGGAAGTGGATGCCGGCCCGGTCCGCGGCGCGCGCCATGGCCCCGCCCAGGGCGTCGATTTCCCGGACCAGGTGACCCTTGCCGATGCCGCCGATGGCCGGATTGCAGCTCATCTGCCCGAGCGTCTCGATGCTCTGCGTCAGCAGCAGGGTGCGCGACCCCATACGGGCAGCCGCCAGCGCCGCTTCGGTGCCGGCATGGCCGCCACCGACGACAATGACGTCAAAGGACCGTGCGAATCGCATTAGCGCTACCAGCCTGGATCCCGGGGTTGCGGGGTGTGGTTATGGGGCCGGGTATTGTAGGGCGGCGGGAACCGCGAACAAGGCCACGGGTCGCCCCGCTTGCTTTATTCTCTCGTCCCGCGTGACACCCAAGGCCGCCTTACAGCTGATTCTCTGGGCAGTGCTGGCGCTCCATCAGGGCCCCGGTGCGGCAGCCACCCCTTCCAGCCCGGCTGGCCCCGTAGTCGCCACCGTCACCGCAGCCACCAGCGACGGCTCGCCCCTGGTCCTCGCCCCCTGCCGCATCGAGGATCCCGCGCATACCCGCCTGGTGCTGGCCCACTGCGGCTATCTGGACGTGCCGGAGAATCCCGCCAACCCACACGGCCGGCATCTCTCCCTGTACGTCGCCCGGGTCGCCGCCATCAACCGGCGCAAGCAGGCCGATCCCGTGTTCATCCTCGCGGGCGGCCCCGGAATGGCCTCGACCTCCTTCTATGCATCCGTGGCTTTCGCGTTCGAGCGCATCCATCGCGACCGAGACATCATCCTCCTCGACCAGCGTGGTACCGGCCGCTCCAACCCTCTCGACTGTGTACTGGACGATAACGACCTCCTGCGCTCTCCTGAGTCCGAAATCGTCGCCCGCGCCCAGAAATGCCTCGACGCCCTGGCCCCGAAAGCCGACGTGCGCTTCTACACGACGAGCATCGCGGTCCAGGACCTGGAGCGAGTCCGCCAGGCACTTGGCTACGAGCAGATCAATCTTTACGGCGTGTCATACGGCACGCGCGTGGCGCAGCACTACCTGCGGCGATTTCCAACACACAGCCGTGCTGTGATTCTCGACGGCGTCGTGCCGCCGCAGCTCGCACTGGGGCCTGCGATAGCACTCAATGCGGAGCGAGCACTGAACCGCATCCTCGCCCGCTGCGTGCGCGAGCCCGCATGCCACGCGCAGTTCGGCGATCCGCAGAACTCTTATCGCTCATTGCGCGATTCACTCAACAAACATCCCGCCACCGTGTCGTTAGCCGACCCCACCAGCGGTCAGATCACGAAACTCGAGTTCACGCCATTTCATCTCGGCACGGTGTTGCGCCTCGCCAGCTACACACCCGAGCAGGCCGCGCTGCTGCCGCTGGCACTGCATTCGGCCGAGTCAGGGGACTTCACCAGCCTGGCCTCGCAGTTCCTGCTGGTGATGCGCTCCTACGGCGACGTCATCGCGTACGGCATGCACAACTCGGTGGTATGCAGCGAGGACACGCCGTTTTACGACACCGCCCAGATCGATCGAGCGGAAATTGCCCGCACGTTTCTCGGCACCTCCCAGCTCGATGGCCTCAATCACATCTGCGGCGTCTGGCCGCGTGGCGTGATCGATCCGGATTTCCACGCTCCGCTGCATTCGGGTGTACCGGTCCTGCTGCTCTCTGGCAGCGACGACCCCGTGACTCCACCACCCGATGCCGAACTCGCTCGCAAAGGGCTCACCCACAGTCAGCACATCATTCTGCAGGGCTTCGGTCACGGACAGTTGACGGCGCCGTGCATGGATCGCCTGATGGCGAAATTCGTGGACGCCGCGCAGGCTGACATTGACGCCTCCTGCGCCCGCTCGGACCAGCCCCTGCCGTTCTTCACCAGCGTGGGCGGGCCGCCCCCATGATTCGCATGCGTCGCCATGATTGAAGCCAGCAACCTGAGCAAGCATTACGGCAAGGTCACCGCGGTCCGCGACGTCAGTCTGCGCGCGCTCGACGGCCGCATCACCGGATTGCTCGGCCCGAACGGCGCTGGCAAATCCACGACCCTGCGCATCCTCTACACGGTCATCGCGACGGAGTCGGGCGATGCATTGATCGATGGCGTCAGTGTGGTGACCAACCCGCTCGAAGCGCGCCGGCGCATGGGCGTGCTGCCTCACGGCGCAGGCATCTACCCAAGACTCACAGCCCGCGAAAACATCACCTACTTCGGCTCTCTCCACGGCCTCGAGCGCGACGAACGCGATCGCCGCGCCGCCGAGCTCATCACGCTGCTGGAGATGGAGGATTTCGCGGACCGTCCCGCCAAAGGCTTCTCCCAGGGACAGCGGGTCAAGACCGCGCTCGCGCGTGCGTTGATCCATCGCCCGCGCAATGTCCTGTTGGATGAGCCCACCAATGGCCTGGATGTGATGGCGGTGCGCAATCTACGCTCGCTGCTGGGACGGCTGCGGGACCAGGGCCACTGCGTGCTGTTCTCGAGCCACGTGATGCAGGAAGTCGCGGCGCTCTGCGACGAAGTCGTCGTCATTGCTCACGGCACGGTCGTGGCACAGGGCACGCCCGAGGATCTCCGCGCCCGAACCGGCGAGAGCAGTCTGGAGGATGCCTTCGTGCGCCTGATCGGCACCGGGGAAGGTCTGGAATGAAAGGCAGCCCCGAAATGCTCATCGCGAACGGATTGGCTGCGCATCCGGCGGGCGAGGTTACGCGATCGTGAAGGCCATCCTCACCGTGTTCGGCAAGGAGTTCCGCGAGAACCTGCGCGAACGCCGCACAGTCATCTCCGCACTGATCTTCGGCCCGCTTTTCGGTCCGCTGCTGTTCAGCACGACGCTGTCGCTGTCCATCGAGCGCAACACCACGGAAGCCGACAAACCGATTCCTCTGGCGGTCTCTCACTCCGAGCGCGCCCCGAATCTGCTCGCGCACCTGCGCCAGTACGGTGTCACCGTGGAGTCCGTCTCTTATAGCGACGCGGAGGCGCGAACCGCGGTCAAGGAGCATCGCAAGCCGCTGGTCCTGGTCATCCCGCCGGATTTCGGCGCGCGGCTGAATGCCTCCGAACCGTCCCAGCTGCTTCTGTATGTCGACGCGTCGGATACCGCCAGCCAGAAGGACGCCGCGCGTATCAGACCGCTGCTGGATCAGTACGGCACGCTGCTGGGACGCCTGCGGGTCATGGCTCGCGGGATCGATCCGCTGGTGTTGTCACCCATCGTCGTTCACGACGTGGACGTGTCCACGCCGGCGAGCCGGTCGGTAGTCGCCCTGGGGACGCTCAGCTATCTGATGCTTCTGACCATGCTGACAGGCGGTATGTATCTCGCGATCGACGCCACGGCGGGCGAGCGTGAGCGGGGGTCGCTTGAACCGCTCCTGACGCTGCCTGTGCGCCGCGAGTCCCTGATCCTCGGCAAGATGCTGGCCACATGCGCCTACATGACGCTGTCGCTGTCTCTGACCGTGACCGCCTTCGCCATTGCCCTGCGATTCATCGGCCTCGAGCGATTCGGCATGAGTGTGAACTTCGGTCCGCTCGTGGCGTTGCAGGTCATCGTGCTGTGCCTGCCGCTCGTGCCGGTCGGCGCCGCGTTGATGACAATCGTCGCCGCCTTCACGCGCACCTACCGCGAGGCGCAGACGTATCTCGGGCTCGTCCTGCTCGTACCCACACTTCCGCTGATGTTCGCCGGCGTGCTGGGCCTGCGTCCGGCCTTGCCACTCATGGCCGTGCCCTCGTTAAGCCAGCACTTCCTGATCACCGGCCTGTTACGCGATGAGCCCCTGCAGGCCTCCTACGTCGCTCTGTCCGTCGGCGTCACGCTTACTCTCGGCGCCGTATTGGTGTTCATCGCCGGCCGGCTGTATCACCGCGAAGCGTTGTTGGGCTGACTGTCGCTCACGCGAGGCGCATCTCCGTCTGCCCTCGACTTGCGTCGGAGCTATTGGTGCAAGCGCAGCTGCTTACGTAGCTGCAGCACGTGTCTGTCCGCAAAGTTCCGGGCCTCTACCTCAAACCGGTTATTCCAATAGCCATTACGGACGCACTCCATGAGGTAGCGCCGAATCGTCAGCGCCCGCGTCTCCCATTGGCCGATCACGTGCCAGAACTCGTGCAGCATCAGCCAGGGATCCGAAAAGAAGTCGTCCGCAGTGCCTCGCAGATAAATGCGTCCACGCCGCGTCGTTGCGACCGCCCTGCCGTGCAGACGCGCGAACAGGGAGTTCTCGACGATGCGCACGGCGCCCACCGGCTTGCCGAGGAACGACTCCAAGTGGGAACCGATCGCCTCGGGCAACGGGACAGTGCGTCCGATCCAACTCATCTGTTGCGCGGCTCCGTTTTCGCGATTATGGGCCCTATTCGCTACACGTAGCGTAGACTCTGCCACGTGTGCAGGGCAAAGGATCAGCTCCATGCCACGAAAGAAAAAGCGCGCGACCGGCTCCTTGATATCGGCCCATTGCGCGGACAGGACCATGATCGGATCATATGTGGTCCGACGGCAGGGACTTAACCAACATGCGTTACTCCACCCAGATCAAGCCTATCAGCTACCTCAAGGCCAATGCCGCCGAGGTGCTCCAGGAAATCGCCGAGCAGCGAACGCCCTACTTGATCACTCAAAACGGCGAGGCCAAGGTGGTTCTACAGGATGTGGCCTCTTACGAGGAAACTCAGGAAACGCTCGCGCTGTTGAAGATCCTGGCGCTGGGGAATCAACAGGTCGCACATGGCAAGGTCAAGTCCGTTGACGAGGTCGTGAAGCGACTGCGCGGACGGACAGTCGGGCGACTGATGGGCTTCCAGGCTCTGCTCACGGAAGGTGCAGGGCGCGACCTCCAGGACATCTACTCGTACATTGCCGAGTACGACAATCACGCTGACCGTGTCCTCGAGCGCCTTCTCCAGGTGACTGACAGTCTGGCAACCGCTCGGGAGCGTGGACTCGTCCCTCGCGAACTCGCTGCGCTGGGAATCCAGGAGTACCGACAAATCGTCTCCAAGCCGTATCGTGTTATCTAGCGTCAAACCGATCCAAAGGTCGTCATCTACCTTATCGCGGATGGCAGACGCGATATGCAGTCTCTTCTCGCGCGCCGACTTCTTGGCGCCTGACGGGACTCCGACGCTGGCGGTGCGATTGTCCCTAAGTGGAACCTCCACCACACAGGCCGTTGTTCGGTGGATTGGTGCGATGGA
>DATKLO010000008.1:0-7413 GCA_035542375.1 Steroidobacteraceae bacterium | reverse complement strand
CTGAAGGAATTGTTGAACAGCGTGACGGATTGGGGCGGCAACGGATCTCCGTCCGAGCTCTTCGGCATCTGGTAGAACACGCCCTGCGCATCCATGTTCTGGTAGCTCTGGGTGATCAGGGCATTCCAATCGTCATCGATGTCCCAGAGAACCGAAGCGCGCACGCCCTTGTAGGTCACCGGATTGATGGCGCGGGCGGCGATGTTGTAGTTGTTGATCGCGGCCGCCGTCGGCGGCACCTGGCAGGGAAGCGCGTCGCTGCCGCAGCCGTCCGGATAGTTGGCGTAATGGATGCCGAGATCGCTGGACTTGCGCGTGAAGGTGGAGGCCACATTGTTGATGTAGCCGCCACGCGAGTCGTTATAGATGACCGCGCGAACCGCCAGCTTGTCGGTCAGCAGCGGCAGATTCACGACCGCCGTGATGTTCGTGTTGGGATCGCCGCCCGCGGTCACGCTGTAGGCGGCGTCGAAACTGGCTTCGGTGGCATTGAGCTTCGGCTTGTTGGTGATGTAACGGATCACACCGGCCTGCGCGCCAGCACCGAACAGCGTTCCCTGCGGGCCCTCCAGCACTTCGATGCGTTCCAGATCCGCCGCATACACATCGAGGTTGCGGCCCGGCAGCTGACCGGACTGGTCATCCAGATAGATGGCGACGTTCGGGAAGCCGTTGATCGAACCGCCCGACTGCGTGCCCTGGTCACCAACGCTCAGACCGCGCATGAAGATCTGCGACTGGCCCGGAGCGGCCGAGGATGACGTCACGTTGGGAAGGTATTTGACGAAGTCATCGAAGTTAGCGACGTTCAGCTGCTTCAGCGTCTCGCCGGTGAGCGCCTGGATCGCGATCGGCACATCCTGGATGTTTTCACTGCGCCGCTGCGCGGTGACGACGATCTCCGTGAGTCCGCCGGTTGCCGCGGATTCGTCACTGGATGTTGCCGCGAAGGCGGTTGCTCCCGCGTGCGCAGCCAGGATAGTGGCGACAGCCCGCGAGCACTTGTGATTCGAGCTCATCGATGAGGCACTCCCGTTTCTGATACTTGTACGAACGCGCAAGCGAGTGCCAGCGATCCGCTGCCGGCGCGCCAATCGATCGAAATCCCCCTGATTTGCAGGCTCATCGGACGCACTGCATACTTCAGAACTTAAACATAAGCATTGCGACCGGTCAACGCACGCACGGCGCCGCGGCGGTCCCCGCGAACAGCTTGCGTCGCAACCGTTCCAGCCCGCTTGCATCCATCCGGCGCACGCCGCAGGCCGGCACTGGGAGAGCATCCTGATGATCGTCTCTCGTGACACGCGTTGCCCCGCGACAATGGTCGGCCCGTGACGGGAACGCTCGAACCGCTTGGGCAACCGGCACCCCGCAAGGTCGCCCTGCTCGCCAACTGCCTCCTGAACCAGAACGCCAAGGTTTGCGAAGGAGCCCGCTACCGGGGCGTCGTCAATCCGGTCGTGGAAGCACTGCGCAGCCGTGGATATGTACTGCAGCAGCTACCCTGCCCCGAGCTGGCCTTCGCCGGTGCGCGGCGGTGGTGGGCTGTCTACGAGCAGTACGACACCCCGGCCTATCGCGCCCACTGCCGCAGACTGGCACAGGCGATAGCGCCATTGATCGAGCGTTACCTGCGCCAGGGCGATGAGGTCATCCTGATCGGGCTGGACGGGAGCCCCTCCACGGGTGTGCGATTCACTTCCAGCCAACCTGAATGGGGCGGACGTCCCAACCGACCCCAGGATGACTGGGAGATCGTGCCCCGGCGCGGTGTGTGGATCGAGGAGCTGGAAGCGGAACTGGCCAGCCGTGGCCTGCCTCCCGTTCCCGCAACCGGCTGGGCACTGGACATGGGACGTTTCGACGAGGCCGGCGCGCGACGCGATCTGGAAGAGTTCCTGGACGGGCGCCGGGAACACAATGAGTAGCGACTTGCGCGGCTGGCGGGTCGCCCTGGTACCCGAAAACCTCATCAATCCGACGCAGTCCGCCACTAAGACGGTTCACGCGTGCCTGCGCGCGCTGGAGGCAAGCGATTACGGCGTGCTCCAGCTACCCCCGACTCCCGAACACGGCCTGCTGCTTGCGGTGATCGCGGATCAGGTCGCCGAGTACGCTCACCACGGCTATGCAGTCGTCGCCGTCGGTTTGCGTAGCGCGTCGGGCGACGGACTGCACTGGCGCCGCGTGGCTCCACTGCTCCGATATCGTGGCACCACACCACCGCCGCGCCATGTCATCCGGCCCGATGCAGACGCTTCACTCGAGGCTGAGCGCCTCTCCAGCTTCCTGACCAGTTACGACCTGCCGGAAGAGGAGCAGCGCCGCTGGCGCGTGTGACGGGGGTCGTCCTCATCAGGGCGTCCAGCCCTCTCCCGCTCGCCAGTGCAGCACTCCCTTCTCACCGAGAGTCAGTGAGCGCATCACTGGAAGAACGAAGTTCGTGATCTCATTCACGACCCGATCGAATGCATCCGCGAGCTCGCGCTCGCCGATCTTTCTGACAAAGGCATTCCATTGAACCGAATGCCCCGAAACGAAAGCCGGGCTGAGCGCCTCGAACTGCCTCGCCCTTGAGAATCACGCTTTGAGCGTGCTCCGATCTGGAGACGCGATGGAGGAATCGCTCGATGGCATACTGCTGGAGAACCTGCTGGAAAGCAGCGCCGCTGGAGTTAGCCTGGTTGCGCAGCCGCGCGAGTACGGACGCGACGACGTTCTGCCTCCCCCTGGAGTTCATTCGAGCGACTGAAGATAGGGCGAAATGGGAGCGGCAACTCGCAGCAGCCGGGCATAGTGAATCAGCTCGCGATTCTGCACGCGCTTTCTTTGCCGAGCCAGGTGCAGGGATTCGAGCACGACATCCATTGCGATCTTGTTCCTGAATTTAAAACAATCAATGATCGTGACCTGTTCGCGAAGTCCACCTGGATCATGAGCAGGGCGGAGATCGAGTGGGCCACAGGTCCGGCCGGGAAATTCGCGATCGATGCGCCGAGCTTCAGTGCTTACGAGAGTGCGAAGAAGAAGCTGATCGATGGCGACCTGGATGTCTTCGGCGACGGCACCGTGCAGATCCTGCGCACGCCCGGACATACACCGGGTCACCAGGTGCTGCTGCTGCGCCTCAAGTCAGGCAGCGTGTTGCTCTCTGGGGACCTGTATCACTTGCGCCGTGATGTGAAGGAACGGCTCATTCCCATCTGGAATACCAACCGCGCCGACACGCTGGCCTCCTTCGACCGGGTCGAGCGACTGGTGAAGAACCTGCACGCGCGGCTCGTCGTGCAGCATGACCCGGGAGACTTCCAGTCGCTGCCGCATTTCCCGGCCTTCCTGCAGTAGACACCGGAGCCAGACTCGCCGCAGCCGGGTCCACAGCAGCCCGCACCTGACGCCGCCCGGCACGAGGCAGCACCGCGCTGGCCAACCCGTCGGCCTCAGAGGTACTGTAAGGGCACGCCGCCTCATCGCATCGCGCAAGGGACGCCCGTGAGCGCACTCGCCGGATCGTTGACTCGCACCGCCTGGACCGCTCTGGGCGGTGCGGAGTCGGCGCTGGAAGCGCTGACCTTCTCCGGGGAGGGTGCCCTGCCCTCCTTCTACGCCGTCACGGATGTTGCCAGCGCATCGATCGCGACCGCACTGCTGGCGCTGGCTGAGCTGCTCGAATTCCACGAACCGGAGCACGCCGGCGCGGCGGATTCCACACCCGTGCGAATCCGCGTGGACCGCCGCCTGTCATCGATGTGGTTCGGCTTCTCGATCCGGCCGATGGGATGGGAGATGCCGGCTCCCTGGGATCCCATCGCGGGTGACTACCGCACCCGCGATGGCTGGATCCGCCTGCACACCAACGCACCGCATCACCGCGAAGCCGCGCAGCGCGTTCTCGGGCGCCATGCCGATCACGAGTCCATGGCCCTGAGTGTGGCGCGCTGGCCATCCAGGGATCTGGAGTCGGCGATCGTGCGTGAGAACGGTTGTGCGGCCGAGATGCGTTCGGTGGCCGACTGGTCCCGTCATCCGCAGGGGCAGGCCGTAGCCGCTGAGCCCCTCGTCCACTACTGGAGCACCGATCCGGTTCGCGCCTCTTCATGGTTGCCGCCGCGGTCGCGGCCCCTGGCCGGCATACGGGTGCTGGATCTGACGCGCGTACTGGCCGGACCGGTGGCCAGCCGGTGCCTGGCGGGTTATGGGGCGACGGTGTTGCGCATCGACCCGCCGGGTTGGGATGAACCCGGTGTGGTGCCCGAGGTGACCCTCGGCAAGCGCTGCGCGCGGCTCGATCTGACCAAACCCTCCGATCGCGAGCGCTTTGAACTCCTGCTGTCCGAGGCCGACATCCTGCTGCATGGCTACCGCCCCGGCGCGCTCGAGCACCTGGGCCTGGACTCGGCGGCGCGGCGCCGACTGGCTCCCGGTCTCATCGACGTCTCGTTGTGCGCCTACGGTTGGACCGGCCCCTGGGCCGCACGACGCGGCTTCGACAGCCTGGTGCAGATGAGCACGGGGATTGCCGACACCGGCATGACCTGGAAGCGCGCCCAGAAACCAACACCCCTGCCCGTGCAGGCGATCGACCACGCCACGGGCTATCTGATGGCTGCCGCCGCCATCCGCGCACTGACCAGGCGAATCAGGCGCGGTGTTGGCACGGAAGCACGGCTTTCGCTGGCGCGAACCGCCAGATTCCTGGTCGATGCAGGTCAGCAGCCGCCGGAGCCGCCTCCGGCGCCCGAGAATGCCGAGGATCTGTCGCCCACGCTGGAGGCAACGCGCTGGGGCAGTGCGCGGCGGCTGCGAGTGCCTGCCTCGCTCAGTCAGGCACCGATGAGCTGGGAGCTGCCGGCGGCGAAGCTGGGTTCGTCACCGGCATCCTGGTCCTGACCCGCCCTCCCGCTCAGTGTCTGCTGCCGGGCGGCGGGTAAGCCGGCAGGGCCGGCGGTGCCGGCGGCAGCGCGACCGGGTGTTTCTCCAGCTCGCCGACCAGATACTTCACGGCTGCCTCGAGCTGCACGTCGTGACCGCTCATCCAGTCCGCCGGCGAGTCATCCACGGGCATGTCGGGGTCAACACCGTGATTCTCGATGACCCATTGCGAATCCAGATCATAGAGCGCGTCCTCCGGTACGGTGACGTAACCGCCGTCCAGCAGCAACCACTCTCCCCGGATGCCCCGCACACCGCCCCAGGTTCGCGTTCCCATCAGGGGACCCAGCTTGTACTCGCGGAAGTAGAACGGAAAGATGTCGCCATCCGAAGCGGAGTAATGGTTGATGAGACAGATCTTCGGTCCCACGATCAGCTGCGCCGGCTGCGTCGTGATGCCGGACTCGCGGTTGGTGTCCATCCCCACCAGGATCCGGCGCAGGCGCTCCAGCACGATGGGATCGATGAAGCCGCCGCCGTTCCAGCGGTCATCGAACAGCACCGCCTTCTTGTCCATCTGCGAGTAGAACTGGCGCACGAACTGGTCCATGCCGCGACCGCCCATGTCCGACAGGTAGATGTAGGCGATGCGACCGCCGGAAGCCTTGTCCACCAGCTCGCGGTTGTGATCCACCCAGGCCTGCTCGCGCAGCGGCAGTTCGTTCTTCACCGGTTCGACCACCACCTCGCGCCGTTTGCCGTTGAGCGAATCCGCCACACTCAGCCGGATCGTGCCGCCCTGCTTGCCCACCAGCAGACTGTAGGGATCGAGCGGTGCGCGCAGGTCCTGTCCGTCGATGGCGAACAGGTAATCGCCCGCCCGCACATCGATCCCCGGCGCGGTCAGGGGCGATCGATAGGTGCCGCGCGTGTTGTCCCCCGCGAACACCGTCCCGAACCGATAGCGGCCCGAAGCCGCATCGAGCGCGAAGTCCGCCCCCAGATAGGCCGTACCAACACGCTGCTCCTCCGGCATCTCATCGCCACCGCTGACGTAGGTGTGCGAGTTGCCCAGCTCCCCGATCACCTCGCCGATCAGGAAGTTCAGATCACCGCGCGAGCCCGCCAGCGGCAGCAGCTTCGCGTACGAGGCGCGCACCGCGGGCCAGTCGACCCCATTCATTTTCGATGAATAGAAGAAATCGCGCTCGATCCGCCAGGCTGAGTTGAACATCTCGGCCCACTCCTGGGTGGGCTCCACGCGCACGCGCATGTGCGACAGGTCGAGATGTTTCGCGCCTTCGTCGTCCTTGCCCTTGTCCCTGTCCTTGGCATCGGTGGCATCCGCGATGAGGTAATCCTTGTCGAGTTTGTAGAGCACCTTCCTGCCGTCGGCCGACAGCGCGTAGTTGCTCAGTCCCTCGACCACCGTGGCATCCTTGCGCGCCTTCAGGTCATATACGTGCAGGGCGGTCTTCTCGCCCGGCAGCGGACCCTCGACCATCTGGCTGGGACCTGTGAGGTAGAACACCTTGCCGGTGCGCGCATCCAGTGAGTTGATATCGGACGGCTGGATGGGCAACGGCACCGAGCGAGCCATCAGCCCGTCCAGATCGATCTCCACCGGCTTCACGTCCGGCTTGTGGCTCCCCTTGCGGTCCTTGCCGCCCGTGTCACCCGGCTCTTTACCGTCCTTGCCATCCTTGCCATCCTTGCCGTCCTTTCCTTCCCTGTCGGCCGCGTCCTTATCCGGCACACCTTCATCCGATTGCGGTGCGAAGGGAGAAGCGGCGCCACGCCTGAGGGTGGCCACGTAGACGCCGGTCATCTTCAGCGTCGCAACGTTGAATTCCGTACGGCTGAAGGTCGGGTTCTCGTGCCGGGTGGACACGAAGAACAGGTACTGGCCCGACTGATCGAACACCGGCAGGAAGTCGTTCGCGCGCACATCGCTGACACGCGTCGCCTTGCGTGAGTCGACGTTGTACAGCCAGATGCCCGACTGCTGATTGGCACCGGTGATGCTGAAGGCCAGCCAGCGGCTGTCCGGAGACCACGAGTAATCGTGGATCTCCGCGTACAGATCGTTGCCCACCTTGACCGGCTCACCTCCGGCGACCGGGACGTACCACAGCCGGTGCTCATGATCGGAGAACGCCAGGCGCTCACCATTCGGTGACCAGCGCGGGGTGTAGAAGAAGCCGCGGTCGAAATGCGTCAGGACCTTCTCTGCGCCGCCTTCGGCAGGTCGCACGGCAACCTGCTGTTCTCCCGAGACGTCGGTGGTGTAGGCAATCCACCTGCCGTCGGGGGACCAGCTCGGATGATCCTCGTCAGCGTTGGATGTTTGCGTCAGGTTGCGCGTGTTACCGTGCTCGGCCGGCACCGTGAACACGTCGCCCCGTGCCGAGAAAACCGCACGATTGCCGTTCGGCGCCAGATCAAAGTCAGTGCGCCCCGCGGTGTCCTGATCGCGGATGGTGGCCTTCGCATCCACCCAGCGCGGCCCGGTTCGGGTACCGTCGTCAGGCACTGTCA
>DATKLO010000007.1:0-9155 GCA_035542375.1 Steroidobacteraceae bacterium | reverse complement strand
ATGGGGCCGGTATCGAGGCCGGCGTCCATGCGCATGATGGTGATTCCGGTCCGGGCATCGCCTTCGAGAATGGCGCGCTGGATGGGCGCCGCTCCGCGCCAGCGGGGAAGCAACGAAGCGTGGATGTTCACGCAGCCGAATCGAGGTAATTCCAGGGCGGCCTTGGGAAGGATCAGACCGTAGGCGACGACGACCAGCACGTCGGCGTGCCAAGCCTCGAGATCAGCCCGACCTTCCGGGGATTTGAGCGTCTGCGGTTGCGAGAGCGGCAGTCCGTGCCTGACGGCCGCGACCTTCACTGGACTCGCCGTCAGCTGCCGACCCCGGCCGGCCGGGCGATCGGGCTGCGTCAGCACGCCCACGACGGTATGTCCCGAGCCGAGCAGCGCCTCCAGCGCCGGTACTGCGAATTCCGGTGTTCCGGCGAACGCGACGCGCAGCGCTTTCACGGCGCGATGGCGCGCCTGCGCGGCAGTCGCAACCTCAGTACCTCTGGCCGGAGCGCGAACCGGTCTCGCGCGCGCTCGCGGCGCGCTCCTTACGGCCTTTTTCCAGCTTCTTGCGGATCCTCTGGCGCTTGAGGTCGGAGAGATAATCCACGAACAGCTTGCCCTCGAGATGGTCCATCTCGTGCTGAATGCAGACGGCCAGGACGCCTTCGTAGTCCTCTTCGATCACGGCCCCGGTGCGATCCTGAGAGCGCACGCGGATCTTCGCCGCCCGCTGCACGTCGTCGAAGATACCGGGCACCGACAGACAACCCTCCTCGGTCTGCTCCTCGCCCTCGCGGCTCAGGATCTGCGGATTGACGAACACCCGGGGCTGGTTCTTCTCCTCGGACAGGTCGATCACCAGCACCCGCTGGTGGACGTCCACCTGGGTGGCGGCCAGGCCAATGCCCGGGGCGGCGTACATGGTCTCGAACATGTCGTCCACGAGGCGACCCAGCTCGGCATCGAAGCGGGTGACCGGCTGCGCCCGGGTCCGCAGGCGCGGATCGGGGAATTCCAGGATGGTTCGGATGGCCATGGCGCTAACTTCCGCTAAATACGTGTATCGGGTCCAGATTTGCTGCTAATGTCGGCGAGCGGCCCGGGATGCGGGGCCCCGGCCGTGTGTCCGGCAACCCGCTGGCGACCCCCTGCTGGGGCCGTGACCTGGCGCACAAAGTTGACATTAATTCGTGTGCCGGCGGGCCGGCTGCCAGTATAACAATTAGGATAACGGGACAGGTCGTGTACCCGCCTCGGTCGCTTGAGGAGTGAGGGATGGTCTCTAATCGGTTTCCTTCGGCTCGCCTGTGCGCGGGCCTGCTAATGCTGGCTGCCGTCTCCGGCTGCTCGTGGTTCCACCATCGCGACAACCCTGCCGTCGCCGCCGCCCCCTCGACCGCGGTGACGCCGGACTCCAGCGAAGCTCTGCCGGTGGACGAAATGACCGCCACGGAGGCGGCCACCAGTGGCGCCGGCACGGCCGCGACCGCCGAGGGTGTGGCTCCGGCCGAATCGCGCAGCAGCATCATCAATCCCACCGCTCCGAAGAGCTACACGGTCAAGCGCGGCGACACGCTCTGGGGCATCGCGACGATGTTCCTGCGTGATCCCTGGTTGTGGCCGGAAGTGTGGTATGTCAACCCCCAGGTGCAGAATCCGCACCTCATCTATCCCGGTGACGTCCTGGCGCTGGCTTATGGCGCCGATGGCAAGCCGCAGGTCCGGCTCGAGCAGGGTGGCGCGGCGCGCCTGGATCCGCGGTTGCGCAGCTCCCCACTGGATGGCGCGATCCCGACGATTCCGTATGCCGCGATCGCCGCGTTCCTCTCGAAGCCTTCCGTGCTCACGAGTGAGCAGGTTCGCGACGCTCCTCATGTCGTCGCGTTCCGCGACCAGCATGTGGTGGCCGGCACGGGCCACGAGGTCTACATCGCCGATCTGAAGGCCATCGCGAACTCGCGCTACAGCATCGTGCACATCGGCGATGAGCTGCGGGATCCGGACGACGGCAGGGTCGTGGGTTACGAGGGCATCTACACGGCGACCGCGCTGGTTTCCCAGCCGGGCAACCCGAGCAAGGCGCTGCTGATCGATGCCGATCGCGAGACGCTGCAGGGTGACAAGGTGCTGGCGGCCGATCTGGATGTGCCGCTGAACTTCATGCTGCGGGCGCCGCGCAATGACGTGCACGGCCAGATCATCTCGGTGGTCGATGGCACAAAGCTCATCGGCCAGTACCAGATCGTCGTGATCAATCGCGGCAAACGCCACGGTATCGATGCGGGCCACGTGCTCGCGGTCGATCAGGCCGGCATGGTCGTGCACGATGTCTACGGCAACCAGAGCGGCTTCACCCACTACCTGGGCGGCGCCGGTATCTCGCTCTCACCGAAGGTCAAACTGCCGGATGAGCGCGCGGGCACGCTGCTGGTATTCAAATCGTTCGACCGCGTGAGCTACGGCTTGATCATCGGCGCCTCGAGCGCCATGCACGTCCTCGACGTCGTACACAATCCGTAGGCCGGCTCCGGTTCGTCACACGGTTTCGCGTGGCGAGCCGAGCGCGCTTCAGTCGCCCGACAATCTCATTGATCGGCGCCGTGCGGGTCTGCCGCACGGCCTGATTCCCAGCGACGCAAAATAGCCCGTTCGGGCCCGTTTCACCCGGCTCCCCGCGCGGCGCCGCTCGCGTAACTTGCCGGCATGGACGTTCTGGCCGCCCGCGCCGTGTTGGCTCGCGCCCCCGGCCTCGATGCCGCTCATGTAAGTGCCTTGCATGCGGCGGCCGGCGGCATGGAAGAGTCGCTCATCGACCCGGCGACCTGGACCCAGGTGGATCTGCCGCCGCAGGCACGCGCCTATCTCGCGCTTCCGGATGAGCGCGCGCTGCGCGCCGACCTGCGCTGGCTCGGTACCAGCGGAGCGCGCCTGCTGCTCAGCACGGATGCCGAGTATCCTTCGCGCCTCCTGCAGACGCCCGGAGCACCAGGTGCTTTGTTCGTGCATGGAAATGCAGCGGCCCTGGCCGAGCCCCAGATTGCCATCGTCGGCTCACGTACTCCGACCGCGGGCGGTGTCCACACTGCGAAGGAGTTCGCTGCCTGCCTCGCACGGGCGGGTCTCACCGTCACCAGCGGGCTGGCGCTCGGCATCGATGCAGCCAGTCATGAAGGCGCCCTGCGTGCGGGCGGCAGTACGATCGCCGTCTGCGGCACCGGCCTGGACCGCATGTATCCAACCCAACATGAGGCGCTCGCCGCGCGCATCCGGAGCCGGGGCGCACTGGTGTCAGAATTTCCGCCGGGCACGCCGCCGCGCGCGCCGAACTTTCCGAGGCGCAACCGCCTGATCAGCGCCCTGGCACTCGGCGTGCTGGTGGTGGAAGCGGCGCAGCGCAGCGGCTCGCTCAGCACCGCCCGGTGGGCGGCCGATCAGGGGCGCGAGGTGTTTGCCGTGCCCGGGTCCATCCACAATCCACGCTCGCGCGGTTGTCATAAGCTCATCCGGGACGGCGCCCTGCTGGTGGAAAGCGCCGCCGAAGTGCTGGCCGCGCTGGGATTTCCCGAGCCGAAAGAAGCACTTGTGCAACGCAAAGCGGGCGCAGGCACGGCCCCCGCATTGGACAAGGAGTATGAAATGCTGTTAGATGCCGTCGGCTTCGAACCCGTGACTGTTGATGTACTCGCGGCCCGCACCGGTCTGCCGGGCGACTCGATCGCATCGATGTTGCTGATTCTCGAGCTCGAGGGGCGCATCGCTTCTCAACCAGGCGGCCGCTTTGGCCGTGTACCGTGATGATGACCGGCACCGTTCTCGACATCCTGATCTACGTGTTCGATCGCTACATGCTCGATGAGGTACCCGAGGTGCCCGAGCGTGAGCACCTGGCGCGCGATCTGGAGCGTATCGGTTTCGCGCACGCCAACGTCGAGCGCGCGCTCGACTGGCTGGCCGATCTCGCTTCCGAGCGTGACCGGCCACCGCTGGCGCTCGCGGAGCCGGCAGGTGGCGGCGGCGCGCTGCGGATCTTCTCCGACGGCGAGCTGGCCCGGCTGTCGACCGAGTCGCGCGGGTTCCTGGTGACGCTCGAGCGGCTGGGCATCCTCTCGCCGCAGCAGCGCGAGATCGTCATAGAGCGCATGCTGGCACTGGATGCCGATGAGCTGGACACCGAGCAGCTGAAGTGGGTCGTGCTCATGGTGCTGTCGAGCCAGCCGGGTCAGGAGCAGGCGTTCGCGCGCCTGGAAGATCTGGTCTCCGATGTACAGTCGGGCGCGCCCCACTGAGCGCCGGCACGTTCCGCCGGCACGAGCTCCGCGGCCCGGCCGCGGATTTTTGTTTTTGAGCATCAGCTTCGCATAGGCAATGGCAGACAACCTCGTCATCGTCGAATCGCCCGCCAAGGCGAAGACCATCAAGAAGTACCTGGGCCGCGATTTCGACGTGCTCGCCTCCTACGGGCACGTGCGCGATCTCGTCCCGAAGGAAGGCGCGGTCGATCCGGACCGTGGCTTCGCCATGCAGTACCGGGTGCTCGAGAAGAACGAGCGCCACGTGGACGCCATCTCCCGCTCGCTGCGCAAGTCCAAGGCGCTGTATCTGGCCACCGACCCCGATCGCGAGGGCGAGGCCATCGCCTGGCACCTGAAGGAAATCCTCGACTCGCGCGGCGAGCTCGACGGTAAACAGGTCCACCGCGTGGTGTTCTACGAGATCACTCGCAACGCCATCCGCGAAGCGGTGGCCCAGCCGCGCGACCTGTCGCTGCAGCTGGTGAATGCGCAGCAGGCGCGCCGCGCACTCGACTACCTCGTGGGATTCAACCTCTCGCCGCTGCTATGGAAGAAGGTACGGCAGGGACTGTCGGCCGGTCGGGTGCAGAGCCCGGCGTTGCGCATGATCTGCGAGCGCGAGGCCGAGATCGCCGCCTTCATCGCGCAGGAATACTGGACCATCGAGGGCGAAGGCGCGCACACCGGCCAGAACTTCCCCCTCAAGGCGCTCGAGTTCCGCGGCAAGAAGGTGGAGCAGTTCAGCTTCACCAATGAGACTCAGGCGCGCGAAGTCGAGCAGACCATCATCGCCGCCGCGCGCTCGGCGGCGCGTCCCGGCACGGCCGGTCTGGGTGAGCTGCGGGTCATCGCCATCGACCGCAAGCAGCGTCGCCGCAATCCCGCCGCGCCCTTCACGACATCCACGTTGCAGCAGGAAGCGGCGCGCAAGCTGGGCTTCAACGCCCGCCGCACCATGCGCCTGGCTCAGCAGCTTTATGAAGGTCTGGATATCGGCGAGGGTAGCGTCGGTCTCATTACTTATATGCGTACCGACTCCGTGGCGCTCGCAGCGGAAGCGGTCAACGAGATCCGCGACGTCGCCACCCGGCTGTACGGCAAGGACGAGGTGGCGGAGGAGCCACGCGTTTACAAGACGAAGTCGAAGAACGCGCAGGAAGCCCACGAAGCCATTCGTCCCACGTCGGCGAGCATCACGCCCGCCCATGTCGAGGGCAAGGTGGATCCGGATCTCTACAAGCTCTACGCACTGATCTGGAAGCGCGCCGTCGCCTCTCAGATGAGTCACGCGGTATTCGACACCGTCGCCGTGGACATGCTCGCGGGTGAGGACGGCCCGGAACGCCATCTCTTGCGTGCGAACGGCTCAACTCTGGTCAAACCCGGCTACATTTCCGTCTACCAGGAAGGTACGGACGATGCGAAGGCCGACGACACCGATCATGTGCTGCCGCCCATGGAGGTCGGTGACGCTGTAGCGCTGACGGCCTTGCGCGCGGATCAACATTTCACCGAACCGCCGCCACGCTACTCGGAAGCCTCGCTCGTGAAGGCTCTCGAAGAACACGGAATCGGCCGGCCTTCCACCTACGCGACCATCATCTCGACGCTGCAGGACCGCGAGTATGTGGAGATGGATGCGCGCCGGTTCGTTCCGACCGACATCGGCAAGATCGTCAATCGCTTCCTGACCGATCACTTCCACCGCTACGTGGAATACGGCTTCACGGCCGCGATGGAAGACGAGCTGGACGCGGTCTCGCGCGGCGAAGAGGACTGGACCACGCCGCTGGGCAAGTTCTGGAAGCCGTTCATCCATCAGGTCGACAAGATCGAGAAGACGGTCAGCCGCGAGCAGGTCGCGCAGGCGCGCGAGCTGGGCAAGGACCCGGCGACGGGCAAGCCCATCACGGTGCGCATGGGGCGCTACGGTCCGTTCGTGCAGATCGGTACGAAGGACGACGAGGAGAAACCGAAGTTCGCGGGTCTGCGCCCGGGGCAGAAGATGGACTCCGTGACGCTCGCGGATGCGATGGAGTTGTTCAAACTGCCACGCACACTGGGCGCCACGGCGGACGGCGAGCCCATCATCACGAACGTGGGCCGGTTCGGTCCCTACGTCAAGTACGGCAGCAAGTACGTTTCACTCAAGGAAGACGATCCGTACACCGTGACACTCGAGCGCGCGCTCGAGGTCATCCGACTTAAGCAGGAAGCTGACGCCAACCGCATCATTGCCCAGTTCCCGGAAGCGGGCATCCAGGTGTTGAACGGCCGCTACGGTCCGTACGTCACCGATGGCAAGAAGAACGCCAAGATTCCCAAAGAGCGCGATCCGAAATCGCTCACGCTCGATGAGTGCAAAGTGATGATAGAGCAGGCGCCGGAGCGCGGTGCCCGTTTTGGCCGCGGCCGACGCGGCGGCCGTCAGGCCGCAGGCGCGCAGGCTGCGAGCGCGCAGACCGCAGGCGCCAAGGGCGCAAAGGGTTCGAACGCAGGCAACGGCCAGAAGGCGGCATCGGCCGATGCCCCGGCCGGCACCAAGGCCGTGAAGGGCAAGCGGGCGCGCCCCGAGGAACCGGCAACCTCCGCGCGACCGACCGCCAGCGCCGGAGCAAGGCCTGCGGCGAAAAAAGCGGCGACGCGGAAGCCTGCCGCATCAACTCGGGCGGCCGGTACGAGCCACGCGCGACCGGCCACCACCGATAGTCGGCCGCGCGCCGCACTCGCCGCGGGGAAATCCGTCGCCCGCAAGTCCTCCGGCAAACCGACCACACCGCGCAAGGGAGCGAAGCCTGCCGGCCAGCGCGCCCGCGGAGTGAAGTAGCGGCAACCGCTGCCGCCTTGAAATACCGTCACAGCTATCACGCCGGAAATTTCGCGGACGTGCACAAACACGTCGTGCTGCTGGCGCTGCTGCGGGCCCTGAAGCGAAAAGAAAAGGGGTTCGCGTACTTCGAGACACACGCAGGGCGCGGTGTTTACGACCTGCCGCGTGCCGGCAGTCAGTCAGCCGATGGCGCAAGGCGGCCCTCTGCTGGCGGAAAGCAGGCCGCCGGTGCCGGCCCGGGGGAATCCGCCGCGGGAGCAGACGTCGTCGCAGAGGGGGAATTCCGGTCCGCGGAACTGCAGCACTACACCGCGCGACTTGCCGAGTTCCGCGCTGCCATGGGACGCCCTCGCGCCTACCCGGGCTCCCCCGTGCTCGCCGCGGAAGAATTGCGGCCCCAGGACCGGGCGATCCTGTGTGAATGGCTCCCGGCCGAGGCTCGGATGCTTGAGCGTGAGCTTGAGAGATATCCGCGGTGTCGGGTCGAACCGGGAGACGGTTTCGAACGACTGCGGGCCTGGCTGCCCCCTCCGGAACGTCGCGGCCTGATCCTGATCGATCCGCCTTATGAAGACTCGAAGCGCGACTTCGAGCGGGTGACGGCAACCGTCTGCGATGCCCTGCGGCGCTTCAACACCGCGGTCATCGCCGCGTGGTATCCCATCAAGGACGAACGTGACACGCGACACTGGCGGGAATCCTTCGCGCGCGCCGTGTCGGCCGAAACCCTCGCCAGCGAGCTGTGGCTGTACCCCCGCGATTCGCAGGTAGCCCTGAACGGCTCCGGCCTTCTCATCGTCAATCCGCCCTGGAAACTCGAGGAATGCATGCGGGAATGGCTCCCGGAGCTGTGGGCCCGCCTGGACACCGGCCACGCAGGCGGTACGAGCGTCACGAAGTTGACTCGTGCGGCGTGACCCGGTCTGCCGTGGGGCGCAGAATCCACACATGAGCACCGATCGTTACGGCGTCGTGGGGCACCCGGTCGCGCACAGCTGGTCGCCGTTCATCCACGGGATGTTTGCGCGCGAGACCGGCCAGGCCATGAGCTACCGGCTGTTCGACATCACGCCGCAGGAATTCGAGCCGCGGGTGCGGGATTTCTTCACGCTCGGCGGCCGCGGTCTGAATGTTACCGTGCCGCACAAGAGCGCCGCCGTGAAGATCGCCAACGAACTGACGCCGCGCGCGACACACGCCGGCGCGGTCAACACGCTGGCTCTGCAGAAGGATGGCAGGATCCTGGGCGACAACACGGACGGTGTCGGGTTGGTCCGCGACCTGTGCGACAACCTCGGGCTGGTCATCATCCGCCGGCGAATCCTGGTCCTCGGCGCCGGTGGCGCGACGCGCGGCATCATTGCGCCCCTGCTGGCGCTGGAACCCGCCCAGATCGTCATCGCGAACCGCACGCGTGAGCGGGCGGAGGTTCTGGCGGAGAATTTCGCCAGGCTGGGTCCCGTGCGCGGGATGGCCATGGTCGAGCTGAGCGAGCAGTTCGACATCGTCATCAATGGGACCTCGGCGAGTCTCATCGGCGAAGTGCCGGCCGTACCGGCCGCTGTCATCGGACCGGAGACCACGTGCTACGACATGGCTTACGGCAAAGCCGACACACCCTTCACAAGCTGGGCGCTCGATCTGGGTTGCGCCCGCGCTTTCCAGGGATGGGGCATGTTGGTCGAACAGGCGGCCGAGTCATTCCGCGTCTGGCGCGGCATCAAACCCTCTACGGCTTCGGTGTTGACCGCCATCAGGGAACGCGCGCTCGCACCGCCCATGTCGGCTGCGCAGGCTGCCACGAGCGGCTGAACGACCGGCCCGTCAGCGCAGGCTGCCGCGAGCGGCTGAGCGATCGGCCCGTCGGCGCAAGCCGCCATCAGTCGTTGAACGGCCGGCTGCGCGTCCCGCACCGCTCGCGGCCCCCGGCCGCTCACCGCATCGTCACCAGTTCCTCGGCGCTCGTCGGGTGAATGGCGACTGTGTCGTCGAGATCCTTCTTCGTCGCCCCCATGCGCACGGCAACGGCGAATCCCTGCA
>DATKLO010000006.1:0-28789 GCA_035542375.1 Steroidobacteraceae bacterium | reverse complement strand
GTTCTCGGTCCGCTCGTTGACATGGAACGCGATCTCCGCAATCCGGCGCACTCCATCCGCCGCGAACTCCACCTGCAGCCCCTCCGTGTTGAGCAGGGCGCGGTACTGGGCGGTGAGGGAGGCGTCGGGCTCTGTCAGGATGCGCACGAAATCACCGACCTTGAGCGAATCCAGTTCCACGCGGATGGGCAGGCGCCCCTGCAGCTCCGGGATCAGGTCCGACGGCTTCGACAGGCTGAAGGCGCCCGAAGCGATGAACAGCACATGATCGGTTTTCACCGGGCCATACTTGGTGGTGACGGTAGACCCCTCGACCAGTGGCAGCAGATCCCGCTGCACACCTTCGCGCGAGACGTCCGCGCTCATCGTTTCCTGGCGCCGAGTCACCTTGTCGATCTCGTCGATGAACACGATGCCGTTCTGCTCCGCGTTCGCGATCGCCTGGATCTTCAGCTCGTCCTCGTTGATGAGCTTGCCGGCTTCCTCATCGGTGAGCAGTTTCAGCGCCTCACGCACCTTGACCTTGCGGGTGCGTGAGCGGTTGCCGCCGAGGTTCTGGAACATGGACTGCAGCTGCTGCTGCATCTCCTCCATGCCGGGAGGCGCCATGATCTCGACGCCCACGGGAAGCGCGCGCACCTCGATTTCGACTTCGCGGTCATCGAGCTGGTTCTCGCGCAGCATCTTGCGGAACTTCTGCCGGGTCTCGGTATCGCGCGGCTGGGTGGGCTCGTCGGTGGAGAAGCCCATCATGCGCGGCTTCGGCAACAGGGCATCGAGTACGCGCTCCTCGGCTGAGTCAGCGGCGCGCACGCGGACTTTCTCGACCGCCTGCTCGCGCGTCATCTTGACGGCGACGTCGGCGAGCTCCTTGACGATGGAGTCCACGTCGCGTCCCACATAACCCACTTCGGTGAACTTGGTGGCTTCGACCTTTACGAACGGCGCATTCGCGAGCCGCGCCAGGCGCCGCGCGATCTCGGTCTTGCCGACACCGGTGGGGCCGATCATCAGGATGTTTTTCGGGGTGATCTCCTGGCGCATCGGCTCGCCCACCTGCATGCGCCGCCAGCGGTTGCGCAGGGCGATCGATACGGCTCGCTTGGCGGCGTCCTGGCCGATGATGTGCTTGTCGAGTTCGGCGACGATCTCACGCGGTGTCAGGGAAGACATCAGGAATTGCTCTGCCTCAGTTCGTCGATGACCAGATTTCGATTGGTGTAGATGCAGATGTCGGCGGCGATGCCGAGCGAGCGCTCGACGATGCTGCGCGCATCCAGGGTGGAGCCCTCCAGCAAGGCACGCGCCGCGGCCAGCGCGAACTGACCACCTGAACCGATTGCGGCGGCCTCGTGGTCGGGTTCGATGACATCACCGTTGCCGGAGATCACGAGGATCTTGGCGGGATCGGCGACCAGCAGCAGCGCCTCCAGGCGGCGCAGGTAGCGGTCGGAACGCCAGTCCTTGGCCAGCTCGATGGCGGCCCGGGTCAGGTTCCCGTATTTCTCCAGCTTGCCCTCGAAGCGCTCGAACAGCGTGAAGGCATCGGCGGTGCCGCCGGCAAACCCCGCCAGCACGCTCTCGTTGTAGAGCCGTCGCACCTTGCGGGCATTGCCCTTCATGACGGTGTTGCCGAGGGTCACCTGGCCATCGCCGCCCATGGCCACGGCGCCGTCGCGCCGCACGGCCAGGATGGTGGTTCCGTGGGGATTGAAGGTCTGCTCGGTCATGGCGCTCCTGGCGGCCCGGTCGGGACGAGCAGCCCGGGCCAGGAGGGCCGGTCGGTGAAACTGCTAGGCCTTCCTCCGGGCGCGGGGATGGGCAGCGTCGTAGATGCGGGCAAGGTGCTGGAAGTCAAGGTGAGTGTAGATCTGCGTGGTGGCGATGTCGGCGTGCCCTAGCAGTTCCTGGACACCGCGCAAATCTCCCCCCGATTCAAGGATATGGGAGGCAAAAGAGTGGCGGAAGAGGTGCGGGTGCACGCGGTTCGCCAGGCCCTGCCTCCGGGCCCACTGGGCCACGCGGGTCTGCACCGCGCGCGGACCCAGCCGCCGGCCGTTGCGACCCACGAACAGCGCCGCCTCATCCGCTCGGGCGAGAGCGCCTCGTTCCTTCAGCCACTGGGACAGGGCACGCACCGCCTGCTTGCCCACCGGGACGATCCTCGTCTTGGCGCCTTTGCCGAGGACCCGGACCATGCGGTCCTTGAGATCCAGGCCGGTCAGGTCCAGGCCGACCAGCTCACTCAGACGCAGGCCCGATGAATACAGCAGCTCCATCATGGCGCGATCCCGGGTGGCGAACGCATCACCGGCAGGGAGCTCCAGCAGGCGGGCCATCTGGTCGGCGTCCAGGGTGTCCGGCAGGCGGCGCGAGGCTTTGGGGGCGCGGACCTCCTGCGCGGGATTGCTCCGGACGCGGGCGGGGACTGAATTCTCGCGCACCAGGAACTCGAAGAACCCGCGCACGGCCGACAGGCGCCTCTGAATGCTGCGGGGCGCGAGCCCGGCCGCATGGGAATGGGCGGCGAAGACGCGGATGTGCTGGCTGTCGAGCGACTTCCAGTCACTCAGGCCCTGGCGGTCGCAGAACTTCACAAGCGCGGCGATGTCCCGCGCGTAGTTGCTGTCCGTGTGAGCCGAGAGACGGCGTTCAGTGCGCATGTAGCGCCGGAACCGTACAACGCTCTCCAGTGCTGCCGGGGTCAAACAGCTCCCCTGCAAGCGCCGCCGTGTCAGCCGCCGGCTGCGGCGGCAGAAGGCTTGTCCGCCGCCGGCAACAGCGCATCCGCAATCAGATCGGCCATGCGCGCCAGGAACTCCGTGCTCATGCCGGGATGGAAACGGTCGCGGTCGGTGCTGCCGAGCGCGAGCAGTCCGAGCTGACCCTTGTCTCCCAGCGGCACGAGTGCCACCGAGCCGATGTCGTTGGCGTCGGCGCCGAAGAGGAATTCGCGCTGCGAGTCGCGCGCCTGGCCGCAACGCGGCTTGCCGTTGGAAAACAGGGTCTCGAAGGATTTCAGGTTGGGGTCGTCGGCGCGCACCGTGCGCACGAATCTCTGCGGGGCCAGATCCGGGTGGGGCCCGATGAGCACCAGCACGGAGTGGAAGGCATCGAAGTCCATGCGCAGGCTGGACTCCATCGTGGCGATCACTTCCTCGGGTGTGCCGGCGCGGAGCAGCTTGCGGGTGAAGCCGTGCAGCTTGTCGGCGAGCGCATCGTTGGCCCGGGCCACACGCACGAACTCCGCGAGCTTGGCTTCCACGGTGGCATGTTTCTCGCGCAGCACCTCGATCTGGCGCTCGACCAGCGAGATCGTCGAGCCGCCGCGCGCGTGCGGCAGCCGCAGCCGCGCCAGTACGGCGTGATGGCGCTCGAAGAAATCCGGATGATGCTGCAGGTAGGCGGCAATGGACTCCTCCTCGGTTTCCACTGCAGCCACGCCGCGGGCTTCTCGTGTAGTCATGTGCTTGAGACCTCGACGTGTCCTTCGAATGATATCTCGGCCGGCCCCGACAGCCACGCATGCTGGCCGGGACCCTCCCAGTTTACGCGCAACTCGCCGCCGCGCACGCTGACGTGCACGTCCGGGTCCAGCAAACCCCGATCACGCTCCACCGCGACCGCGGCGCAGGCTCCGGTGCCGCAGGCCAGTGTCTCGCCCGCACCGCGCTCATACACGCGCAGACGGATGTGTGAGCGGTCGATGATCTGCACGAATCCGGCATTCACCCGTTTCGGGAAGCGCCGGTGGTGCTCGATGGCGGGACCCAGGCTCGCCACCGGAGCGGTGTCGGTGGAGTCAACGGTGATCACCGCATGCGGGTTGCCCATCGAGACGGCGCCGATCTCGATCTCCTCGCCCGCCACCTCCAGGCTGTAGCGCGTCGCGCGCGCCGGCGCGTCGAACGGCAGGCTGGCGGGATCGAAACTCGGTACACCCATGTCAACCGCGACGGTACCGGAGCTCACGCGTGCGTGCACCAGACCGGCGGGGCTGTCGAGCGTGATGGCACCGGAGCGGCTGACACCGCGCCGGTGCAACAGGGCCGCGATGCAGCGGGCGCCGTTGCCACACTGCTCCACTTCAGCGCCATCCGAGTTGAAGATGCGATAGAAGACCGCCGTGTCAGGGCGCCGCGGCGGCTCCAGGACCAGCGCCTGGTCGAAACCGATGCCGGTGTGGCGGTCGGCGAGTCTGCGCAGTTCGGCGGGGGCGGGCACCCGGCCCTGGGGGGCATCGAAGACGAGGAAGTCGTTGCCGGTGCCGTGCATCTTGGTGAAGTCGATGCGCATGCGCCGAAGGATAGCTGAATCATCCCAGCGCGGCACGATCCCTGAACATGCAGCGGTTCATCACGGTGAAGACGCCTGCCCCGACCGCCTTGGCGGCGGCCGCTTCGTCCACTACTCCGTCCTGCAGCCACAGGGCCGGGAATCCCAACCGGATGACATCGTCCACGATGGCAGCGACATGCTCGGGGCGACGGAAGACATCGACGACATCCACGCGCTCACCGGGCTGCAACACGTCCCTGATGTGATCGAGGTCGGGCACCGCGCGTTCGCCCAGGATGGTGCCGCCCGCGGGCGTGACCGGAATGATGCGGTAACCGAAGCGCTGCAGCGACCGGGCCACGCCATGCGAAGGGCGGCCCGGATCGGCCGAGAGACCCACGATGGCGATGGTGCGCGCCGTGTTCAGCAGCGCGGTGATCTTCTCAGTGGGTGGATTGACGAACACTTACAATAGTCTGACGCATGAGCGCTGAAGAATACACCGTCCGCGTCGAACCGCACGGCAGGATCATCAGGGTGCGCGCGGATCGCCCCGTGCTGGAGGGAGCACTCGCTGCGGGCCTGAACCTGCCGCACAGTTGCAAGTCCGGTCACTGCGGCTCATGCCGCGCGCGGTTGCGCTCGGGCGAGATCCATTACCCGCAGAGCCGGCCAGTGGGTCTCACGGAGCAGGAGGCCGCGAGCGGTCACATCCTGCTGTGTCAGGCCCGGGCACGTTCGGATCTGGTGGTGGAAGCGCGGCTGATCGCCAGCGTCACGGAGGTCGACATCAAGACACTGCCGTGCCGGATCGAGAGTCTCACGCCGCTCGCTCCCGATGTGTTGCAGGTCCGGCTGCGCTTGCCAGTGGTCGAGTCGCTGCACTTCCAGCCTGGACAGTACCTCGATGTGTTGCTCGAGGGTGGTCGGCGTCGGAGTTTCTCCATCGCCAGTCCGCCGCATGACAGCGAGATGCTGGAGTTGCATGTGCGGCGCGTGCCGGGCGGTGGCTTCACCGACAAACTGTTTGCGGATGCGCGGGCGGGCACGCTGTTGCGTATCGAGGGACCGGTAGGGCAGTTCGTCTATCGGTCGGGCGATGGGCCGCTGTTGATGATCGCCGGCGGCACCGGATTTGCGCCGCTGAAGTCCATCCTGCGGCATGTGCTCGAGCGTGGCATCGACAGACCCGTGCATCTGTACTGGGGAGCGCGCGCACCCCATGATCTGTACGAGGAAGCGCTCATCCGCGGCTGGACACAACGCCACCCGAAGTTGCGTTTCACCGCGGTGCTGTCGGATGCCGAAGCTGCCGGCGCACCGGGATACCGCCATGGCTGGGTGCACGAGGCGGTGCTGGCCGATCACCCGAGCCTGGACGGATTCGACATCTATGCGGCCGGACCGCCGGCGATGATCGAGGCGATCCGCGCAAGCTTTCCGGCGCAGGGGGCGCGCGAGGACCGCCTGTACTTCGATTCCTTCGATTACGCGCCGGACTCCCGGCCCGCGGGCTGAACAGCGGCCGCCGGTCGGGTCGACGCCGCCAGAATTGGCCGCTCGGCCCTGGAGCGCTGTCGAGCCGTCAGCTAGATCCGGAAGCGTTCGCGCAGTTCGGTGGCCATGCGGCGGCTGACCTGCAGCGGCGCCTCGCATCCCGTCAGGTGGACGTAGTACTGGCCGTCGGCATTGCGATCGATGCGCTCGAGGAAGCGGACACCGACCAGCGCGTTGCGATGGATGCGCACGAAACGCGATCCAAACTCGTCCTCCAGGGCGCGCAGCGAGTCCTCGATCAGATCCTCGCCCTTGCCGTGGCGCACGGTGGTGTATTTCTGTTCGGCGAAGAAGTAGCGGATGTCTTCGACCGGGATCAGGCGCAGTCCCTCGCGGTGCCGGGCCGCGATGTGCGTGCGCGCATCGGCCTTGCCGGATGCGCCCAGGTGCTGCAGCTGTGGCCGGGTCAGGCGGCTCGCGTGCGCCAGTGCCGCTGCGAGCTTTTCCTTGCGGATGGGCTTGAGGAGGTAGCCGACCGCGCGTGCGTCGAAGGCGTTGACCGCGTATTCATCGTAGGCGGTTGTAAAAATCACCGCGGGGGGATGCTCCAGCGCGTTCATGTGGCGCGCGGCCTCGATGCCGTCGATTCCCGGCATGCGCACATCCAGCAGCACGACGTCCGGGGTCAACTCGACGGTGTGCTTCAGCGCCTGCTCACCCGTGCCCGCCTCGCCGATCACTTCAAACTCCTCCATCTCCGCCAGCAGGCTGCGCAGACGCTCGCGCGCCGGAGCCTCGTCGTCGACGATGAGCACGCGGTGCTTCATGCGGGCAGTTGCTCGCGCCGTTCGATGTACGGGAAGCGCAGGGTCACGATGTACTCGGCGTCGAAGCGGCCCGATTTCACCAGTGCCTGCTCACCGTACATGAGCTCCAGGCGCTCGCGGATATTGGCGAGCGCCAGCCGGTTGCCCTCGCGCTCGTTCTGATGCGCGCCCACCGGATTGCGCACCACGATGGTGATGAGATTGCCGGTGAACTCGCCGGTGACCGTCACGGTGCCACCTTCGGGCTGCGGTTCGATGCCGTGATAGATGGCATTTTCCAACAGGGGCTGCAGCATCAGGCCGGGCACGAGGGCTTTGCGCGGCAGCGCTTCGATCTTCCAGTCCACGTGCAGGCGCTCGCCGAGGCGCAGATGCTCGATGCGCTGATAGATGCGAGCCACTTCGCACTCCTCCTCGAGTGTTATCGTGTTGCGCTTGTCGCTCAGGTTGGCGCGGAACAGATCCGCCAGGTCCTGTACCGCCTGCTCGGCGACCGCCGGGTTGGAGCGGGTCAGCGAGGCGATGGTGTTCATGCTGTTGAAGAGGAAATGCGGGCGGATGCGGGCCTGCAGGGCATGGACGCGCGCCGTGGCCCGCATCTCGACGTTGCGGCGCCACTCGTGCGTGACATAGAAGTAGCGTAGCGCGAGCCCCGTGACGACGAGGCCGATGCCGACGTTGCGCAGCAGGAATGCCGTCAGATCGGGTGGAAACAGGATCGAGGCGCCGGCGTCGACCACGAGCGCGGTACGGCCGAGGATGAAGGTCGCGATGGAGATAATGGCAATCAGACAAAGGATCAATACGAGCGCCGCGGCTGAGCCCCGTCCCACGGTCAGGCGCTTCAACCGGTCGCGCATCCAGCACAACAGGCCGGCACCGGCCAGTCCGATCCACAACAGGAACATCGATGTGCGCGACAGGTCGGTCCAGAAGCCGATGAGGGCACTGTCATGCGCCAGGGTCAGCAGCACCGCCGTGAGTTCGACGATCAGCACGATCGCGAGTGCGGCGCGCGACGTGCAGAAATCGGGAAGGTAGAAAGGCCTCGCGGCGCCGGTCGCGGCGTCCCTGTTCATGCGCCCGGAGTGCGCGCGGCGGGCTTGCCGCCGGGCTCGAAGAGTTCGGACTTGAGCCGGAAGGTCGCGGAGATGTCCTCATCGCCGTAACCGCGCGCGACCAGCTCGGCGTACTCGCCGAGCATGCGCTCCACCACCGGCAGGGCGACTCCAAAGCGGGCCGCCATGTCGCGACAGATGCCGAGGTCCTTGGCGTGCAGCCGCACGCGGAACCCAGCCGGATAGCTGCCGCGCACCATGTTGGGAGCGCGGTGCACGAAGTACCAGCTCGAGCCGGCGCCCTTGCCGAGAGTGTCGATCAGTTTGTCCAGGGGCAGGCCCTGTGCGCGTGCGAACGCCATGGCCTCGGAGACCGCCTCGATGATTCCGGCGCACATGATCTGGTTGGTGGCCTTGGCGGCCTGGCCGCTACCGGTGGGACCGAAATGCGCGATCGTCTTGCCGAGCGCGCTCAGGATGGGCTGCGCGCGGGCGAAGGCCTCGGGTGTCCCTCCCGCCATGATGGCCAGAGTCGCCTTCTCGGCGCCTTCGACACCGCCGCTGACCGGACAGTCGAGGAAGTCAGCGCCGGTGGGCTGGAGAAGGGCGGCCGCACTGCGCGCGGTTTCGGAGCTCACGGTGGAGCAGTCTATGACGAGACCGCCGGATGGCAGGCCGGCCGCCAACGCGCGCACGACCTCGAGTACATCGCTGTCGGCGGAGACACAGATCACCACTGCATCGACCGAGGCAGCCAATGCGGCCAGGGTTGCGGGTGCCTGGCAGCCGAGTTCGGCCGCGAGAGTACGGGGCTTGTCGCTGGAGCGGTTCCAGACGGCGGTCAGCAGGCCGGCCCGATGGAGGTTTCGTGCCATGTGCACGCCCATGGCGCCAAGGCCGACGAAGCCCACACGCATAAGCTGACTACCGCGGTTGAGACGGCCGTAGCGGCCACGCGTCAACTATAGAACGTCCCCTCGCGAGGGACTACTCGGGAGCGGCTTCCGCGACGACTTTGGCGGTGGCGGCCGGTCCGCAGGCTTCCTGCATCTCCGCGCGGGCCTTGGTGCGGTAAGCGTCGGCCTCTTCGTCGGAGATGTAGTGACGGACTGGCTGCCCGTCGACATCCTTCTCGCCCTCCTTGCCGGGCGTGAAGATGCGCCGCGCGACGATGGCTTTCTGATAGCGGTCCTTGGCTTCCTTGCACTGCTGCTCGCGGACCTTGGACACGTCCTGCTTCATCGCCTGCGCCTGATTCTGCTCGGCGATCTGCGCCGCGGCGCGATCGCTCGTCACCGGAGATCTGCTGCTGGAGCGGGTCGAGCTGCCCGAGTCGGAGGGCGGTCGCGGCTTGACGGCCTTGATGACCTCGGCACCCGGCATCCACTGGTCGCTGTAATGAACGCTGCCATGCTCATCCACCCAGCGGTAGACGTCGGCGTAGGCAGCAGACGCGGCCGCAATGGCAATGGTGGCAAGGGCTATTTTACGCAACATAAGTAGGCCTCCCCGGCCATAGCAGTATCGCCGGTCAGGGCAGCCCGGGCCATAGAAGTCCGTCACACCCGGGGGTGGGGGGGGCCTGGCGGAGGATCGTTACGCGACCTGGACCCCAGTCCGGGAGCCGGGATTCGTGCTGCGCGACCACAAGAGGCGGCCCGCCGCTGCGCGAAGCGAAGGTCAGCCGGGGTACCTGGCACCCCGCTGGCCCCCGGGGCAGTAAAAAACCCCGGCCTGCCTGGGCGGGCAGACCGGGGTCCTTAAATAGCCGGTCACCGCGTGGCGGCGCCGAACCTCCCCGGAACTACATGTCGTAGGCGCGTTCGCCGTGCGACGTGATGTCCAGACCTTCGCGTTCTTCTTCTTCCGAGACCCGGATTCCCATCATGAGCTTGACCACCAGGAAGCCCACCGCGGCGACCACGGCGGTCCAGACGATCACCAGGACGACGGCTTTCAGCTGGATCACGAACTGCGGCCAGATGCCCGGGTAACCGACCGTGCCCTTGACCCAATCCTGAACGGAGCCGGGTCCACCCAGCGAGGGGGCGTTGAAGATGCCGGTCGTGAGTGCGCCGAAGGTTCCACCGAGGGCGTGGACCCCGAACACATCGAGTGCGTCGTCGGCGCGGATCATCTTCTTCAGACCGGTGACGCCCCAGAAGCAGACCACACCCACTCCCAGACCGATGACGAAGGCGCCGGGGATGCCAACGTTGCCTGCCGCTGGCGTGATCGCCACCAGGCCGGCGACGGCACCTGAGGCCGCACCGAGCATCGAGGGCTTACCCTTGACGATCCACTCCACGAACATCCAGGAAAGCACTGCGCAGGCCGTTGCCAGATAGGTGTTCATGAACGCCAGGGCCGCGGAACCGTTGGCCTCGAGGGCCGAACCCGCGTTGAACCCGAACCACCCGAACCACAGCATGGAGGCGCCGATCATGGTCATGGTCAGGCTGTGCGGTGGCATGGGCTCCTTGCCGAAGCCCAGGCGCTTGCCGAGGATGACGGCGCCGACCAGGCCCGCCACACCGGAGTTGATGTGCACGACCGTGCCGCCGGCAAAGTCCAGGGCACCCCATTGCCAGATTTGCCCGGCCGTTGCCGTAACCGCGTCCGCCTTGTCCGCTGCTGTGTAGGCGTCCGGACCGGCCCAGAACCACACCATGTGGGCCACCGGGCAGTAGCTGAAGGTGAACCAGATGACCATGAACACGAGCACCGCCGAGAACTTGATGCGCTCGACGATGGAGCCGAGGATCAGGCAGCAGGTGATGGCGGCAAACGTCGCCTGGAACCCGACGAACACCAGCTCGTACAGCGGCGTGTTCTTGCTGAAGGTCCCGGCGAGCGAGAAGTTGCCGGTGGCCGGGTCGAAGGTGCCGTTCAGGAACAGGCGGCTGAAGCCGCCGAAGAACGGATTGCCTTCGGTGAAGGCGAGCGAGTAACCGTAGACGCACCACAGGACCGTGATCAGCGAGAAGACCACGAAGACCTGCATGAGCACGGAGAGCATGTTCTTCGTGCGTACGAGGCCGCCGTAGAACAGCGCCAGCGCCGGTACCGACATGAGCAGCACGAGGGCCGTGGATGTGAGCATCCAGGCGGTGTCGCCCTTGTTCGGCACGGGCGGAGCGTCGGCCGCCCAGGCCAGCGTGGGTGCGAGCGCCGCGAGCGCGATGCCGGTCAATGTTGTTAAGGAGGTTTTTGGAGCGATGCGCATGTTGTCTCCCGGACGGTTCAGGTCACTGGTCCCCATATCGCGTGTTTCGCGCAACAAACATCGGCTGCCCGTAGGCTGGTGTGGTACGTATGCTTGTCAAGCGCGCAGTCAGGGTGCAGATTCCGTGCCACAGCAAATTCCAGTGCAGTTTCCACGGCTTGCGCATGACGACACCCACTTCGCGCACCGTTTTGGAGCCGCGCTCAGCGCCCCTGCGTCAAATGGGGGCAGGGTCGGAGGAGGATGAAAGGATGGACACGTTGAAAATCGACCAGATCGCGCGCCGGCTGCTGGAGAGCGTGCCGCCGGGGCTGCAGTCGCTGCGTCAGGATCTGGAGAGCAATTTCCGCGCGGTGTTGCGCGCGAGCCTCAGCAAGCTCGACCTCGTGTCGCGCGATGAATTCGACGCCCAGGTGCGCGTGCTCGAGCGCACGCGAGCCCGGCTCGAGGAGCTGGAGAAGCGCCTTGCGGAGTTGCAGGGTGGCGCGCCATCGAGCGGCACCGCAGGAGGCACTGCAGGAGTCGGCCCAGGAGGCGGCGCAGCGGCGGGAGGCGGCACGGGGCCGGCGCGCGGAGGGCCGGCAGAAGCGCACTGAGCTTCACGGCCACGGACGGCCATGTCGATCGCCACAGTGTCCTGCCGCGCGCAGTTCGGACTGAGCGCGCCACCCGTCCAGGTCGAAGTCAGTCTGAATGCAGGCCTGCCCGTGTTCAGCATGGTTGGCCTGCCGGCGACGGTCGTGAGAGAGAGCAAGGAGCGCGTGCGTGCCGCTCTGCTGCATTCCCACTTCGAGTTTCCAGCCGGTCGCATCACCGTGAGTCTCGCGCCCGCGGATCTGCCCAAGAGTGGTGGCCGCTTCGACCTGCCGATCGCGCTTGGCATCCTGATGGCATCCGGACAGCTGCGCGTGAGGCGTGCTGGGCGAGAGCTGGGGCGGATCGAGTTCTTCGGTGAGCTCGGTCTGAGTGGTGAGCTGCGCCCCGTGTCCGGCATGTTTCTGGCGGCGGTCCATGCGACTCGTGCGGGTCACGATGTGATCCTGCCCGCCGCGAATGCCGATGAAGTCAGTGTCCTCGTACAGTCCACCGTGGCTGCCGGGATGCGGCGAACTTTTATTTTCCCGGCGCGCCATCTGCTCAGCGTCTGTGCGCATCTCGACGGCTCGGCGCCTCTGCCGCCGCTGGAGACAGGCGAAGCATCCGGACCAACAGCGGGGCGTGATGCGTCGGAGCCGAGTCTGGATCTGCGGGATGTCCGCGGTCAGACGCTGGCGAAGCGCGCGCTCGTCATCGCGGCCGCCGGCTCGCACAGCGTGTTGATGATTGGTCCGCCGGGTGTTGGAAAGAGCATGCTGGCACGACGGCTGCCCGGTCTGCTGCCATCCTTGAGCGAATCGGAATCGCTGGAGGTGGCCGCCATTGCTTCGGCCAGCGGATGTGGATTCCAGCCCGCGAGCTTCGGTCGCCGACCGGTTCGCACGCCGCATCACACGGCTTCAGCCGTGGCGCTGGTGGGTGGTGGTTCGCGTGCACGGCCCGGGGAGATCAGCCTCGCTCACCGCGGAGTGTTGTTTCTGGACGAGCTGCTCGAGTACGACCGGCGCGCGCTCGAGGCGCTGCGTGAGCCGCTCGAATCCGGTGTTGTGAACGTCACGCGCGCGGCGCTCCAGGCGGAGTATCCGGCCGAGTTCCAACTCGTCGCAGCGATGAACCCCTGTCCGTGTGGGCGGCTCGGGGATCCTGGCGGGCAATGCCGCTGCACGCCGCCTGAGGTGTCGCGGTACCGTGCCCGCGTGTCCGGGCCGTTGCTCGAGCGGCTCGACATCCATCTGGAGATGCCTCGCGTGCAGGTGGGTGAGTTCGGGGAGCCGGCTTGCGCCCGCGAGAGCAGCGCGATGGCCGCGAGCCGGGTGGCCCGTGCCCGCGACCGGCAGGTCCGGAGGCAGGGGGTATGCAATGCACGTCTGGATGATGCGCGCATCGAGCAGCACTGCTCGACCGATCCGAACGGTCACGCCGTGCTGGAGCGTGCTGTCCAGCAATTCGGCTTTTCGGCGCGCGCGCGGCAGAGGATCCTCAAGCTGGCGCGCACGATCGCGGATCTGGAAGGGGAGGACGCCGCCACAATCTCGGCGGTGCACGTGAGCGAGGCGATCAGCTACCGGTTGCTGGACCGGCGGACGGGATAGCGGTAGCTGCAGCCGGCAGGCGCACCGTGCCGGGCCATTGTCAGCTTGCCCGGGCTACTTCGCCATGTCGACCAGGTGGTCGACGGCCTGCTTGATCAGATCGTCCGGGAGGTCGGCACGGCCGCCCTTGGCCGGCATGATGCCCGCGGTACCCTGGAAACCCTTGATCGCGTGCTCGTAGAGGGTGTCCTTGCCCTTGGCGATGCGGGGGCCCCAGGCGGCCTTGTCGCCGGCCTTGGGAGCACCGGCGATTCCGGCACCGTGGCAGGCGCTGCACACCTGCTGGAACACTTCGGCCCCTGACTTCGGCAGTGCGGGACCGGCACCAGCGCTGCCCGCTTGCGCCGCGGCACCCGCGTCGGCCTTGATGGCCAGCGCCGTATTGTCCTGGCCGGCCACGGCTTCCTGCGCAACTGGCTTCAGACGACCTTCCACGCTCCTGTAGTACTGGGCTTCGTCAAGCACCTGCTTTTCCTGCGTCTGGCTTGCGACGACGCGGGCGAACGCGAAAATGCAGATGGCAATGACGACCAGTAGGCCGATCACCAGACTGAAAACGTTGATGAAGTGGGTGTCCTGCTTGCTCACGTTGCAATCCGCGTGGAACGCCTGAAAATCGGCGGCGCAGTATAAACCACGTCGGGACAATGCGCTGTCCGGCGCTCCCCCCGCCCCGGGAGCCGCGGCGGATGCGCCGGTCGCGGACCCTGTCCGGCGGGACAAGGGGGCCGGCATCGGGACCTGAGGGATCGGGCGCGCGATCCAGGGGTCCCGGCTCAGGGCCCGAGGTTTCGCGCCCCTGGGTCCAGGCGGCGGTGTCCGCCGGCTATCCGCCCAGCCCCTGCAGCCAGCGGGCCATGTTCATCCAAGTCTGAGTGTCGGCAACGAGAACGCCCAGCAGCATGGTGAGCAGCAGCGCCAGCAGGCCATAGACGTAGACTTTGTGGGGCCGGCCCCGGGTGCGCCGGTCGTGAATCATGCCCACCCCGATGAGCGCGCACGCAACGAGCGTGGGCGGGATGACTACGAAGTTCGGGGGAGGTGCCCCCGTGGTCGAGCCCGTTTTCCCGGCGAACAGGATCACCAGGAAGATACGGGCGACGGCGGGGGTCATCATGCTGGCCAGCAGCACGAACATCAGCCGCTTGTGGATCTCCGGCCGGCGGACGTTGGCGATCGCCAGCGCGAAGAACGCGATCATGGGCGGCAGCGCGAACAGGGGCACTGCCGCGAAGCGCCGCCCGGCATCCCCGAACCCAGCCGCTTCGTCGGCCTTCATCATCACGATCTTGGTGGCCAGGATGGAGCACACCAGGAGGCTGAACAGCGAAATGCCGAACAGGCCCCAGGCCTGATGCAGGGCGGTCCGTCCGTTTGCGATGTACGCCGTCTGCATGAAGTAGAACAGGGTCCAGGTGAACAGCAGGGCCCCATGGATGTGGACGATGGGCGGCGCATGGAACGTGCCGGTAGCCACCCGGGCCCAGTAGGTGGGCGTGAACCCGCCGAATGCGATGAGCAGGAACACCCCCGCCATCCAGAAGTGGAAATCGCGCGATCCGGAGCCCGAGGCAATCCGCCCCATCGAGGTTGCTTCCATGAAGGGTCCTCGCTGTTGTTGGAATGGGGGCGGATTGTGCCTGCGAATGACCTGCAAGGGAAACCGGCGCCCGGCTGGCGACCGTCCGGTCTTGTCGACAGCTGACACGCGGCCGCAATACCACCGTAACCGGGAGCAGAAACAGTCAGGCGCCTTGGTGTACGGGATCCATCCCCATGGTTTCAGCTCGGGTGTCCGCCTGCTTGCACGCGTACTTCCGGCGCGAGGAGCTTGCGGGAACGTTGCTGGTGGCGATGCCTGCCATCGCCCTCGTGCCGAAACTGGTACTGATCCTGCACACGCTCGGTACCTCGGGCGCGGAGATCTTCGATACGGGGTTCGGAGTTGGTGGTTATGTACGCGGGCTCTTGTCGGATGGATCCTTCCGGTCATGCGGGGCAACCCCCTACCTGAGCTGCGATCCGAGTCTGTGCGTCCATGCGACGCGGATGCCCCTGCTGCCGATGCTCTACGCGGGACTGGCCAAGATTCTCGGCACGAAATCCGCGCCCATCGCGATCGCGAAGTGTGTCCTCACCGCGAGTCTGCTCACCGCATTTCTCTGGTCACTCACGCGGGTTGTGCGCTTTCCAGCGCTCGCGGTGCTGCTCGCGTACGCGCTCTATCTCGGGCCGCAGGTGCTCAAACATGGAGCCTCGCTCGAGTACGAAGAGGGACTGCTCGTCGAACTGGAGGTCTGTCTCGGGATCGCGGCCGCTTACTTGATCAGCCCCGATTTCTGCGTCGAGCGCTCCATGCGCACCGGCTTGCGCACACGCACCCGCACCCGTACGCGCACGCGCATGGCATTGGCGACGATCGCACTGGCGACGACGCTGTATTTCGTCAAGACGACCGCGCTTCCCATGTTGCTCGTGATCATCGCGCTGGTGCTCAGCGACCGGCAGCTGCAAGTGCGATCGAAGGGGCTGGCGATGCTGGTGGTGGTGATTCCGTTCGCCGCCTGGGCTGCGCACAACTACACCACTTCGGGCGCGCTGCACCTGTCTTCGTCCTGGAATGGCGAAAATCTCTATCGCGGCAGCAGTTCGGAAGGACTGGCCCTGTATCCGGAAATCTCGCTGGACCGGATTTTCGACTCGACGCAGGCGACACTCTCCGACGGCCGTGTCGTGCTGCTTCCCGATCTGACCGAACGACAGTGTTTCGTCAACGAGTGGGCCTGGAACGATCATTACAGCAGCCTGGCGCGAACGTGGTCGCAGGAGCACATGGCCGACGCCGCGCGGTTTCTCGGGAAGAAGCTGTGGGTCAGTCTCGTCGAGCTGCGGCATACACCCACCCGTGTGGCGGCGGAAGGTCAGGAGACGGAGTACCCACGCGCCGTCAGCACCGTGATGTTTCTTTGGATGGGATTCGCACGCGTGATGTCCCTCGTCCTGCTCGCGCTTCTACTCCGCGATGTTTGGCAACGTCGACTGCGACGGTCGCTTTGGACGCTGGCACTCCTCGGTGCCGGCTGGGCGCCTTACGTGTTGGTATTCGCGTATCAGCGGCACGTAGTCCCGCTGTTGGTGACGGCCGGGTTCTTTCTGTTGATACTCTATTTCGGACGGCCGAGAGAGCGTGCGGGCACGTGCCCCGTGTTCAGAGTCGATGGCGCGAGAAAAATCTGAGAGTCAGGGATTGCATTGAGCGCATCTGCTTGGGATGCTTCAGTAATCCATGGCAAAGGTAGTCGTCATCGCCGGTCCGAATGGCGCTGGAAAGTCGACGACGGCGCCTTCAATCCTGCGCGAGGCATTGATAGTTCGCGAGTTCGTCAATGCCGACGCGATCGCCGCGGACAGGAATCCACTGTGTATCAAGTATGAACGGAAAATCTCCAACGAAAGCCGAGCTTGAAGCAGAATCCGTCGCCGACGAGTTGCTGCAGGAGCAGATTGTCGAGGCGGCACGGCGGGCAGTGCAGGAGGCGCGCCGCGATCACAAGCGTGCCGGTAATCCAATTGCGGATTTGCGGGACGGCAAGGTCGTACTCGTCCCGCCCGAGGACATCGAGGACTGAACCTCAAAGGTATTGCGGGGCAACGCCGTACTCGCTCACGTCCGAAGACGGTTACATCGCGGCGAAACTCTAGTAAAATCAGCGAGACGCGCCCGTAGCTCAGATGGATAGAGTGGCAGCCTCCGAAGCTGCAGGTCGCTGGTTCGAATCCAGTCGGGCGCGCCAATTTCCAAGTGCATCCCGGTCACACAGGGTGAGGCGGTTCATGCCCGCCAGTGGATCTGGGGCGCAACGTCCCGCGGAACCGGATTCTCAACCAGCAGCTGGTTGAGAATTGAGCAGGGTCGGCATTTGACGTGATCGCGAACTGTGCCACGGGGATTCTAAAGCGTTCGACCCTCGTCACACGCGACCTTGACGCTTCATCAACCGTATTTGAGGTCTGTGCTCTGCCCGACCTCGATGATGTAGCCGTCAGGATCGCGGATGTAGCAGCGTATCTCACCGTACTTGGGAATCGGCTTCGTGATGAACTCGGCCCCTCGACTCTTCCACAGTTCATAGCACGCCTGAATATCCGCAACGCGCAGATTCAGGAAGCTGTTGATGTGATTCGGGTCGGGAATGCTGAGCGTTACGGTCGGTTTATCCGGGGTCGGGCCACCCCCAACGTTCAGAATCATCCAGATGTTGGCAAACTGCAGGTATGCGGGCGCGTTGCCGTCACCCAGACTCAGAATACGGGCGCCGAATACCTTCTCGTAGTAGCGGGCTGATCGCTCGATGTCAGTGACGGTGAGAAAATGCGCGATGCTGATGCCCTCTTTCGGGGGCATCTCATAGGTCTTCCCTTCGATCTGCGTACTGTTCATTTGACGACTCCTTCGAAGAGGTGAGGCTGCAGCATTACGCCAAGCGCTTGTTGTTCAGAGCCAGGCTCGGTGAGCAAGCGACCTCGAACCGAAAAGCACACGGGTCACGGCGTGGCGATGCCGAACAACACGTCCATCGAATATTGTCCCGCACCGGTCACATACAGCAGCAGGAAGCCTCCGATGATACTGAGGTTCTTGTAAAAGGCTTCCATGGTTTCGACCTGAGCTGCGCCTGCGGTCGTCCAATAGCGATGCTCGATAAGCGAAGTTCCCAGGGTGTATAAAGCCATGAGGACGGCAGCGAGATGCGTAAAGGCGCCAACGGCGACCGCGAGCGCAACCGGAAGCTCCATGAAGATCGCGACGACGGCAGCCAGTGAAGGGATCGGAACGCGATCCCGCACCAGCTGACTGACAGTACCCGACAAGTCCTTGAGCTTTCTCCAGCCGAAGATCAGAAACAGGGTCGCCAGAAAAAGCCGCGCCGCGAGAATGACCTCATCGTTGAGGGCGTTTTTCATTGTGCTACGGTGACCTCCCTGCTTTTTTTCGGTCCCCGGCTAAGGTTTCACCGCGGCGCGTCCACGACACGCCCCGAGACGGCTACGGTCCATGGCGCCTCGCCACGCTCCAGGTTTCGGTAGCGTGACGCGCGCGAACATTATGCGCCAGCCTGGAGCTTGCGCTCGAAAAAGGGCGATTGTTCGAAATGCAATCGCTCTTCAAGCGTCGTGAGGCGTCGGCAGTCGTGTCTGCGCGCTTCTTGTCCGCCAGTCTCTGACCACGGCAAGAACAGCCGCAAGCCAAAGGCACACCGCGGCAGCCGCGCCAGCGATTTCAGCTCCAATCGGCGCTGCCAGGGCAAAGCCCGCCATCGAAGCAAGCAACAGCCCCGCTCCCAGGGCGTAAAACGGGGTGAACGAAGCCGCCCAGGCGATCGGCAGGAAATGCAGTCCAACGACCAAAGCCATGGCGGGCAGGAGGTACTCGGGATGACGCAGGTTGGTAACGAGGTTGGCCGCGATGAACAGGCCGATGCCCTCCGCGATGCTGCTCCACATGATGACCCGCGAGACTTTCTGGGATGGACTGATCCCCGGCCCGGGAAGCCTGAGGACGTAACCGGCGGCCAATCCAACCGCCGCGAAGACTGTGAACGGAACGAAAGCCACCCAGCCCGGGACATCCCGTGACCCATTCAGGGTCAGAGCCGCAAACAGCGCTCCGAAAAAGCTCATGATGATCCCGCCCCAGGCTCCCATCGACGACTCCAGCAACCCGTGTTGACGAACGACATCTTGAGGCCCGCGGGTTAAAAGTCGCAAATCCTGCGCTTGGGCAGCAGCGTTCCGGCCCGACGTTCGCCCACGCAAATTCCGGTGAAGCGGGAACGGATCGGGCGGTTACAACCACCCGCGCCGCTTGAAATACACATACGGCACGATGGCGGAGCCGAGCATCATGAGGATCGCGGCGACCGGTCCCCAGGACTCATGCAGCCAGGGGATGTGCTCGAAGTTCATGCCGTAGAAACCGGTGATGACCGAGGGCGGCAGCAGGAACACAGTCACGACCGAGAAGATCTTCAGGATGTTGTTCTGGTCGATGCTGACCATGCCGAGGGTGGCATCGAGCAGGAACTGCACCTTGTCGCCCAGGAACGAGGAGTGGTCATTCATCGCAAGCACATCGCGCGAGAGCGTGCGGAAGCGGGCGCGCGACTCCTGCGTGATCTGCGTGGTGCTGCTCTGCTGAACGAAGCCGAGCAGCCGCGTGAGACTGACGAGGCTCTCGCTCGCCTTGGAGACGAGATCCCCGCTCTGGCCGATACGCTCCAGCACCTGCCGGAAATCCGGCGGAGCGGGCCGCTTGTCGTGCGGGCGGGAGAAGATCTTGGAGGAGATCGCATCCACATCCCCACCGACCTTCTCCAGCACGTCGGCGATTCGGTTGACGATGGCTTCCAGCAGACCCGCCAGGATGGCCGCGCCGGAATTCAGTGCCTGCCGGTGCGTGGCGGCGTAGTTGATGAAGCGGCGGAACGGCAGCGGATCGGTGTAGCGGTTGGTGACCAGCTGGGTGCCAGTCAGGATGAACGTGACCTGGCTGCGTTCAGGGAGGTCCGTGTCGAGTTTCGTCACCACGGTGGCTGTCATGTACAGCACGCCGTTCTCTTCGTAGAAGCGGTTAGAGGCTTCGATCTCGCGCATTTCCTCGCGCGTGGGTACGTCGATGCCGAGAGTGCGCTCTACCAGCTGCTCTTCTTCGGGAGTGGGATCGCGCAGGTCGATCCACAAGGCATCCGGAGGCAGCGGTGCGTCGGGCGGACGCTCGGCGCAGACGAGGCCGCTGGCTTGCGGGACGAAGACGCTCAGCACGCGGCCACCCAGTCGAGTCGCCGTTGCATGCCGAGGTACCCGCCCGGCCGCTCAGTGGCGGCGTTCGGCGGCCGACAGGTCGTCGATGAGCGCGATCAGGTTGCTCTGGCTGCCGGCCCTGGCCACGTCGGTCGTGTACTTGCCGTCAATGACGAACACCGGGACGCCTTCGACGTGATATCGCTGCGTGAGCTGCTCGGCGCGCTGCAGGTTGGAGTTGACCGTGAAGGAGTTGTACGCCTTCGTGTAGTCCTCCGGACTGATACCGAAGTTCTTCGCGAAGTTCTGCTGCTGGCGCAGGGTCTCTTCCTCGCTCGGCGCCGCCAGCATCTCGTGCTTCTGCTGGATGGTGTCGAAGGCCTGTTGCACCAGTTCCGGGTGGTTGAGAGCCATCAGTGTGTAGAACAGATGGGCGTGGGCGCGATGCACCGGGCCCCACATCACCGGCACGCGTACGAACTCCACGTACGCAGGCTTGTTCTTGAGCCAGCTCTGCAGGTACGGCTCGAGCGCGTAGCAGTGCGGGCAGCCGAGCCAGAACACCTCGACCACTTCGACCTTACCGGGCGAGACGTTGGTGGGCTGCGAGGGAACCAGGGGATCGTAATTGACACCGGGCTTCCAGCGACCGCCCGGCAACTGCTGGTCTGCCGGCAATTGCGCGAGGCGCTCCAGGCCCGCGTCGCTGCGCGCCTGGCTGCGATCCTCTTCCGGCTCGTCGCCCGCGCTCTCCTGCGCGGCGGCGGCCTGCGCCGTGTCAATTTCTGGCGCGGTGGCGGACTGCGCGGACTGTTGCGGGCCGGCGGCCTGCGACGAAGTCGGCGCCGGCGCAGCTGCGGCGGGCTTGGCGTCAGCCGCGCCCTGCGTCGGCGAACCGCGGGCGCAGGAACACACGAGCACCGCCAGCAGGACAGTCAGAGCGATCGATCGGGTCATCGGGTTGCCTCGGTTGGTGCGGACCGCCAGCGGTCCGCTGCGACGTCAGCGCAGCCCCTGAACGTACGACGCTACGTTGCGGATATCCTCAGGGGTCAACCGTTTCGCAATGGTCAGCATCATGGCGCCATTGCGGCTCGGCTGGGCCGGGTTCTTGGCTCCCGCATAGCGGGCGCCGCTCGCGTAGTCGTTCAGCTGCTTGACCACGTAGACTGCCTGCTGCGCGCGAAGTGCCGGGTAACCGGCGTCGAGATTGCCCCGCCCGCCAGGACCGTGACAGGCGACACAGGCCGGGATGTTCCGGGCGCGATCACCGCGACGATAGAGAGTCTCGCCGGCCTGCCAGTAGGACGGATCGGCCTCGAGACCCTGCGGAGTCTGAGCCTGGTAGTAAACGGCGACGTCGTTCATGTCTTTGTCGCTGAGCGTGGAGGCCATGGGCATCATGGTCGGGTTGTTGCGCACACCCGCCTTGAAGAGCTGCAGCTGCTCGGCGATGTACACGGCGCTCTGTCCGGCCAGGCGCGGCCAGTCGGGATTCGTGCTGTTGCCGTTGGGACCGTGGCATGACGAGCACACGGCTGTCTTGGTCGCACCTTCCTGTACCGACCCGTTGGAGAAGGGCCCGGTGTTGCTGTCGGCGGCCGCGCCGCTTTGAATGCCAAACAGTCCAGCGCCGAGCAGAGCGAGACCCGCCCAGCCGGCTCTCATCGTCTTCGCCATTGTTTTCTTTCCGGTTTCGTCCCGAGGTGCGAGGGCGCCGAATTGTACACTACGGCCGTGAGCCGATTTTCACAGGGTCGCTTCCTGATCAGCGCCGCCGCACCCGGCCAGTTTCCGCCCGACCGGGGCACGGAAGTGGCCTTCGTGGGCCGTTCGAACGCCGGCAAGTCCAGCGCCATCAACGCCATCACCCAGCGGCATGGTCTGGCGCGGACCAGCAAGACCCCCGGACGCACGCGGCTGGTGAACTTTTTCGAGGTGCAGCCGCAGCGGCGGATCGTGGATCTGCCGGGCTACGGGTATGCCACCGGACCCGAGAGCGAGCGGCGCACCTGGGGGCCCCTGGTCGAGGCGCTGCGCGGACGCCAGTCGCTGCGGGGTCTGTTCATGATCGTCGATTCCCGGCGGGGGCTGATGGAGGGCGATCTGGCAGTTCTGGAATGGGCCTCCGAGCCACTGCGGGTGCATGTCCTGCTGTCCAAGGCCGACAAGCTCAATCGCAACGAATCCGCCCAGGTTCTGCGCGACACCCGCTCGGCCCTGGGAGCCCGGGCCACCGTCCAGCTGTTCTCGGCGGTGGCCAAGACGGGAGTGGACGAGGCCCAGCGGACGCTGGCGGACTGGCTGGATTCGGGGTCACCGGAATAAAAAACCCCGATGACCTGGGGAGGTCATCGGGGCAGACTAACCCGGGTCAGGTCTCGTGATCCGGGTTTGACCCGCTCAGGGAGGGAAGCGGGGAGTGCCGTGGCACTCAGTAGGTCAGACTGCGCACTCCATCCGAAGTTCCGCGAGTTCCTGCCCAAAAATCGCTGATTAATCAGGGTCTTGGCCGTTACGCTGTGGCGCTCGCGCTACAAAATGGGGTTCGCATCGGCAGCCGGCCCCGGGCCGCGTCGACGCGGATGCAACGGGGGACCGCGCGGAGCGGGTACGAGGTCTGCGGGTACGCGCCCAGCCTGGCGGCTTGGTGCAAGGCCTCGCGGGCTGGCGCAAAGCCTGGCGGCCGGCGCCAGACCAGGCAGGGCTAATGCGCCTCGTCCCAGTTGGCGCCGACCCCGATCTCGACTCGCAGCGGCACCCGGAGTTCGCCGGCCGCGCACATGCGCTCCCTGACTGTCTTTTCGACCGACTCGACGGCGTCGCGGTGTACTTCCAGCACAAGCTCGTCATGCACCTGCATGATCAGGCGGGCCGGAACATCCTCGCGCTGGCACCACGCATCGACCTGGATCATGGCGCGCTTGATGATGTCAGCGGCCGTGCCTTGCATCGGCGCGTTAATGGCGCTGCGCTCCGCGTACTGCCGCATCTGGGTGTTGCCCGAACGGATGTCAGGAAGATAGAGGCGTCGGCCGTACACCGTCTCGACGTAACCCAGTTCGCGAGCCTTAACTCGCGTCTCGTCCATGAAGCGTTTGACGCCGGGATAGCGCGCAAAGTATCTCTCGACGTATTTCTGCGCGGAGCCTCTGTCGATACCCAGCTGCCGCGCGAGTCCGAACGGCGACATGCCGTAGATCAGTCCGAAGTTGATGGTCTTCGCCAGCCGGCGCTGATCCGGCGTGACCGAGTCAGTCGCCACACTGAACACTTCGGCCGCAGTGGCCTGGTGCACGTCGCGGTCCTCGGCGAACGCGGTCAGCAGACCTTCATCACCGGAGAGATGCGCCATGATGCGCAGCTCGATCTGCGAGTAGTCGGCTGCCATGAGAACGTGCTCCGGCGGCGCGATGAACGCCTGACGGATGCGCCTGCCTTCCGGGCGCCGGATGGGGATGTTCTGCAGGTTGGGATCGGCGGAAGACAGCCTCCCCGTCGCGGCCACGGCCTGGTGATAGGACGTGTGGATCCGGCCCGTGTTGGGGTCCACCTGCTCGGGAAGTTTGTCCGTGTAGGTGGACTTCAGTTTGGCCAGCGCGCGGTAGTCGAGGATCAGGCGCGGCAGCGGATAGGTTTCGGCGAGCTCCTCGAGCACATCCTCCGCGGTGGAGGGCTGTCCCGTCGGGGTCTTGCGCGTCACGGGCAGTTGCAGCTTCTCGAACAGGATCTGCTGCAGCTGGCGCGGTGAGTCCATGTTGAACTCGTGACCCGCCTCGCGGTGCGCATTCGCGGTGATCTCCAGCAGTTGCGTGCTGATCTGGCGGCTTTGTTCACGCAGGCGCTCGCGATCCAACAGCACGCCCGTATGCTCCATGCGCAACAGGACCGGCACCAGAGGTTGTTCCAGCTCCTCGTACAGTCGCTTCAGCTGAGGTATCTCGCCGAGCTTCGGCCACAGGGTCTGGTGCAGGCACAGTGTGACATCCGCGTCCTCGGCGGCGTATTCCCCGGCCCGGTCCACCGGCACCTGGTTGAAGGTCAGCTGCTTGGCCCCCTTGCCGGCCACATCCTCGTATTTGATGGTGTTGATGCCGAGATATCGCTCGGCGGTCGAGTCCATGTCGTGTCGCGTGGCTACGCTGTTGAGCACGTAAGACTCGAGCATCGTGTCGAAGCGCATCCCCGCGAGCTGGATGCCGTAGTTCGCCAGCACATGCGCATCGTACTTCAGGTGGTGGCCGACCTTGCCGCGTTGCGGATCTTCCAGGATGGGCTTCAACGCCGCCAGCACGCGATCGCGGTCCAGTTGCTCGGGCGCGCCGGCATAGTCGTGGCCCACCGGAACGTACGCGGCCACACCTGGTTCCAGACAGAAGGAGCAGCCCACGATCCGGGCCTGCATGTAGTCGAGACTGGTGGTCTCGGTATCGAACGCGAAAAGGTCCGCTTCGCGCAGACGATCGAGCCAGCGCTCGAAGTCTTCCCACTTGGTGAGAGTCTCGTAGCGGCGCTCGGGTCTGGCGGGGAAACTTGGCAGCGATGACGCGTCAGAGCCAGGAGCTGACGACGCCGCGGCGCTGGAAGACGCAACGCCGGCTGAACGGGCGCCGACAGAAGTGGCGTTGGCCGTTTGGCGTGCCCCTGAGGCGCCACGTGCTGCCGACGACTGACCTGCGCCCTCGGGCGCGGCATCTCCGTCCAGCTGACGCAACAGTGAGCGCAGCTCATAGCGCGTATACAGCTCGCGGAGCTGGGCGACATCCGGCTCGCCGCGCGCCAGCTCCGTATGCGACAGCGGCAGATCCAGATCGGTGTGGATGGTTGCGAGTTTGCGGGAGAGCTCGAGTGTCGACAGCCCGGCACGCAGGTTCTCACCCACTTTGCCGCCCACCTGCGCCGCGTTGGCGATCAGATTGTCCAGGGTCCCGTACTGCTCCAGCAGTTTGGCAGCCGTCTTGGGACCCACCTTGTCGATGCCCGGTATGTTGTCCGAGCTGTCTCCCACCAGTGCCAGGTAATCGATGATCTGCTCGGGAAACACATCGAACTTGGCCTTCACGCCGGCACGATCCAACACCGTGTTGCTCATCGTGTTGATGAGGGTCACGTGGTCATCCACGAGCTGCGCCATGTCCTTGTCGCTCGTCGAGATGAGGACTGAGTCCCCGGCACGCGCCGCGCGGCAGGCCAGAGTGCCGATCACATCGTCCGCCTCCACTCCCTCGATTCGCAGGATTGGCAAACCTTGAGCGCGCAGCAGTGTCAGCAGCGGCTCGATCTGCGCACGCAGGTCGTCCGGCATGGGCGGGCGATTGGCCTTGTACTCCGCGAACAGGTCGTCGCGGAAAGTCTTGCCCGAGGCGTCAAACACTACTGCAATGCGGCGCGGCGCAAAGTCCTTCAGGAACTTCAGCGTCATGTTCAGGACGCCGAACACCGCGCCGGTCGGCTCGCCACGGGAATTCGTGAGCGGCGGCAGGGCGTGGAAGGCCCGATAGACATAAGACGAGCCGTCGACGAGAACCAGATCGGGAGGAGCAGTCATGGGCAGGGGGGCCAGCGCGGGGGATTCACAATTATAGCGGACCCGGTCACGGCCCTGCCGGCCCATCGGTCAACGCGCACCCGCCTGCCGCGCTTGGGGAATACAGTACGGGCTGACCGGATGCCCAAGGATGCTCGAACCTCTCCATTCCGCCGTAGCGGCCAACCGCTTCGGGCTCGGCGCCCGGCCAGGTGACCTGGACCGGATCGGCCGTCAGCCACGCGAGTGGCTCGCCGCGCAGCTCACCGGGCCCGCCCCGCAGCTGACGGATGCCGGCTTGCGCAGTTCGGCCGATATCCTGGCGCAGGGGCTGGAGGTCAGACGGGAACTGCGTGCCGCGCGTCGGGCCGCCGGCGCAGGCAACGCGGCTGCTGGCGAACGCAACGCGGCCGCTCCAACCGATGCCACCGATCAGGCCAACGCCGCCGCCGCGCTGCTCAAGGTTGGACAGATCTACCGGCCCATCTATGTCGCTGAGGCCACCGCGCGCTTGCGCGAAGCCGTGGCCACCGACCGCCCGTTCGTCGAACGACTGACCTGGTTCTGGACCAATCACTTCGCAGTCTCGGTCGACAAGAACCTGGTGCTGGGTCTGGCTGGGAGTCTCGAACGCGAAGCCATCCGGCCCAACGTGCTGGGTCATTTCACGGACCTGCTGCTGGCGGTTGAGCGGCACCCGGCCATGCTGCTGTATCTGGACAACCACGTGTCGGTGGGACCGCATTCGAAGGCCGCTCGCGCGCTCGACCGTCGAGACCGCAATCGCCGCGCGGGAATCAACGAGAACCTGGCGCGCGAGATCATGGAGCTGCACACCCTCGGGGTAGGTGGCGGGTATACGCAAACGGACGTGACCGCGTTTGCGGAAGTCCTGACGGGATGGTCGATCGGTGGCGAGGCGGGCCGGCTGAAACGCGGCGAGCCGGGCCAGTTCCTGTTCCGGCCGGAGTTGCATGAGCCCGGCAGCAAAGTCGTGCTGGGCAGGCGCTACTCCGATCAGGGTTATCAGGAAGGCGTGAGCGTCCTGCATGATCTGGCGGCTCATCCGTCGACCGCGCGTTTCGTGGCAACCAAGCTGGCGCGTCATTTCATCGCCGACGAGCCACCGCCTCGCGCCGTCGAGCGCATCGCCGCCGCGTTTCGCGACAGTCACGGTCACCTGCCTGCGGTGTACCGGGCCCTGCTGGAATCACCCGAGGCCTGGTCGCCGGATCTCGTGAAGTACAAGACACCCAACGACTACATCGTCTCGACCTTCCGCGGACTGGATTTGCCGGTCGATGGCGGACGCTCACCGCTGGCTCCGTTCGAATTGCTCGGCCAGAGGGTCTACAGCCCCGGCTCGCCGGCCGGCTGGCCGGACCGCAGTGCCGATTGGGATGGAGCCTCGGCACTGCTGAAACGCATCGAGTGGGCGGATGCGGTCGGACAGCGGGTGGGCAACCGCCGGGATGCGGCGGCGCTCGCGCCGCAATTGCTCGGTGAGTCGCTCTCGGAGTCGACTCGTAAGGCGATCGCGCGAGCCTCGAGCGGCTCACAGGCCATCGCGCTGTTGCTGGCGTCACCGGAGTTCATGCGGCGATAAGTTCGGATCGGCGCAAACCGGAGCACGACATGCGAACACTGGGACGACGTGAATTCCTGACGGCCGGGGCGCTCGCGGCCGGCGGAGCTTTGCTCACTTCCGGGCTTGCCTTTGCGCGAACCAACACGACGAGTCGCTCGCGGGTGGTGTTCGTCATTCTCAGGGGCGCGCTCGATGGACTGGCAGTCGTGCCACCCTATGGCGATCCCGCTTACTCCGGCTTGCGGCGCGAGCTTGCCCTGGGTGCCCCGGGGTCGGCGGGTGGGGCGCTGCCGTTGAATGGGTTCTACGGTTTGCACCCCAGCCTGCAATTCCTGCAGGAGTCGTATACCGCCCGCGAGCTGCTCGTCGTTCACGCCGTAGCGAGCCCCTACCGCGAGCGTTCGCACTTCGACGGTCAGGACGTGTTGGAAAATGGGTCGGTGAAGCCACATGCGCTGCAGACAGGCTGGCTCAATCGGGCGCTCGCCACGCTGCAGTCGGGTAGCGGGGCCTCGAAGGAGATGGGTGTGGCGCTGGGTCAGAACGTGCCGCTGCTCATGCGCGGACCGGCTGCGGTGACATCGTGGTCGCCCTCCAAGCTGGCTGCGCTCGATGAGGAGACTCTGGATCGAATCACCGATCTGTATGCGTCCGACCCGCTGTTGGCGAAGCGCCTGGCGGACGCTCTGGATGCGAACCAGATCGCAACGGCTTCCGACACGATGACCGAGGACGGTCAGTCGGGCGGAATGTCGCTGCAGGAAAAAATGACGCAGCAGGATAAAACCAAACCCGCGCGTTACGTGGAGATCGTCACCGCGGCCGCGGGCTTCCTGCGGCGTGAAGACGGTCCTAAAGTCGCCGTCTTCGATACGACGGGTTGGGATACCCACGCCAACGAGGGTAATGCACAGGGACAGCTGGCCGGGCGACTGTCAGCGCTGGATGGCGGGCTGCGCACCCTGAAGCAGGAACTGGGTTCGGTCTGGTCGCAGACCGCAGTGGTGCTCGCGACTGAATTCGGTCGTACCGCCGCGACCAACGGTACTCGCGGTACTGACCACGGCACGGGAACTGCCGCTTTCCTGCTCGGAGGCGCGGTGCAGGGTGGTCGGGTGCTGAGCGACTGGCCGGGCCTTGCGTCACGCTCCCTCTACCAGGGGCGCGATTTGCAACCCACGGCGGATCTCCGTTCCCTCCTCAAGGGCGTTCTGTCGGAGCACTTGCATGTGTCGTCCGCCGCGCTGGAAACCAGTGTGTTTCCGGAGAGTGCCTCGGCGAAGCCGTGGCAGGGATTGATGCGCGGCTGAGCGCCGACACACATTGAGCCAAAGGCGCTACTGAGCCGCCAGGGTAGCGTCCTCTCGCCTACTTCGGCGTCTGCGACTCGTCGTCGTCTTTCTTGTCTTTCGGCCGATCGGCTGGCGTACCCGCCGGCGTTTCGGTTGGTGTCTGGGGTGACGTCGCAGTCGGCGTCTGTGTGGACGTTCCGGGCGGCAGAGGTACAGTCGTGGGTAATGAGACTGGCGCCGGGCGCGTGATCACGCTTCCATCGCGCGATGGCAGGTACAGCGGTCCTTTCTGTCCGCACGCGCTCAGCGAAGCTGCGATCGCGAGCGCTGCGAACGATCGCCGCACGTTGCTGGTTGGAACGGTCTGCCGCGAGCGCGTGATCAGGCGAAGAGAGCGTTTCATGGAGTGATGGGGCGCCGGTCACCCAGGGCCGACCAGCCGCGAATGATACGGTAGATCACCCAGATGCCGAGGATGAGATAACCGATCCAGAGCGTCACGAATC
>DATKLO010000005.1:0-3443 GCA_035542375.1 Steroidobacteraceae bacterium | reverse complement strand
GCGCCACGGCGAGCTGGGCCGTTTTCGTGACCCCGTAGTGGATCATCTCGACCGGGATCTGCAGGCCCGACTCGCTGGAGATGAACACGATGCGGCCCCAGTCGCGCTGGCGCATGCCGCGCAGATAGTGGCGCGACAGTCGCACACCGCTGAGCACGTTGGCTTCGAAGAAGCGCAGCCAGTCGGCATCCGGAATCTCCTCGAACGGCTTGGGCTCGAAGATGCCCATGTTGTTCACCAGGATGTCCACTTCCGGCTGCGCGCCGGTCAGCGCGGCACAGCCTTCCGCCGTGCTCACGTCGGCCGCGAATCCCGTCACCTGTACCTTCGGGTGCTGCTCGCGCAACTGCGCAATCGCCTGCCGGACGCGCTCGGCAGTGCGCCCATTGAGGATTACGTGGGCACCCTCGCTCGCCAGCGCCGTTGCGATCGCAAGTCCGATCCCCGCGGTGGAGCCCGTCACCAGAGCGCGCTTGCCGGAAAGTCCAAGGTCCATACCGACTCCTTACGTGGGTGAGAGATCTCAAAGGTCGCGCCCGATGGGAGCAGGCGGTGCGAGATCCGCAAGCGGGTGCTTGCGTCAGTATGCACCGGCCGGGTAGTGTTTTCCGGCGCAATGGGGGAGGAGATGTGAATAAGAAGGCAGGGCGATCGGCGCAAAGCGGGCGCCGGAAGGTGGGCGGTTCGTTCACGAAGGTACGACGCCTCCCCAAGCGGGGAGCCTACGACCTGGAGACGATCTACTCGGTCCTGGATGCCGCCCTGTACTGCCATGTGGCGCATGTCATCGAGAAGCGACCTGTAGCGACACCGACGCTGCATTGGCGGCACGGCAATCAGCTGTACTGGCATGGAAGCGCCGCCAGCCGGATGTTGAAAGCGAATTCAGCTGGCGGCGCGGTGTGCCTGACGGCCACGCTCGTGGACGGCTTCGTGCTGGCCCGCTCCGGGTTCAACCATTCGATGAATTACCGTTCCGCGATGTGCTTTGGTCAACCGAAGGAGATCACCGACAACACAGCCAAGAGCGTGGCGCTAGAGCACTTCCTTGAACGCTGGTTTCCCGGCCGCTGGGCCACGCTTCGCCCGCCCACACGCAAGGAACTGGCGGCTACCCGGGTGCTGACCATGCCGATCGATGAGGCCTCGGCCAAGATCCGCACGGGTGGCCCGCACGATCCGGAAAAGGATGTGGACTGGCCGGTGTGGGCAGGGGTCATTCCCTTGCACCTGGAGGCCCGCGCGGCGGTGCCGGCCGACGACTATCGGGTTGCGGCCACACCGCCCGCGCTGCCGGCGTTCCGCAACTCCCGCTGAGAGGTCCCCACTGAAACCAATCCCCGCGGCAACGCGTATCCGCCGAGTAACCCTTCCCGGCGTGGTGGGCTCCAATTTCGCTATACGAATGTAACTACGTATACCGAAACGACCATGGTCGCTCGGGCGCGATCTTCCGCTACAACCCGCCCACCGCCGGTGGTACTTGTCGTACATGACTCGCACGGAGGCGCTAGCCACCGCTGAGAGCGGAGTCGTCCTTCCACGGCTGTGTCATGAACTTCCGGTGCTGCAACAGCGCCAGCAGCCGGGGAGAGTTCACATCGTGCACGGCCCGCTGCATGGCACCGTTGTAGCACCATCGGAACTGGGAATAGCGATACAGCTCGCGGCTGCTGTCGACTTCGTCTTCGTGGCAAACCTGACGTGCCGCGCCATTGAGACGCTTGTACAGCGTTCTGGCGCCGGCGTCCGTCTCGAGATTCAGGTCGGCATAGCTGACAACGCGGCTATCGACTTCGTTGTCTACGGTGGCGCGACCTGCGCCGCCGCCGGCCCATGCGGGATAAACTGTGAGTGCGGCCGTGGCGAGCGCGACCGCTCCGGTCAGGCGCCAGGTACTTGCGTGGGATACGTTCATCATGTGTTGAGCTCCTGTGAACTGCGTGTGGGTCCGGGCCGGGACAGGTCCACGCCGGGCAACCCACCCGGCACGCATCTGCCGACACCCAAACCACGCAATCCCCGGCCACTTCCGGAAATCGGACCCGGGAACGCGGCAGCCGCTAAAATGCGGCCCTCAGCTGCCGAAATGCGGGCCTGGCCCGACCACCGGGAAACTCCTGCTCCATGAACAGCGCCGCACCACCCCGACAGGCTGCCTTCGCCTTCATCTTCGTCACGATCATGATCGACATGCTGGCCTTCGGCATGATCATTCCCGTGCTGCCCGTGTTGGTGCAGGACTTCATGGGTGGGGATCCGGTGCGCGGTGCCGGCATGTACGGCCTGTTCGGCACGGCCTGGGCGCTCATGCAGTTCATCTTCTCGCCTGTGCAGGGAGCGCTTTCCGATCGTTTCGGCCGCCGCGCGGTGATTCTCATCTCCTGCACCGGCCTGGGACTGGACTTCATCCTCATGGCCATGGCGCCCAACCTGTGGTGGTTGTTCGTCGGTCGTGTCATCTCCGGCATCACGGCCGCCAGTATCAGCACCGCTACGGCCTACATCACCGACATCACGCCTCCCGAGCAGCGAGCGGCGCGCTTCGGACTGATGAGTGCGGCTTTTGGCGCAGGCTTCGTCCTGGGGCCCGCGCTCGGTGGTTTCCTTGGAGCCGTTTCGCCGCGACTGCCGTTCTGGGCATCCGCGGTGCTGGCGTTGGCGAATGTCTGCTGGGGGTTGTTCGTCCTGCCGGAATCACTGCCGCGCGAACGGCGCACGCCGCTCTCGTGGAGGAGTGCGCACCCGCTGGGTGCCCTGAAGCTGTTGCGATCGCATCCGGTGCTGGCTGGTCTGGCAACGGCATTCTTCCTGCTGAATCTCGCGCACACCGTGCTGCCCAGCACGTCGGTCCTCTACCTGCACTACCGTTACCACTGGGACACTCGCGCAGTCGGTCTCGTGCTCGGAGGTGTGGGGATCTGCTCGATGATCGTCCAGGGACTGCTGGTGAAGCCAATCGTCCAACGCATCAAGGAACGGCGTGCGCTCGCTCTCGGCCTGCTGTGCGGAGCGCTGGGATTCGTGATCTACGGTCTGGCTCCAACCGGGGCCATCTTCTGGGTCGGCGTGCCGCTCATGTCGCTATGGGGCATCGCGACACCGTCACTGCAGGCACTCATGTCGCGCATCGTGGGCGCAAGCGAACAGGGGAGATTGCAGGGCGCGCTCTCCAGTCTCATCGGTCTGGCCAGCCTGATCGGCCCGACGCTGTTCACGCAGATCTTCGCCATCGGCATCACCGCGCACTCGGGTTTCAGCCTGGCGGGCGCGCCGTTCCTGGTGGCGGCCACCCTGATTCTGGCGGCCATTTCGTGCGCCTGGCGCGCCACGGGTCCCGCCCAACCTCTGACCGTCACCGAGCGCACCGCCTGAAGGGCGCGCGCCCGGCGCGGAGTCGCGCAACGCGCGAAAACCTCCCGCGAGGGCGATGACGCTGAATG
>DATKLO010000004.1:0-30858 GCA_035542375.1 Steroidobacteraceae bacterium | reverse complement strand
GCGGACATGGAGACCGTATTGACGGAATACGATCTGAGCGAGGAGGAACGCCGCTGCATTCGCGAGCCTGACGTCGGGCTGCTGTATGTCATGGGCGTCAACGGCCAGTTGTTGATGCACTACGCGGCACTGCGCGGCTATGAGTGGAGCGCTTACATGGAAGCAATGCGGGAAGGCGAGCGCAAATACGGTCCCGTCAGGACCGGTCTGTACACTTCGGCCGGGAGTCGTTCATGAGTCTCGTATTCGCAGGCGTCTGCAGTCACGCACCGGGAATCACTGGGCGCAAGGACCGCGCCGATCCGGTGGTCCGCGATGCCTTCTACGCCGCCTATGAGCGCATGAGACTGGCGCTGGAGGCCGCCCGTCCCGATGCGCTGGTGGTGATCGCCGCCGAACACTTCGCCAATTTCTTCATGAACAACATGCCGGCCATCTGCGTCGGCATGGGCGAGCGGTACGAGGGTCCCATCGAGGATGAGGAATGGATCGGCATCCGCCGCACGCAGGTGCCCGGCGCGCCCGGGCTGTCGCGCCGGCTGATCGAGGATGTCATGAATGACATCGATCTCGCGTACGCCCAGGAATGGAAGTTCGATCACGGCATCAGCGTGCCGCTTCACTTTCTGACACCGCGCTATGATCTGCCGGTCATCCCCGTCAACATCAACTGCCAGGGACCACCGCTGATCCCGCTGAAACGCTGCTACGAGTTCGGACGGGCGCTGCGCCGGGCCTGCAACGCGGCCCCGGAGCGCATCGCCGTGATCGGCACGGGAGGCATATCCCACTGGCCGGCCACGCCGGATTCGGGAAAGATCAACGAGCGCTGGGACCGCGAATTCCTCGACAAATTCCTCGCCAACCGGCGCGAGGAGCTGCTCGCCTATCGCGACGACCAGACCTGGCGCGAGGCGGGGCAGGGTGGCTTTGAGATCCGCACCTACATCGCGCTGGCCGGCGCGGCGGAGGGACACACTGGAGAGCTGTGGTTCTATGCGCCGATTCCCATCTTCGCGGTGGGGTGTACCGTGGCGGTCATGAATCTCGAAGGGAAGGCACAGGCAGCGTGAACGCACGGCAGACAGCGGCCCCGTCAGGGGCTGCCGCACAGAGCGGACGGAGCGGACAGACCCCGGCAATGCGACGGAGCGGCCCGCCGTTTCGCGCCGATCACGTGGGGAGCCTGTTACGACCGCAGTCGCTCCTGAAGGCACGCGAGGCGCACAAACGCGGCGAGATGTCTGCCGAACAGTTGCGTGGGCTCGAGGATGCGGCCATTCGAGACGTCGTGCGCCTGCAGGAGGATGTGGGACTGCAAGCCGTGACCGATGGCGAGTTCCGCCGTGGCTCCTGGCACATGGACTTCCTGTATCAGGTGGGTGGTGTCACCCGCGTGCAGGACTCCCTCAAGGTCCAGTTCCGCAACGAGCAGGGCGGCATCGAGTTCACGCCGGCCGCCTTGCGGGTGACCGCGCCACTGACGCTGACCCGGTGCATCTTCGGTGAGGACTTCCGTTTCCTGAAGTCCGTGGCGCGCGGGGTACCGAAGCTGACCATTCCCTCGCCCAGCATGATGCATTACCGGGGCGGCCGGTCCGTTATCGACGCCGGCGTCTACCCGGACCTGGCCCAGTTCTGGCGCGATCTCAAGCAGGTCTACGCGGACGAAGTCGAAGCGCTCGGGCAGCTCGGCTGCACCTATCTGCAGCTGGATGACACCAGTCTTGCCTACCTGAATGACCCCGCGCAGCGCGAGTACGTCGAACGCCTCGGCGGCAGCGCCACCGATCAGCACCTGATCTACATCGATCTGATCAACGGGGCGCTCGCGAAGAAGCCGGCCGGCATGACGGTGTGCACTCACCTGTGCCGCGGCAATTTCCGTTCATCCTGGGTGGCCTCCGGCGGCTACGACTACGTCGCGGAGGCGCTCTTCGGCGGGCTGGGAGTGGATGGCTTCTTCCTGGAATATGACGATGCGCGCTCCGGCGGGTTTGAGCCCCTGCGCTTCGTACCCCGGAACAAATTCGTGGTGCTGGGCCTCGTCACGTCCAAACGCCCCGCGCTCGAGAGCAGGGACGACCTCAAGCGGCGGATCGACGAGGCGGCGCGCTACGTGCCCCTGGAGCAGCTGTGCCTGAGCCCGCAATGCGGCTTCTCCTCGACCCAGGAGGGCAATGCCCTCACCGTGGAGCAGCAGATCGCCAAGTTGCGCCTGGTGGTGGAGACCGCCCGCGAGGTCTGGGGCTGATCCCTGGCGCACAGGTCCCCGCCCGTTCGCGTCAACTACCCCAGGCTACCGAAGGCCGCTCACGGCATGCCCCGAAAAGGGGCGCTCCCGCGCAAGTCCGCGCCGCAAATTGACCAGTCGCAGCCCATGCCGGCCCGGATAATGGCCGCAAGTCCGCGCCCGATACCGGGCCTATTGCAGGAGTTCCGCTATGGACGAGCCAGGTCAGGCTTCCCGGGCGCGCCGTCCGAGCGGTCGCGACGCCAAGCGCGCAGCCCGCACGGCGCGCAGCGCGTCGTTCGTTCCCTTCATCACCCGCAAGGTGCCTTATTACGAGGTGCTGGGCGCCGAAGGGCTCGAACTCCTCGAACATAATGCCGATACCATCCTGCAGGAGATCGGCATCGACTTCCGTGACGATCCGGAAGCGCTGCAGATCCTTAAGGCCGCGGGGGCCGACGTGCAGGGAGAGCGGGTCCGTTTCCCGCGTGGCATGTGCCGGACCATTGTGCAGCGCTCCGCGCCGCGGGAATTCACGCAGCACGCCAGGAACCCGGCCCGCACGGTCATCATCGGCGGCAACCGCACCGTCTTCGCGCCGGCCTACGGATCGCCGTTCGTGCGCAATCTCGATGAAGGGCGGCGTTACGCCCGGATCGAGGACTTCCGCAACTTCGTGAAGCTCGCCTACATGTCGTCGGCGCTGCATCACTCCGGCGGCACGATCTGCGAGCCCGTGGATCTTCCCGTCAACAAGCGGCACTTCGATATGGTCTACACCCATATGAAGTACAGCGACAAACCCTACATGGGTTCGGTCACGCAACCGGAGCGTGCGCAGGACACGGTCGAGATGACCCGCATACTGTTCGGTGACGAGTTCATCGATCCGGTCAGCGGCAAGCCCAAGACCTGCATCACCAGCCTGATCAACGCGAATTCGCCCCTGACCTGGGATGCGACGATGCTGGGTGCCCTCAAGACCTACGCGCGCGCCAATCAGGCCACCATTGTCACGCCTTTCATCCTGGCCGGCGCGATGTCGCCGGTGACTGTCGCCGGAACCGTGGCGCAGACACTCGCGGAGTCGCTCGCCGGCATGACCCTCGCGCAGCTCGTGAACCCCGGCGCGCCCGTCATCCTTGGCAGCTTCGCCTCATCCCTGTCGATGCAGTCCGGCGCGCCGACCTTCGGTACTCCCGAACCGGCTCTGGTGCTGTACGTGATGGCGGCGCTGGCGCGCCGGCTGGGCGTGCCGTTCCGGTCCGGCGGCGGGCTTTGCGCCTCGAAGATTGCCGATGCGCAGGCCGCCTTCGAATCCGCGAACACGCTGATCCCCACCTGCCTGGCCGGCGTCAACTTCGTGTTGCACACCGCCGGCTGGCTGGAAGGCGGACTGTCGATGGGTTACGAGAAGTTCGTCATGGACGCCGATCAGGCTGGCATGATGCACACGCTGCTCGAGGGAGTGGATCTGTCCGACAACGGCCAGGCCCTGGATGCCATCCGCGAGGTGGGACCGGGCAAGCACTTCCTGGGCTGCGCCCACACGCAGGCCAACTTCCAGACCGCCTTCTACCGCTCGCCCCTGGCGGACAACAACAGCTTCGAGCAATGGGAGGCCGAAGGTGGCCAGGACATGGCCAGGCGCGCCAACGCGCTGTGGAAGAAGCAGCTGGCCGAATACGAGGCGCCCCCTCTGGATCCGGCCATCGACGAAGCCCTGCTGGATTTCATCAATCGCCGCAAGGCCTCGTTCCCCGACTCGAACGTCTGACGCCAGGCGTCAACCCGTGTTGGCGGGTGGCGTTGCTGACGCCTGGTTCGCCCTTCAGGGCGAGCTGGTAGTCGGGCGTCGGCGTGCGCCGCGAGCGGAGGCGCGGGGTGCGGCGGCCTTAGGGGCCGGAAGAGTGACTGCCTTGCGCAGGTTCACGAAGTCGTCGCTGGAATTCGGGATGCCCATCGCCTGCACGAAGTGCTCCTGGAAGCGCGGCTCGATGGCCGTCTCGATCTTTTCCACGCGGCGCACGAGTTCCTCGATCTTGCGACGTGAGGTGTTGGAGAGCAGGGCGATGCGTGCACCCGTGCCGGCGGCATTGCCCGCCGAACTCACATGCGACAGATCGCAGTCCGGGATCATTCCCAGCAGCATGGCGTACTTCACATCGATGTGACTGCCGAATGCGCCGGCAAGACGGATGCGGTCGACGTGATCCGCGCCCATGTGCTCCATCAGCAGCTTGATACCGGCATACAGAGCGGCCTTCGCCAACTGGATGGCGCGAACATCGTTCTGGGTGATCTGCAGGGGCACCAGGCCCCGATGGACGATGTATCCGAAGGTACGGCCGTTCTGCACGATCCGGTCGCTGCGCGCGGCAAGCTCGCCGTCCACGACCCCATCCTGGCTGATGATGCCTGCGAGGTACATCTCGGCAATCACCTCGATGATGCCCGAGCCGCAGATACCCGTGACGCCGGTGCTCGCCAGCACCTGCTCGAAGCCGGGCTCATCGGACCACAGATCCGAGCCAATGACCTTGAAGCGCGCGTCCAGAGTCTCGGGATTGATCCGCACCCGCTCGATGGCGCCGGGCGCCGCGCGCTGGCCACAGCTGATCTGCGCGCCCTCGAAGGCCGGGCCCGTCGGGCTGGAACAGGCGAGCAACCGCTGTTTATTGCCCAGCACGATCTCTGCATTGGTACCGACGTCCACCAGCAGAGTCAGTTCGTCGCTGAGGTCGGGCCGTTCGGCCAGGATCATGCCGGCCGCATCGGCGCCCACGTGGCCGGCGATGCAGGGCAGGACATAGATGCGGGCATTGGGATGCAGGTCGAGCCCGATCTCGGTCGCCCACATGGTGAGTGCGCCATCCGTCGTGAGCGCGAACGGCGCGCCACCGAGCTCGACCGGGTCGATGCCCAGCAGCAGGTGATGCATGATGGGGTTGCCGACGAAGGTGACCTCGAGGATCTCCTGGATGGACACCTGGGCTTCGCGGGCGACGTCCGCGGCGAGCGTATTGAGTGCGCCGCGCACGGCATCGGTCATCTGCTGGGCGCCGCCCGGATTCATCATCGAATAGGACACGCGGCTCATCAGATCCTCGCCGAAGCGGATCTGCGGATTCATGGAGCCGCTGGAAGCGACGACCTCGCCGGATTCCAGATCGCACAGATGGGCGGCGATCGTGGTCGAGCCCACGTCCACGGCCATGCCGAACAGCTGCTCGTGCAGGCCGGGCCAGATGCCGACGATCTGTGAGCCCGCGTGAACCGCGACCGTGACCTTCCACTCGCCCTTGCGCAAGGCGGTCTGCAGGTTCTGCAGCACCCGCAGATCGCACTCCAGCCCCTTCAGGTTCCACTCCCGCTCGAGCGAGTTCATCAGGCGCTGCAGATCGCCGGAGGGGTCGTGCATGTCGGGCTGCTGGACCTCCACGTAGTGCAGGTGCACGACGGGGTCGAGCGTGATCTCCCGCGTGTCGGCCGCCTTGCGGACCACTTGCCGATGCACCTGGCTGCTCTGGGGCACGTCCACGACGAGGTCGCCCTGGACCAGCGAGGAGCAGGAGAGGCGATGGCCATCGGCCAGCTTGCGGCGCCGGCTGTAACTGCGCTCGGCATCGCTCAGCGGCGAGAGGTTCTCGGGGCGCGAGTTGACGCCATGCTTGGGGAAGTCCCCCTGCATGACGAGCACCTGGCAGCGACCGCAGAGCGCACGGCCGCCGCAGACCGAATCAACGTCCACGCCCAGTGAGCGCGCCGCCTGCAGCAGCGGCGTGCCGAGCGGAAACCGCCCGCGCTTGCCCGAGGGCGTGAATACGACCAGAGCGTCTTTATCTGTCATGTCTCAACAGGTCGCCGTGAATCAGGCAGAGGGTGTGCCGCCTTCGCGACGGCGATGGCCACCCTCCCGACGTCCACGGGCAGCGCCCTCGGTGGGACGCGCAACGCCGCCGCCACCGCCCATGGCGGGAGCCTCGCGGAAGCGGCGGATCCAGCGCGCACAGTCCGGATCGTGACCCATCATGACGTCGGCCGCCATGCAGGCCTTGACGATCTCCTCGTGCATGGGATTCATGATGGCGGAGGTCATGCCGGCGCCGATCGCCATGGACAGGAAGGTGGCGCTGATGCCCTCGCGCGCCGGCAGTCCGAAGCTGATGTTGGATGCGCCGCAGGTGGTGTTGACCTTGAGCTCGCTGCGCAGCCGGCGCACCAGCGCCATGACCTGCACGCCCGCCTGGTTGATGGCGCCGACCGGCATGACCAATGGATCCACCACCACATCGCTGTAGTGGATGCCGTGATCGGCGGCGCGCTGGACGATCTTCCTGGCGACCTCGAAACGCACATCCGGATCCTCGGAGATGCCGGTTTCGTCGTTGGAGATGGCGACGACGGCGGCGCCGTACTTCTTCACCAGCGGCAGTACTGTTTCCAGCCGCTCCTCCTCACCGGTCACCGAATTGACCAGGGCCTTGCCCTTGTAGACCGACAGGCCGGCCTCGAGGGCCGCCACGATCGAGGAGTCGATGGACAACGGCACGTCCGTGATGGACTGCACCAGCTGGACGGTGCGGGCCAGAATAGCCGGCTCGTCGGCCAGCGGGATGCCCGCGTTCACGTCCAGCATCTGCGCTCCGGCGGCAAGCTGGGCGCGCGTGTCGGATTCCACGCGGCTGAAGTCGCCGGCGGCCATCTCGGCGGCCAGGATCTTGCGTCCGGTGGGATTGATGCGCTCGCCGATCATCACGAAGGGACGCTCGAAGCCGATGACGACTTCACGGGTGGCGGAGCTGATCACGGTATCGGTCATGAGGCGATCCTGTTGGTATTCGGGTCGGTGTCCCGCCCCGGGTACCAGGGCACGCGGCCCCCGAGCACTCCGGAGCGATCGATGATCTCGGCGACGCTTTCTTCCTGCTTGTAGGCCATCAGGTGCACGCCACTGACGCCGGGCAGCGTGCGGATCTCCTGGATGAGATCGATGCAGAGCTGGCGGCCTTCGCGCGCGCCGTCCGTCGCGCCCGCCATGCGCTTCACGATGGCATCGGGGATGTGGAGGCCGGGAACATGCGTGCGCATCCATTCGGCGGCCTTCGCGGAGCGCAGCGGTCCGACGCCCACCAGGATGAACACCTTGCCGAGCAGGCCGAGATTCTCGACCTCGCGCAGGAACTGCCGCAGCAGCGGCACGTCGTAGCAGTACTGGGTCTGGATGAACTGGGCGCCAGCCGCGACTTTCTTGGCGAGCCGGCGCGCACGCCACTCGATGGGCAGCGCGAAGGGATTCTCCGCGGCTCCCAGCAGCACGCGTGGCGCGAAAGTGATCTTGCGGCCGCTGAGGAACCGATGCTCGTCGCGCAGCGTGCGCGCGGTCTCGAGCAGCGAGATGGAGTCGAGGTCGAACACGGGCAGCGCCTGCGGATGATCGCCGGCCTGTACACCATCGCCCGTCAGGCACAGGATGTTGCAGACGCCCATGGCCGCGCCGCCCAGGATGTCGCCCTGGATGGCGATGCGATTCTTGTCGCGGCAGGAGATCTGCATCACGGGCGCGTAGCCGACCCGCGTCAGCAGTGCACACACGGCGAGGCTCGACATGTGACAGTTGGCGCCGCTGCCGTCGGTTGCATTGATCGCATCGACGTAGCGATCGAAGATCCGCGCTCGCCGATACACGTCCTCCGGGTCCGCGGAGTCCGGTGGGGCGAGCTCACTCGTGATTGCGAACTGGCCGCCACGCAGGACACGCTCGAACCGTCCGGGAGAGCTGTGTCCGGCCAGGATGGGGAGCGGGTAACCGGGAACCGGCTCGTCCTCGAAGTTCACGGCTGACCTTCCGCGCGCGCGCGCGCAGCCCGGAGCCAGGAAGACTTGCCCTGCAAGCGCCGGTCGACGGCCGGCTGCTGTTTACGCAGCGCCTCGATGCCGCCGGGGATACGATTGGCGCCGGCGAAGGCTTCATTCCAGACACAGCGCATCTGCGGACGGACTTCGCAGGTGCCATCCGCGCGTACTCCGCCACAAGGACCGTTGCGCAGGTTCTTCGGGCAGTTCATCGGGCAGGCCATACCCGTCGAGCTCAGCACGCACTGGCCGCACATGCGGCAATCAAACAGCACGCCCTTCACGAGCCGCTCGGTGGCCGCAACCGGCCGCTCCAGTCGTTCGTAGCCGATGAGCTTCCACACGGGATGCAGCCACGCCAACATGCCCTCGAAACCGCGATAGAAGGCATTGAGCCCTCGGGCGTGACGCACCGACCAGCGACGCACGGCGTACATCAGCCCTCCGTGGAACCGGGCGTTGGGCCCGAGGTTCCTGGCGCGGGGCCCGAGGTTCCGAGCGCATCCGATGGCGCTGCGGATCCAGGCTCGAGGCCCTTCGCGCGGATCAGCCGCTCGAGGTCCTCGTCGGTATAACGACCCTCGATGGCCGCCGCGGCCGCTGCCACGACAGAGTGGATGTCATCGTCGCAGGGTTGCGGCTCGCTGCGTTTCCAGTCTGCGAGATAGGCCTCTGAGCTGCCGCGGCCGGCTCTCATCGCTGCGCGATCCACGGCCTCCTGGAACCGGGCGGAGAGTTGCACCTTGGCGGTCTCGCGACCGCGCCGGCCGACGACCTGGGCGGGAATGTCCCGCCAGGAAATGATGCTCAGGCTTGCCATGTCTGTGAATGTTCGGCCGCGAGAGCCGTCAGGCGCGTGCCGAGCTCACCGTAGCCAGTCAGGTGGAATTCGTATTCGAGACCCATGCGCTTCGCGATGGCTCGCGCCTGTTCCTGCGCATCGGGCGAGGGCGCCTGCGCGAGATAGACGAGCTTGCGGTAGTGACGGAAGTAGTCCGCCGCGAGTTCCGGATGCCGGTCGAGGCCCAGGCCACGAGTGACCAGGCGCTCGAAGTGCCGCAGCAGGAAGTCGGTCAGATAGAACGTGCCGGGCTCGGCTTCGGCGAGCGCTGCGAAGCGGGCGGAGCCTGCGAAGAACTCATAACAGTGCGCACCGGGCAAGCGTTCGACACCGGTTTCGCGCAGTACCGCATCGAGCATGCCGCCGGTACCGCAGTCCGCGTAGGCGACGAAGATCGAACGATACCGCGCGCGCTGCGCTTCGATGGTGTCGCGCACCGCAGCCGGGATCCGATCCGGTCGGTTGTGCAGCTCGGGTGGCAGGCAGGTGACATCGATGCCGTCCCATGCGTTTGCGCGACGCAGGGCGGTGATCTCGCGGGCCAGCGCGCCACAGGCGATGATCAGCGTGCCGCGCCGTGTGTCCACTGCATCGGTCCGACGGTGTCAGCTTGCCCGCGCGGCGCGGCGGGCAGCGAGCAGTCCCTTCGCGGTCTCCACGGCGATGGCCGCGTCGCGACAGTAGGCATCGGCGCCGACGGCCTTGCCGAATTCCTCGTTCAGCGGCGCCCCGCCCACCAGCACGATGTAGTCGTCGCGGATGCCCTGTTCCTTGAGCTTGTCGATCACGACCTTCATGTAGGGCATGGTGGTCGTCAGCAGCGCCGACATCCCGAGGATGTCCGGCTTGTGCTCTTCGAGCGCGGCCAGGTACTTCTCGACCGGGTTGTTGATGCCCAGGTCGATCACCTCGAAGCCGGCGCCCTCGAGCATCATCGAAACCAGGTTCTTGCCGATGTCGTGGATGTCACCCTTCACGGTGCCGATCACGATCTTGCCGATCGGCTCAACACCCGTCTCGGCGAGCAGCGGACGCAGGATCTCCATGCCGCCCTTCATCGCATTCGCCGCCAACAGCACCTCGGGCACGAACAGAATGCCGTCGCGGAAGTCGATGCCGACGATGCGCATGCCTTCGACCAGGGCATCGTTGAGGACTTTCTCCGCGCCCCAGCCGCGCTCGAGCAGGATGTGCGTGGCTTCTTCCACTTCGGACTTCAATCCGTTGTAGAGATCGTCGTGCACCTGCTCGGTCAGTTCCTGATCGTTGAGATCGCGTAGGTTGAACTCGCCTTCGGGCTGTTCGGACATGCTTCAATCTCCGCGGCAGGGGTCGGGTAGGTCGTTGATCCTGCGCAAATATTAAGTGGGGGGGTGCCTGGTCAGTGGCTACTTAGCGACGCTGGCGTGTCCGCCGACGACAGGCCGGGCGTCCTGAAAGCGACATAAGTGCCCGCTCATGGCGCGGTGGCGCCGCCGCGGGCCCGCACGGCGCTGCCCTTGCTGTGGCGGATCTGCCGTTCGGCGCTCGGCGGGCAGCCGAACTGGGCCCGGTAGCAGCGCGAGAAGTGCGGCGGGGACTGGAAACCGCACGCCGTGGTGATGTCGATGATGGGCATGGAGGTCTGCAGCAGCAGCTCGCGGGCGCGGCGCAGCCGGATCTGCAGGTAGTAGCGCTTGGGCACGCAGTCCAGGTGGCGCTTGAAGAGTCGCTCGATCTGGCGGCGCGACAGCTGCGTCGCCATGGCGATCTCATCCAGAGACAGCGGCTTCTCGATGTGTTGCTCCATCAGCTGGGCGACCTTGATCAGCGTCTCGTGGCTGACGCCGATCTGCGCGCGCAGTGGCACGTACTGCCGGTCCCGGTCGTTGCGCACGCGGTCCACGATGAACTGCTCGGAGATGAGCTGCGAAATGCGCGCGCCGAGCTGGGTGCGCACCAGGTTCAACATCAGGTCGAGCGGCGCCACGCCACCGGAGCAGGTGAAGCGGTCCCGGTCGATGGTGAAGAGCTGGTCGCTGAGCTGAATGCGCGGGAATTCCTCGCGCAGCGCCGACAGGTTCTCCCAGTGGATGGTGGCGCGGTACTTGTCGAGCAGCCCGGCCTTGGCCAGCGCGTAGCCGCCGGTGCAGAGCGCGCCCAAGGGAATCTTCCGTTCCGCGAAGCGACGCAGAGCGCTCACCACGCGCGGCGTCACGCCCGCCTGGACATCCACACCGCCACAGACAAACAGGATATCCGTCGGCCTTGCAGCATCCAGGGCAATCGTTGGTGTCAGTTGCAGACCATTGCTGGCAGGCACGGCAGTCCCGTCGATGCTGGCGATCGACCACTCGTACGCCGTGCGGTTGGTCAGGATATTCGCCATGCGCAACGGCTCGACCGCGTTCGAGAGCGCGATCATCGAGTAGCGCGGCAGGGTCAGGAACGTGAATCGGGCGGGGCTGGCCACGTGCCGGATAGTACCGCATTCTTGCCTGTTTGCGACATCGCGCCCGCGCAGCTCATGCCCCCTGGCACGGCGATGGCACGGCGATGGTGCGGCAATGGCCGTTAGTGCCGGCGGTCAGCGTGGCGGGGTGGCGTGTGCAGACAGCACCTCGTCAACCCACTCGACCCAGTGGCGCACCGGGACGGGCGTACCGGTCTGCAGGTGAGCCACGCAGCCGATGTTCGCAGACAGGATCTCGGCGGGTCCGTGTCGCAGCAGGGATTCCAGCTTGCGGTCGCGCAACGGGGCCGAAAGGCCTGGCTGCAGCAGGGAATAGGCACCGGCCGAGCCGCAGCACAGGTGGGCATCGGCCACCGGCATGAGATCGGCACCCAGTTTCCGCAGCAGCGCTTCCACCCGGTTGGTGATCTTCAGGCCGTGCTGCAGGGTGCAGGGGGGATGAAAGGCGATGCGAAGGGCAGCCGCGGTCCTGGTGGCACGCGCGGTCGGCCCGGCACTCACGGTCGGCGCGGCACTCACGGTCGGCGCGGCACTCATGGTCGGCGCGGCAGAAGCGGCCGGTCCGCCGCGGTCATTCTGGCCTGGCCGCTCGCCTGCGCGCGGGTCGGCCAGCTCCCCCTCCAGGAACTCCACCAGGTCGCGCGTACGCGCCACGACGCGCGTGGCCTTCTCGGCGTAAGCAGGCTCGGAGGCGAGGTGGTGTGCGTATTCCTTCACCATCGCGCCGCATCCGGATGCGTTGATGACGATCGCCTCAACCGCGCCCGACTCGATCAGAGGCCACCAGGCGTCGATGTTGCGTCGGAAGTTCATCTTCGCGCCGCCCGGGTCATCCAGGTGCTGGCGAATCGCCCCACAGCAGCCGGAGCCGGGCGCGACGACGGCCTGCACACCGAGTGAGTCGAGTACGCGCGCGGTTGCTGCATCGATCGAAGGCAACATCGCGGGCTGAGTGCAGCCGCGCAGCAGGATCACTTTTCGCGCATGAGTACGAGCCGGCCATCTGCCGGCCGGCCGGGGTTGACCCACCTTGGCACGCCACTTGCCTGGGAGAACCCAGCGTGCGGCCCGCGCGATCCGCAGCATCGTGCCGAAGAGCCAGGGGCGTGTGAGGCCCTCGCGCAAGGCCCATCTGCTGAATCGCTCCATCCAGGGTCGCTGCACGCGTTCATCGACAGCGGTGCGCCCGATGTCAACAAGGTGTCCGTATTCAACACCGGACGGACAGGTGGTTTCGCAGCCACGGCAGGTCAGGCAGCGGTCGAGATGGATCTGCGTCTCGCGCGTCGCCGGGGCGCCCTCCAGCACCTGTTTGATCTGGTAGATGCGCCCACGCGGGCTGTCGAGCTCATCACCCGTGAGCTGATAGGTGGGGCACGTGGCCAGGCAGAATCCGCAGTGCACGCACGCCCGCAGGATGCGGTCCGCCGTCGGACCCGCGGGGGACTCACGCATCCAGTCTGTCAGGCGGGTTTCCATGCTGCTGCGCTGGCTCGAGGTGGGGTGACGGTTACAGGCCGGCCAGCAGCCGGCCAGGATTGAACAGACCGTCGGGATCGAAGTGTTGTTTGAGGCGACGGTGCAGTTCGAGCACCGCCGGGGCCAGCGGATGGAACCGGCCCGCCGGCGCGCTGCCGCGCCATTTCAGGGCCGTGCCGCCGACCGTGCTCGCCGCCGTGCGCATCCCGGTGTCGGATCGATCAACGACCGACCAGCGCAGAGCACCGCCCCAATCGATCAGAGCCGGGTCCGGCAGGGCATCGCAGGGAGCGGTCGAGGGCACCGAAAGCCTCCACAGACAGGAGTTGTCAAACAGCGGATGCGTGCAATGACGCAACGAGTTCCACCACGCCAGCGCATCAGTATCGGAGATCGATTCGCCGCCGACACTGGAACAGGCGGCCTCGACGGCGCTGCCAGCGCCTGAAAAACGCAACCACGCAAGCCCATCCGCCCACGCAGCACCACTCAGGGGTACCGGCCTTCCCGCGAGCCGATTGAATTCCGCGACCGCTTCCGGGGCTGACATCTCGAGCCGCCGAGTCCGCTCGACACGCGGTCGCGGCAGCACCTTGATGGACACCTGCGTCAGAATGCCGAAAATTCCCAGCGAACCGCACAGCAGGCGCGAGACATCGAAGCCCGCGACGTTCTTCATCACCTGACCGCCGAAGCGCAGCACCTCGGCGTCGGCGGCAAGCAGATGCGCACCGAGCACGAAGTCCCGCACCGCACCGGATTGCAGGCGGCGCGGTCCCGACAGGCCGCTGGCGACCACACCTCCCAGAGTGGGATCGCCGCCGAAGCCGGGCGGCTCGAAGCCCAGGAATTGACCTGACCCGGCCAGCAGGGCCTCTATCTCGGAGAGCGGAGTCCCGCAGCGTGCCGTGAGCACCAGCTCGGAGGGCTCGTAGTCCACGATGCCACGGTAGGCACGAAGATCCAGCGGCTCTCCCTCAAGCCTTTCGCCATAGAAGTCCTTCGTGCCGGAACCACGCAGACGCAGCGGCCGGCGCTGCCGTCGCGCCTCGAGTACCCGCTCGCGCAGCTCGAGTAGCCCGGTATCCATGTCAGTAGCGCGGCAGCTCGGGGTGCGGCAGCGCGCCCGCGTGCACGTGCAACTTCCCATACTCCGCGCAGCGGGCCAGCGTGGGCACGGCCTTGCCTGGGTTGAGAAGGCCAGGGGGATCGAACGCGCGTTTCAGTGCGAAGAAGGCGGCGCGCTCGCGTGGCGAGAACTGCACGCACATGGAGTTGATCTTCTCCACGCCCACCCCGTGCTCACCGGTGATCGTGCCCCCCAGCTGGACGCACAGCTCGAGGATCTCGGCGCCAAAGCGGTCGGCGCGCTCCCATTCGCCCGGCACGTTGGCATCGAACAGGATCAACGGATGCAGGTTGCCATCGCCCGCATGGAACACATTCATGCAGCGCAGACCGTATCGTTGCTCCATCTGTCCGATCGCCTTGAGCATCTGACCGAGATTCTGGCGCGGAATGGTGCCGTCCATGCAGTAGTAGTCCGGCGAGATCCGACCGGCCGCCGGGAAGGCGTTCTTGCGGCCGGACCACAAGCGCAGGCGCTCGGCCTCCGTGCCCGAGACGGTGATGGCAGTGGCGCCGGACTGCCGCAGTACCTGCTCGATCTCCTGGATCTGTTCGGCCACTTCCTCCGGCGTGCCATCGGCCTCGGCCAGCAGGATCGCCTCGGCCTCCAGGTCATAGCCTGCGTTCACGAAGGGTTCCACGGCTGCGGTAGCCTTGCGGTCCATCATCTCGAGCCCCGCGGGAATGATGCCCGCGGCGATGATGGCTGCCACCGCCTCGCCGGATTTGCTCACATCGTCGAACGAGGCCATCACGAGGCGAGCGAGCTGAGGACGCGGTACCAACCTGACGGTGACTTCGGTCACCACCATCAGCAGCCCCTCGGACCCGATGACCGCCGCCAGCAGGTCCAGACCCGGTCCGTCCAGAGCATGGGAACCAAGCTCCAGCAGCTCCCCCTCGATCGTGTACCCGCGGACGCGCACGACGTTGTGCACTGTCAGTCCGTACTTGAGGCAATGCACGCCACCGGAGTTTTCGGCCACATTGCCGCCGATCGAGCAGGCAATCTGCGAGGAGGGGTCCGGGGCGTAATACAGGCCAAACGGTGCGGCCGCCTCGGAGACCGCCAGGTTGCGCACGCCGGGTTGCACCCGGGCAAGTCTGGCGGCCGGATCGATCTCCACGATGCGGTTCAGTCGGGCCAGTGACAGCACGACACCCGCGGCGTGGGGCATGGCGCCACCGGACAGACCGGTTCCAGCCCCGCGCGCCACTACGGGAACCTCCAGGCTGCGACAGACCTTCAGTACGTCGCGGACCTGCTCCTCGGTGTGTGGCAGGACCACGAGCAGCGGCAACTGCCTGAATGCGGTCAGCCCGTCGCACTCGTAGGGGCGCAGCTCTTCCTCACGTGACAGGACGCAGGCGGCCGGCAGCACGCCGCGCAGGGCATTCGCCACGTGATTGCGACGCTCTGGCGCGGGCGGACGCCTCAGATCGCTCTGCAGGGGCTCTTCGGCAGTGGACATGGCGCCCATCCTAACGCCATGCCGGCGCGGCTGCGCTAGGCGCGCAGATCCTTGTTGTCCGGGTCGTAGGGCGACTCCGGAATGATGGTGGCGCGCTTGCGCTCCCCGAGGATCTCGACCTCGAGCTGCGTACCCACCGCGGCCAGATCCGCCTTCACATAGCCGATCCCGAGGCTCTTGCGCACGCAGTGGCCATAGTAGCCGGAGGTGAGACGGCCGACGATGTGCCCGGACTTCCCGAACAGCGGTTCGTTGCCCAGCGGGTCCGCATCCGTCACGTCGTGCACTTCCACGGTCACGAAGCGATTCGGGACGCCGGCCGCGAGCTGCTTCTGCAGCTTGTCCTTGCCGATGAACTCGCCCTTGTTCATGCGCACGAAGCGATCGAGGCTGGTCTCGAAGGGCGTGTAGTCGGGCGTCATGTCACTGCCCCACATCCGGTAGGACTTCTCCATGCGCAGGGATTCCATGGCGCGCATGCCGACCATGCCGATGCCGTACTCGCGCCCCGCATCGAACACCGCATCGAACAGGCCATGCGCGTACTCGATCGGGAAGTGCAGCTCCCAGCCCAGGGCGCCGACGAAGTTCACGCGCAGCGCATGCACATCCACCGCCAGTCCCGCCTCGATGGTCTGGCCGGTGAGCCAGGGGAAGGAGGCATTGTCCAGCGGCGTGTCGGTCAGTTTCGCGAGCAGGTCACGCGAGCGGGGACCTGCGATGACGAAGCAACCGCGGGAGGTGGTGATATTGCGCAAATCCACGGAACCGTCGGTCGGCAGCGTCTTGCGCAGGTAGTCGCTGTCGTAGCGCTCGGCTGCGCCGGCACTGACGACATAGAACTTCTGGTCCTCCACCTTGGTGATGGTGAACTCCGAGCGGATACCGCCGGTACGCCGCGTGAGCGCGTGACACAGCGCGATGCGTCCGATCTTCGTGGGCACTTTGTTGGCCACGAGGCTGTCCAGCCAGCGTTCCGCACCGGGTCCGCTCACCTCGTGCTTGGTGAACGGGCTCAGGTCGATGACACCGACCCGCTCGCGCATCAGGCGGCACTCGTTGCCGACGTGCTGGAAGTAGTTGGTGCGGCGGAAGCTCCAGGTGTCCTTGCGCTCCACGCCGGGCGGAGCGAACCAGTTGGCCCGCTCCCAGCCATAGCGCTGACCCCACACCGCGCCCATCCGGTCGATCCTGTCGTACACCGCGCTGGTCTTCGCGGGCCGCGCATCGGGGCGCTCCTCGTCGGGGAAGTGGATCGTGAAGACGTTGCGGTAGGTCTCCTCGTTCTTCTTCACGACGTAGCGCTTGCTGGTGTAGCCGCCGAAGCGGCGCGGATCGGTGGCCAGCATGTCGATGCCGGGCTCGCCCTCCACGATCCACTCGGCCAGCTGCCAGCCCGAACCGCCGGCGGCGGTGATGCCGAAACTGTGTCCTTCGTTGATCCACACGTTGGGCAGGTCCCAGGCCGGCCCGATCATCGGGCTGCCGTCGGGCGTGTAGGAAATCGGTCCGTTGACGATGTCCTTGATGCCGCAGGTCTCCAGCGAAGGCACGCGGCGCATTGCCGCCTCCACGTGCGGAACCAGGCGGTCCAGGTCGCCGGGGAACAGGCTGCGTCCGAACCAGTCCGGCACGCCATCGGCAAAGCGGGCCGGCGCGCCCTTCTCGTAGGGTCCCAGGATCCAGCCCATGCGCTCCTCGCGCAGATAGTAGGACTGGTCCGATTCGCGCAGCACTGCCAGCTCGCGGCCGCCAGCGGTGCGGTAGGCCTTCAGCTCCGGTGACTCGTCGTACACGATGTACTGGTGTTCGACCGGGATCGCCGGGATGTTGAGTCCGAGCAGCCGGCCGGTCTGGCGCGCGTAGTTGCCCGTGGCGCAGACGATGTGCTCGGCGATGATGTCGCCTTTGGAGGTCTGCACTTTCCACTCGCCGGAAGGCGTGCGCTCGATGCCGCGCGCTTCGGTGTGCTCGTAGATCTCGGCCCCCGCGTTGCGCGCGCCCTTGCGCAAGGCCATCGTCAGGTCGGCGGGCGCGATGTGGCCATCGTCCGGGTGGTACAGGGCACCGATGATCGCCGGGGTATCCGCGCGTCCGCCCAGCTCGACCAGCGGCCACAGCTCCTTGACGCGCGCGGGCGTGATGATCTCGAAGGGCACGCCGATGGTGTTGGCCGTGCCGCAGTATTTCTGGTACTCGTCCATGCGCTCGCGGCAGGTAGCCAGGCGCAGGTTGCCGGTAACGTGGAAGCTCACGTCCTGACCGGTCTCCGCCGGCAACCGCTTGTACAGGTCGACCGAGTACTTATGGAGCTGACCGACCGTGTAGCTCATGTTGAACAGTGGCAGCAGACCCGCCGCATGCCACGTCGAGCCCGCCGTCAGTTCCGTCCGCTCGATCAGCGCGACGTCCTTCCAGCCTTTCTTCGTCAGGTGATACAGCGTGCTCACACCGACCACGCCGCCGCCGATGACCAACACGCGAACATGCGTCTTCACAACAGGTACTCCAGGTTCAGCAGGCGAGTTCGCGCGCAGCCTCGGCGAGGAATCGCGAGGTGTAGTCGGCGAACGAGCGCCATACTTCGACGTGAAAGGCTTCCACCCCGGTACGCCACAGAACGATGCTGGCCTTGCCCAGCACCGTGCGAGTGCACATGCCCGGAGGAAACACGGAAGGGTGCAGGTCGAGCGGGCAACCGACGGCAAGCACGGTCTGTGCGGGCGGTCCTGCGATTTCAATTGCGATCTGCCGGTGGCTCACGTCCACGACAGAGTGCGGTATGCCCGCCAGTGCTCCCTCCAGCAACCGAGCCAGACCGTCGCTGTCGGTAGCCGGACCCAGCAGCAGCTGCTCATCCGGACCCATCCACAGCGCCGCCCGTTCGCCGTGACGGACGCTGCTGCACGCGGTGGTTGCGATCGCCAGGCCCAGAGCTTCTCCGGCCACCTTCATGACTCGGGGTCCGCCGCGCAGCACCAGTCGCGCAACGGGCGGCAACAGTCGCACGACTGCACTGGGAACGAGGGCCGGCGCCCTGCGCGCCTGGGAGAGATCAATCATGCAGGCGGGCTCCCTCAGGATCGTAGAACACAGCTGAGGTCACGGTCACCGGAATATCGCCGCCGGGCATGGAAACGTACAGCTCCTTGCCCAGACGCGCACGACCCCCGCTCACCATGGCCAGGGCGATCGAGCGCTTGAGCACGGCACTGTGGTAGGCGGAAGTCACGTGTCCGAGCGGTCTGAACGGCGGTTGCTGACCGGCGGTGCCGGTAATCTGCGCGCCTTCCTCGAGTACGACGCCGGGATCGCGGGTGGCGAGGCCTACCAGCTGCTTGCGGTCGGGCGAGGACATGGCGGGACGCATCAGGGAGCGCTTGCCGACGAAATCCTCCTTGGTCTTGCCGACGGCCCACGCCAGTCCGGCATCATCCGGAGTGGCGGTGCCGTCGGTGTCCTGGCCGACGATGATATAGCCCTTTTCCGCGCGTAACACGTGCATCGCCTCGGTGCCGTACTCGGTGATCCCGTAGGACTGGCCGGCCTGATGGACCGCCTCCCAGACGGCAAGGCCGTAGTCCGACGGCACGTTGATCTCGAAGCCGAGCTCACCGGTGAAACTGACGCGGAACAGCATCATCGGGATGCCGCAGATTCGGCCGCGGCCGACGCTCATGTGCGGCAACGCTGCCGCCGACAGGTCGATACCCTCAACGAGCGGCTCGATCACTTTGCGGGCATTCGGGCCCTGCACGGCGATCACCGCCCATTGTTCGGTGGTGGAAGTGAGCCAGACATCCAGCTCGGTCCATTCGGTCTGGACGTAATCCTCCATCAAGGCGAGAACGCGAGCGGCGCCGCCGGTGGTCGTCGTGACGTGGAAACGGTCCTCCGCGAGTCTCGCGACGACGCCGTCGTCGTAGACGAATCCATCGTCACGCAGAAGCACACCGTACCTGGACTTGCCCACGCCGAGATTCGACCAGGAATTGACGTACATGCGGTTCATGAACGTCGCGGCATCCTTGCCCACGACCTCGATCTTGCCGAGCGTCGAGGCATCGAAGATGCCGCAGGAGTTGCGCACTGCCACGCATTCGCGCGCCACGGCCGCGTGCATGTCTTCCGCGCCGCGCGGAAAGTAACGCGCACGCTTCCACAGGCCGACATCCTCGAAAACGGCACCGCGGCTTGCAGCCCAGCTGTGCGTCGGGGTGGTTCTCTGCGGATCGAACAGGTCGCCGCGCTGCAGTCCCGCGAAGCTGCCGAAGGATACCGGCGTGTACGGCATGCGGAACGTCGTCAGCCCGACCTGTGGGATGGGCTTGTCCATCTCGCGCGAGACCACCGCCAGCGCGTTCAGGTTGGAGGTCTTGCCCTGATCGGTGGCCATGCCGGTGGTGGTGTAGCGCTTGATGTGCTCGATCGAGCGGAATCCCTCGCGTGTGGCGAGTTGCAGGTCACGGCTGGTCACATCGTGCTGCCAGTCCACGAACGCCTTGGTGGCGCCGGGCTGGGCCGGCAGCGCGCCCACATAACCCCTTCTGCCTGCGTTGAGCGTCGCGACGGAGTGTCCCGCTCCGAGTACGGCCGCAAGGTCGAGCACGCCGCGACAGGCACCCACGGCATGCGTACGCTCGGCGGGTTCACCCGGCACGAAGGCCTGCAGATCCTCATCCCACTGCAACTTGCCGCGCGACTGGGAGAACAGATGCACGCTGGGCGTCAGTCCACCCGACATGAGCAGGAGATCGCAGGCGATGGATTGCGATCCGCCACTGACCTCGCCATGCGAGCCGACACGGGCAACCTGCACCGACTTCACCCTGAGCCGGCCACTCGTGCCGACCACGGTCGTGCCTGCCTGGATCTCGATTCCGGCGCGCTGTGCGGCCGCCGGCAGCTCGCCCTCGGGATGCTCGCGGACGTCCACGATCGCGGCGATCTCGATGCCCGCGGCGTTCAGGTCAATCGCGGCCCGATAGGCCTCATCGCTCGCCGCGACCACCACCGCGCGCGAACCCGGGCGCACGCCATAACGGTTCACGTAGGTGCGTGCCGCATTCGCCAGCATGACACCCGGGCGATCATTGCCCGGAAACACCAGCGGGCGCTCGATGGCACCGGTGGCCAGGATCACCTCGCGGGCGCGCACTTGCCAGGTGCGCTCACGCGGCAGATGGGGCGGCAGACTGGCCAGATGATCCGTCAGCCGCTCGTTCAGGGCGATGAGGTTGTGTGGGAAGTAACCGAACGCGGTGGTGCGCGTGAGCACGGTAACTGACGGATGCGCAGTCAGTTCAGCCACCGCGCTGCGTAACCAGTCCAGGGACGACTTGCCATCGATGGTCGTACCGGTTGCCGGATCCGACAGGAGTGAGCCGCCCAGTTCCGACTGTTCGTCGCAGAGGATGACGCGCGCGCCGCTGCGGCTCGCAGTCAAGGCCGCCGTCAGGCCTGCCGGACCCGCACCGGCCACCAGCACATCGCAATGGGCGAAGCGGTTGGTGTAGCGATCGGGATCGGCGCGCTCCGGCGCACGTCCCAGGCCCGCAGCCGCGCGGATTCGCGGCTCGTAGAGCTTTTCCCAGCCGCTGCGCGGCCACATGAAGGTCTTGTAGTAGAAACCGGCTGGAATGAACGGTGCGAGCGCATCGTTCAGGGCGCCGGTATCGAAGGACAGGCTCGGCCAGCGATTCTGGCTCTCGGCGCGCAGTCCCTCATACAGCTCCAGCTGCGTGGCACGCAGATTGGGGGTGTATCGGTTCGCATCGCGCCGCACGCCCACCAGGGCATTGGGCTCCTCCGCGCCGGCCGTCAGGATGCCGCGCGGGCGGTGATACTTGAACGAGCGGCCCACCAGATGCACGCCGTTGGCGAGCAGCGCCGAAGCCAGCGTATCGCCCTGGAAGCCGCTGTAGCTGCGCCCGTCGAAGGTGAAGTTCAGCGGGCGGCTGCGATCGATGCGGCCGCCGGCGGGCGTGCGCATGTTGCCGCCTGGAACGCTCACGGACGCTCTCCGACCTTGTAGGTGGCGATGAACTGGTCGGTGGTCGTGTCACGCACGGCGTTGAAGAACTTGCCGCAGCCATTCACATGGCGCCAGCGTTCCGCATAGCGGCCCTTGCTGTTGTCGCGCATGTACAGGAAGTTGACCCACTCCTGCGCATCGGTGCTGGCGGGCTTGCTGGGCCGCGCGATGTGCGCCTGGCCGCCGTGGGCGAATTCGAGCTCCGGGCGCTCGCCACAATACGGACACACGATGAGCAGCATGGATGTTCTTCAGTGAGCGACGGCGGCCGCGGCGGCCTCGTCGATCAGGTTACCCTCGGCGAAGCGCTCGATGGTGAAGGGCGCGTTGATGGGGTGCGGCGCATCGTTGGCGATCGTGTGGGCGAACAGATGGGCCGAGCCCGGCGTCGCCTTGAAACCGCCCGTGCCCCAGCCGCAGTTCACGTACAGACCCGGCACCGGAGTCTTCGCAATGATGGGCGAGCGATCCGGCGTCACATCGACGATGCCGCCCCAGTTGCGCAGCATGCGCAGCCGGCGGAATGCGGGGAACAGCTCGCAGATGGCCTCGAGCGCGTGCGCGCTGATGTGCAGCCCGCCACGCTGTGTGTACGAGTTGTAGGCATCCGTGCCGGCGCCGATCACCATCTCTCCCTTGTCGGACTGGCTGATGTAGGCGTGCACGGTGTTGGACATCACCACGCACGGAAAGATGGGCTTGACCGGTTCGGACACCAGCGCCTGCAGCGGATAGCTCTCCAGGGGCAGTCGCACGTCAGCCAGTTTCATCACGACACTGGTGCTGCCGGCGGCGGAGACGCCGACCTTGCGGGCCTCGATGACGCCGCGGGTGGTCTCAAGCGCTGCGACGGCACCGTTCGAGTCACGGCGGATCCCCACGACCTCGCAGTTCTCTATGATGTCCACCCCGAGGGAGTCGGCCGCCCGGGCGTAGCCCCAGGCGACCGCGTCGTGGCGAGCAGTGCCGCCGCGCCGTTGCAGGGCAGCTCCCATCACCGGGTAGCGGATGTCGGAAATGTTCAGCGGGGGGCAGAATTCCTGCGCTTCCTGCGGGCTCAGCCACTCGTTGTCCACGCCATTGGCGCGGTTGGCGTGCACGTGCCGCTTGGACACCTGGACGTCATGCACGGTGTGCGCGAGCATCATCACGCCGCGCGGCGAGAACATGACGTTGTAGTTGAGTTCCTGGGAGAGGTTCTCCCACATCTTGAGCGCATGGTCGTAGAGCGCAGCGCTCTCGTCGAACAGGTAGTTGGACCGGATGATGGTGGTGTTGCGGCCGGTGTTTCCGCCGCCAATCCAGCCTTTCTCCAGCACCGCGACGCGCTCGATGCCGTGCTCTTTGGCAAGGTAGTAGGCTGCACCCAACCCGTGACCACCGCCCCCGACGATCACTGCGTCGTAACCCGACCGCGGCGCCGCCTGACGCCACTGGGCACTCCAGCCACGCTGGCCTGACAGGCCGCGCTTCAGGAGCGACAGGGCGGAAAAGCGTTGCATGGGGGCGGTTGACCTGTGGGGTGGCCGGGCGCCGGCATCATGCCGGGTCGACGCCTTGGGAACGAGCATTGGCCCGCCGCGCCATTTGAATCAAAGCGACATCAGGTGGCGTTTTTCTACATAGGCTCGCTCGGGCCGCCGGCGAGCGCGCGGATGATCTCCGGCTCATCGCATACCCCGGCAAAGCGTCCCTCATGGACCAGGATGACCGGGTGCCCGGTGGCATGGCGCAGCCGGATCAGGGCACTCAGCGACAGGGAGGCCGGAGCCACCGCCCATCCGCCGCGCCCGCTCGGCCAGTGATCCGACTCGGTGACCGATCCGAGCGCTTGCTCGCGACCGTCCACCTTGAGTGAGGTGGGTTCGTCGCGCTCGTCCACCTGCACTTCGTAGCGTCGCTGGGAGTCGATCCAGATGGTGCGGTCCGTGCGAGTCATCTGCGTACAGCTGCGCATCACCATTGCGCCGGTGAGCACGGTCAGCGGGTTCATGTGGGTCACGAATTCCGCCACGTAGTCATTGGCCGGGCGCACCACGATGTCTTCGGCCGTCCCGGTCTGCACGATGCGGCCGCCTTCCAGGATGGTGATGTGGTCGCCCAGCTTGAGCGCCTCATCGAGATCGTGGCTGACGAACAGGATCGTCTTCTTGACGCGCTCCTGCAGCGCCAGCAACTCGTCCTGCAGCTTGCGGCGGATCAGCGGGTCGAGCGCCGAGAACGGTTCGTCCATGAGCAGCACATCGGCGTTGGTGGCAAAAGCGCGCGCCAGACCCACGCGCTGCTGCATTCCGCCCGAGAGTTCGCCGACGTGCCGGTCGGCCCACTGGGACAATCCGACGAGCGCGAGTTGTTCCTCGATGATGCGCTTGCGCGTGGCGGGCGGCTCGCCGCGCAGCTCCAGACCGAATCCGACATTGTCGCGCACGCTGCGCCAGGGGAGCAGGCCAAACTGCTGGAACACCATTGCGATGCGCAGCCGGCGGACCCGTCGCAGCGTCTCCGCGTCGCACTTCGCAATGTCAACGACCGCATCGCCGTCCTTGACCAGAACCTGACCGCGCGTCACCGGATTCAGGCCGTTCGCGGCCCGCAGCAGCGTTGATTTGCCCGAGCCCGACAGACCCATCAGCACCGAGATCTCGCCGCGCTGCACGGTGAGATTCGCGCTCGCGACGCCGACGACCACACCGGTTTCCTGCGCAATGTCGGCGCGGGAACGGCCCGCATCCAGGGCTGCGAGCGCCTGCTGTGTGAGTGCGGCGCCGCGCCGGCCCGGTTGCGCGCAGAACAGGATGTCCACGTTGCGGAATTCGACGACGGTGTTCATCTTGTTATTGGGCACCCGGATGGGATGAGTCAGCCGGCCGGCTGATGCGGTCGAGGATGATCGCGAGCAGCACATTAACGAAGCCGGCTTCGAAGCCCATACCGACCTGTACTGTATTGAGCGCGCGCACCACCGGCACCCCCAGTCCGCCCGCGCCGACGAGCGCGGCGATGACGACCATGGACAGGCTCAGCATGATGCATTGGGTAATGCCGGCGATGATGGTTGGAGCGGCGCTCGGCAATTCGACTTTCCACAGCATCTGCAGGCGCGTGGCGCCGAACGCTTCGCCAGCCTCCAGCAGTGCACGCGGAACCGAGCTGATTCCGAGGTGAGTCAGGCGGATGGGCGCCGGCAGCGCGAAGATGATGGTGGAGATCAGGCCCGGTACCACCCCAAGGCCAAACAGCACCAGCGTGGGAATGAGATACACGAAAGTCGGCAGGGTCTGCATCAGATCCAGCACGGGGCGCAGCGAGGCGAACAGCCTGGGCCGGTGGGCGGCGGCGATTCCCACCGGAATGCCGATCAGGGCCGAGCCGACCGCCGCCACGATGACCAGCGACAGGGTCTCCAGGGTCGCCTGCCAATACCCCTGGTTGATGATGAAGAACAGGGCGAGCGCGACGAAGATCGTAAGCGGGATCGAGCGGCGCAGGAACCACGCGAGCGCGCACAGCAGGACGATGAGGATGGGTGAGGGGATGGCGCGCAACGCGGCGGTGAGTCCATTCACGCTGCCCCGAATGATGGCCGACACGCCATCGAACAGTGTGCGGCCATGTGTCTTCACGTACTCGATCGCGATGGCAACCGCATCACCTATTGGAATCTTGTGGTCGCTCATCCAGTGCTCGAAGCCGGGTGTGGCCACCACGGCACCGCTGCCGCGCAGCGCCGCGAGCGCCGGCCGGCCGTCGAATGTGTAAACACCATCGAGCCACGCGCCCACCACGGCGGGATTCGCCTTCATCCACTCACGCGCGGCCACTTCCGGCTGGCGGTGCTGGTTGAGGATCGCGTCCATGACTTCGCTCTCGCCGCGGGGCGTGAACTTCAGGTTGCGCAGCAGCCGTCCGATGTTGGGGCAGGCCGCGGAATAGCCCGCGCGGGTGTTGGTGTAGACGGCCGCGCCGCCGAAATTCGGACCGAACACCGCATCGCCGCCGGTGAGATAGCGGATGTCGAACCGCATGTTCATCGGATGCGGATCCCAGCCGAGGAACACGATCGGCTCATGATCGTGTATCGCGCGCTCCACCTCGGCGAGCATGCCCTGTTCGCTCGACTCGATGAGCTTGAAGCTGCCCAGGCCGAACTGGTTCTGGCGGATCATGCCCAGCACCAGGCGGTTGCCGTCGTTCCCCGGCTCGATGCCGTAGAGGGCATACTTCAGCTGCGGCGCGAATTTCTGGATGTCCGCGAAGTCGCGCAGGCCGGCAGCCTGCGTGTAGGCCGGCACGGCGAGCGTGTACTTTGCGCCGGTGAGGTTGGCGCGGATCACCTCGACCGAACCGTCCGCGACGAAAGGCTTGCGGTCTGCCTCCATCGACGGCATCCAGTTGCCCAGGAAGACATCGATGTCCTTGTTCTTCATCGATGCATAGGTCACCGGCACGGAGAGCACCGTGACTTCGGGCTGGTAACCCAGATCGCGCAGCAGCGTGCTGAAGATCGCCGTCGTGGTGGTGACATCGGTCCAGCCGATGTCCGACAGGCGCACCTGGCGGCAGGAAGCCGCTTCGACACCGGCGGGTACATCCTGTGCCCGAGCAGCAGCGGAACCGAAACTCAGGGAGAGTCCGAGCATCACAGCGCACAGGGCTGCGCGCGCGCGCACCGGTCCAGGCGCGCGCCGCGGCGCGCGCACGGGAGTCAGCCCGGCCCTCACTGGGGCACTGCGCAATGGCACATGCACGCTCCGACGCGGAACAGCAGCCTCGCCGGACTTGACCGGCTTGCGGCTGCGACTACATGATCGGATCAGAAACCTTGAATAGCCGTTTAACGGACTGCCTGTCAAGCGTCCCACCACAGGGGCAACTGATTGAAGCATCGGGACGTACCGCCCCAGCGGGCGCGCTCGCGCAGCACCCCGATCAGGCCTGGCCGGCGGCCTCGCGGAGCAGGGCATTGAACAGACAATCAACACCACCGCCAGCGCGCCGCCTGCGCGATCCTGCCGCCCCGCCAGCCCGGGACGAGCTCGAGGAAGGCCGCAAGTCACAGCTGATCGAGGTCACCATCGACAGTCTGGCGGAAGTCGGCTACGTCGGCAGTACTCTCGCACAGATTGCCAGTCGCGCCGAAGTTTCCGCAGGTCTCGTGGCGCATTACTTCGGCGACAAGGACGGTCTGCTCGAGGCGGCCTTCCGCACTCTCGGACGCCGGCTGGCCGAAGGCATCCGCAGCCGGGTGCGCCAGGCGCACACCCCGCGCGGGCGCATCCAGGCGATCATCGACACCAACCTCGGGCCGGAAGAGTTCTCACGTCGAACGGGCAGCGCGTGGCTGGCCTTCTGGGGACAAGTGCCGCACGTGGCGGCTCTGAAGCAAGTGCAGAACGTGTATCAGCGTCGCACTCTGTCCAATCTGCGGCACGCGCTCATGCAGATCATGCCGCCGGAGCCGGCACGCAACCTGGCTGGAACGATCGCGGCGATGATCGATGGAGTCTGGCTGCGGGCTGCGTTGTCAGACTGGACCGAAGCCGACAGTGAGAGCGCGCGCGCATTGTTGACCGCGTTCGTCGACGCGCGCCTGAAGGAGAGCGCTCTGGCCGGAGCCAGCTCTGCATCGGGCGGTGCGTCCCAGGGCTCCGCCAGCTCACGCGGGGATTGCATCACGAGCATCAATCCCGCTACCGGCGAGGTTCTGGCCACCATCCGCGTCGACGGACCCGCCCAGGTGGACGCGGCCGTCGAGGCGGCTCAGCGTGCGCAGGCCAAATGGGGAGCGCTGACCGGTGCGGAACGAGGCCGCATCCTGCGCCGCGCCGCTGATCTCCTGCGCGCGCGCAACGCCGAACTGGCCCGACTGGAGACACTGGACACCGGCAAGCCGATCCAGGAAACCAGTGTAGTGGATGTCGCCTCCGGCGCGGAGTGCTTCGAGTACTTCGCCGGACTGGCCGCCACGGTGACCGGTGAACACACGGACCTGGGCCCGCAGGCCTTCGGCTACACGCGGCGCGAGCCGCTGGGAGTGGTCGCGGGCATCGGCGCCTGGAATTATCCGCTGCAGATCGCCTGCTGGAAGAGCGCACCCGCGCTCGCCTGTGGCAATGCGATCCTCTTCAAGCCGGCCAACCTGACACCGCTGACGGCCGTGAAGCTCCAGGAAGTCCTGGCAGAAGCAGGTCTGCCGGAGGGGCTCTTCCAGGTCGTGCAGGGATTCGCCGAGACGGGGCGCCTGCTGACACGGCATCCCGGCATCCGCAAAGTGTCGGTGACGGGCGCGGTCAGCACGGGCAAGGCCGTCATGGCCGATGCCGCTCCCACGCTGAAGCAGCTCACACTGGAACTGGGTGGCAAGTCGCCGCTGATCGTGTTCGACGATGCGACGATCGAGAATGCCGTCTCCGGCGCCCTGTTGGGCAATTTCTATTCGGCCGGTGAGGTGTGCTCGAACGGCACGCGCGTATTCGTGCATCGGAGCATCAAATCCGCGTTCGTCGCGCGCGTGAAGGCGCGGGTGGCCGCGATGCGCATCGGCGATCCGCTCGATCCGAAGACGCAGGTGGGGGCCCTGATCTCGGAAGCCCACATGCAGAAGGTGCTCGGTTACATCACGCAGGGGCGCAGGGAAGGAGCGCACGTCGTGATCGGCGGCCAGCGTGTGACGTCGGGCGACCTCGCCAACGGTTATTTCGTTGCGCCAACCGTATTCGACGAGTGTCACGACGATATGGTGATCGTGCGCGAGGAAATCTTCGGACCGGTGATGACCGTGCTGACCTTCGACGACGAGGAAGAGGTCATACAGCGTGCCAACGCCACGGAATACGGGCTCGCCGCTGGTGTATTCACCAACGACCTGAAGCGGGCCCATCGCACGATCGCGCGGCTGCAGGCGGGAACGTGCTGGATCAATCACTACAACATCACACCGATCGAGCTGCCGTTCGGAGGGATGAAGCTCTCGGGTCTGGGTCGCGAGAACAGTCGCGCGGCGCTCGAGCACTACACGCAACTGAAGAGCGTCTATGTCGCCCTGGGCGATGTGGAGTCGCCTTACTGAGACGAATCTTGAGCGCTGATATCTTCGATTATGTGATCGTCGGGGCGGGCTCGGCGGGCTGTGTGCTGGCGGACCGCCTGACGGAGGACGGGCGCCATTCGGTGCTGGTTCTGGAGAACGGCGGTTCCGACCGTTCGGTATTCATCCAGATGCCCGCGGCGCTGTCCATCCCGATGAACATGCCGCGCTATAACTGGTTCTATCACACGGAACCGGAGCCAATGCTCAACGGGCGCAGGTTGCACACTCCGCGCGGCAAGGTGCTGGGTGGATCGTCCTCCATCAATGGCCTGGTCTATGTTCGTGGCAACGCGCTGGATTTCGATGGTTGGCAGGAGCTGGGCGCGCGCGGCTGGGCCTACCGGGATGTCTTGCCGTACTTCCGGCGCGCTGAGAGACGTGCGGGCGGCGGCGATGTCTATCGCGGTGACAGCGGCAAATTGTGGACCACGACCGGTACGATGGAGAATCCACTGAATCCGGCGTGGATCGAGGCTGGCCGCCAGGCGGGTTACCCGCTGACCGCCGACATGAATGGCTTCCAGCAGGAAGGCTTTGGCCCGATGGACATGACCGTGGCCAACGGCCGGCGTTGCAGTGCCGCCCGGGCGTATCTGCGTCCTGCCATGCGCCGGAACAATCTGGATGTACGGACCCACTGTTTCGTGACACGCATCCTGTTCGAGGGGCGCCGGGCGGTGGGGGTCAGCTACCGCAGGGGCGGAACGGATCACACGATCCGCGCGCGCCGTGAAGTCATCGTGAGCGGTGGCCCGATCAACACACCGCAGCTTCTGAAACTCTCGGGCATTGGTCCGCGTGCCGAACTGTCGCAGCTGGGCATACCTGTGGTGCACGAGTTGCCCGGGGTAGGCGAGAACCTGCAGGACCACCTCGAGTTCTACTTCCAGGTGGCCAGCCGCGAACCCATCACGCTGTTCAAACACATGAATCCGCTCGGCAAGGCGCTGATCGGCGCGCGCTGGCTGCTCGCTCACGATGGACTCGGCGCCACCAATCACTTCGAGGCAGGCGGATTCATCCGCAGCCGGCCCGGAGTGCGCTACCCGGACATCCAGTATCACTTCCTGCCGATGGCCGTGAGCTACGACGGCACATCCCTCGCGCGCGAGCATGGGTTTCAGGCACACGTGGGGCCCATGCGCTCCAAGAGCCGCGGCTGGGTCCGACTCGCCTCGCCGGATCCCTTCGAGAAGCCACGCATCCTGTTCAACTATCTCTCACACCCGGATGACTGGGTCGAGATGCGCGCCTGTATGCGACTGACGCGTGAAGTGTTCGCTCAACCGGCCTTCGACCGCTTTCGCGGGCGGGAGATCCAGCCCGGGGATGCCGTGCAGAGCGACGAGCAGATCGATGAATTCGTGCGCGAGAAGGTCGAGAGCGCTTACCATCCCTCGTGCAGCTGCAGGATGGGCGATGTGAACGATCCGCTGGCGGTGGTCGATCCCGAGACTCGCGTACGGGGTGTCGAGGCCTTGCGCGTGGTGGACTCGTCCATCATGCCGTCGATCACCACAGGCAATCTGAACGCGCCGACCATCATGCTGGCGGAGAAGGCCGCGGACCACATCCTGGGCCGCAATCCTCTGGCACCCTCGGATGCCCCGTTCTACCAGGCGCCGAACTGGCAGAGCGCGCAGCGCTGAACCGGCCGGCGGCGCCCGAACCGATTGGCGGCGCCGTACGGCCGGCCGGAATTTGAGCCGGGGCCACGTGTCCCTATATTATTATGGCAGTGATAATAAGCCGGACCCCTGCGGCGAGCCGCCCGTTGAACGCATGAAGTCGCGTCCGAAGGTCGGTCCGCGTCCCATCGCCATCGCCGCCATGCTTGCGGCCGCTACGCTGTGCGCGTGCAGCTCGGACAAGCATGCGGACGAGCAGGTGGTGCACATCTACAACTGGGCGGACTACATCGGCAAGGACACGCTGCAGCAGTTCGAGCGTGAGACGGGGATACGGGTCGTCTACGACACGTACGATTCCGATGAAACGCTCGAGGCCAAGATGATGGCGGGCGACTCGGGTTACGACGTCGTCAGCACCTCCACCGATTATTTCAGTCGCCAGATCAAGGCCGGCATCTACCAGGAGCTCGATCGCGGCAAGCTGCCGAACTGGCACTACCTGGATCCGCACATCCTGGAGCTGGAGTCCAGGGCCGATCCGGGCAACCGCCACGCCGTGCCGTACCTGCGGCACGTCAACGGATTCGCCTACAACGTGGATCTGGTGAGGGCACGCATGCCCGATGCGCCCGTGGACAGCCT
>DATKLO010000003.1:0-3781 GCA_035542375.1 Steroidobacteraceae bacterium | reverse complement strand
GCCAGATGGCATTACACCCGTCCTGCTGGTCTGGCTCACCGCGTATGCCGCGGTCGTGTTGAGCTTTGTCGGCGCGATCCACTGGGGCGTGGCTATGGTGCACGAGCGGATGTCGGAAGCCGATCGCGGGGTATTCATGGCCTGGAGCGTGGTGCCGGCGCTGGCTGGCTGGGTGGCTCTGCTGCTGCCCGCGAAGGGCGGCCTGCTGCTGCTCGGCGCGACCTTCGCCGTTCACTACGCTGCCGACCGTCAGTTCGCTCAGCGCTTCACGCTGCCGCGGTGGTATCTGCGGTTGCGCGGCGGGCTGACCTCTATCGTGGTCCTGTGCCTGATCCTGGCGGTCGCCCGCATCACTCAGCACTGAGGCCGCTGCGCGCTATCCAGCCCGCGCGAGAAAATCCAGCAAAGCGCGGTTGAACGCCTCCGGCTGCTCCAGATTGGACAGGTGCGATGCATTGGGGATGACGGCCAGCTCCGATCCCGGAGCCGCCGCCTGAATCTCCCGCGACATCGCCACCGGCGTGCCGGCGTCCTGCTCTCCGACGATGACCTGGATCGGGCAGGTGATCTCTTGCAGCCGCGCGGTCACGTTGATCTTGGGGATCGCGTGACAACATCCAGCGTAGCCGGCCGGCGGAGTCGCACGGATCATCGCCGCCACCTTGTCCAGCACAGGCGGGCGGCGGCTCACCATCGCCTCGGTGAACCAGCGCTTGAGCGTCGGCTCGACCAGCGGTTCCATGCCCTTCTCGCTGGCGGTCTTGATGCGATCGTCCCAGATCGGCTGCACTTCGGGCCCCAGGCGGCTGGACGTATCGCACAGCACCAGGCTGCGCAAGCGGCCGGGGTACTTCAACGCGTAGGTCATGCCGATCATGCCGCCCATCGACAGCCCGACAAAATGGGGACGCTCCACCTTGAGCGCCTGCAGCAGGCCATGCAGGTCGTCGGCGAGCTGCTCCAGGCTGTAGGCGCCCGCAGGGGCGTCGCTGCCCCCATGGCCACGCGTGTCGAAGCGCAACACCTGATAAGCGCGCTTGAGGGCATCCATCTGCGGATCCCACATCTCCAGGTTGCAGGCCAGCGAATGGCTCATCACCAGCCAGGGGCCCGCGCCGTCGATCGTGTAGTTGAGCTGAATGCCGTTCGTCGTGGTCTTCATCCTCGTCCTCCTCGCCGGTTCGACCGCAGTATAGCCGCCTCGTCCGCGGCGCACCTTGGTACCATTGCGGGCAAAATCAAACCAACTGGAGGAGGCTGGGATGAGACTGGTTCAGTTCCTGGACCGCGCGGGAGCGCGCACCGTGGGTGTGGTGTCTGAGGACGGCACGACCCTGAACGTGGTCGGCGGCGCGCAGCGCGTATACGACATCGCGATGGAAGCCATCCGTCGCAAGAGCTCGCTGGCACAGCTGGCCCGCGAGTGGCAGACGCGGGAGCCGGTGAGCTATGAGGAGATCATCGCCGAGGGACGGTTGCTCCCTCCGCTCGATCACGCCGACGCGGCGCGCTGGCTGATCACCGGCACGGGTCTGTCCCACCTGGGCAGCGCGGCAGCGCGCGATTCCATGCACGTGAAGCTTCAGCAGAAGGAGGCCGAGCTCACCGACTCGATGAAGATGTTCAAGTGGGGTCTGGAAGGCGGCAAGCCCGGCGCCGGCCAAATAGGCGTGCAGCCGGAGTGGTTCTACAAGGGCGACGGCCGTTGCGTCGTCGCCCCGGGGCAGCCTCTCGAGTTGCCGGCCTACGCGCTGGACGGCGGAGAGGAAGTGGAAGTCGTGGGACTGTATGTCGTGGCGGATGACGGCACACCCTGGCGCGTAGGCTTCGCCCTGGGCAACGAGTATTCCGACCACGTGATGGAGCGTCAGAACTACCTCTACCTCGCGCACTCGAAGCTGCGGCAGTGCGCCTATGGCCCGGAGCTGCTTATGGGCCCTTTGCCTGCGAGCGTGAAGGGGACCGCGCGGCTGCTGCGAGGAAGTGAAGTGCTGTGGAGCGACGAGTGGCTGTCCGGTGAAGACAACATGGCGCATTCCATCGCCAACCTCGAGCACCATCACTTCAAGTACGCGGACTTCCGCCGACCCGGCGATGTGCACGTGCACTTCTTCGGTGCCGCCACCGGCAGCTTCACGAAGAACATCAAGGCGAACGTCGGAGACGTGTTCGAGATCACCGCTGCAGCCTTCGGCCGGCCGTTGCGCAACCCACTTGGGCCGCCGCACGAGTCCGACGGGCTGGTCAGCGTAAGAACGCTGTAGAGCTCGGCCGTTTCTACCGGATGCCGTCTGCGCGGGGCGGCATCCATGGGGTTCGGGGGCATACGCAATCCGGCCGCGTCGCTACAAGAGGGTGCGCCTTGGCGCCGATCCCGCAGGGCGAATCCGCTCAACGCAGCACGATCGCAAACGCGTGGTCGCCGCGCACGACGTTGATCATGATGGGACGGCTCGCCTTGCTGAGCGTGGCGACCAGCTCGCTGGCGCTGCGCACCGGACGGCGATTCACCCCGGCAACGATGTCGCCTTCGCGCAGGCCACGCTCCCAGGCCGGGCTGTGCGGCTCGACGGAGACCACGAGCACGCCCAGTTCACTGTCGCCGACCGCTGCGCCCGTAAGCTCCGGCACGGGTTCTGCACCGCGGGCGCGGCTGCTGGTGATGCTCTCGATGCGTGCGCGGACAGTGCGCGGCTGACCATCGCGAACTACGCGCAGTTCCACCACCTCGCCGGGCGTGAGCAGCCCGACCTGGTTGCGCAGGTCGGCAGAGCTCTTGACCGCGTGGCCGTTGACATGCGTCACCACGTCGCCGCGGCGCAGGCCGGCACGCTCAGCTGGCCCTCCAGGCGCCACTTCCACGATGACCACCCCTTCGGTCATGCTCAGGCCAAGCGCCTGCGCCAGATCCGGGGTCAGGTCCTGCGAGCTGGCACCGAAGCGCCCGCGCCGCATCTCACCGTACTTGATGAGCTGCGCCATGACTGCGCGCGCCATCCGGCTCGGAACCGCGAACCCGATGCCCACGCTGCCGCCGCCCGGCCCGAAGATCGCGCTGTTGATACCGATCAGCTCACCGCGCAGATTGACGAGCGCGCCGCCCGAGTTGCCCGGGTTGATCGCGGCGTCGGTCTGGATGAAATCCTCGTAACCTTCGACATTCAGCCCGCTGCGGCCGAGCGCGCTGACGATGCCGGAAGTGACGGTCTGGCCCAGCCCGAACGGATTGCCGATCGCCAGCACATAGTCGCCCACCCGCAGGCCGTCGGAGTCGCCAAACGTCAGTGCCTTGAGGTTGTCGGCCTTGATCTGCAACAGGGCAATGTCGGTACCGGCGTCGCTGCCGACGATGCGCGCCTGCAACTGGCGCCGATCCTTCAGCGTCACCATCACCTCGCGAGCGCCCTGGATCACGTGATGGTTGGTGAGGATGTAGCCGGCCGCCGCGTCGACCACGACACCGGAACCCGCAGCCATGCGTGGCTGAGGCTGGTCGGGCAGCCCGAAGAAGCGCCGAAAGAACGGATCCTGCATGAGCGGATTGTCCTGCTCCGGGGAAGCGGACAGCACCGCGATGTTCACCACCGCCGGGGTGATCTGCTCGAGCAGGGGCGCGAGGCTGGGAAGCGTCCCGTCAGGGTTGACCGGTGGCGCGGCCGCACGTACGGGCCCGCCTGCCAGCAGCAGGAACAGCGCGGCGCAACACAGACGATCTAACAGTGGCATGGGCCGAGCCCTCGCATTCGGATTGAGATCGAATGCGGCAGGCTAGCACACGTCC
>DATKLO010000002.1:0-16175 GCA_035542375.1 Steroidobacteraceae bacterium | reverse complement strand
AGTCGCGCAGGGATTCCGCGTCGCTGGCATCACGTCGGTAGTGGGTGAACTGACCCGTAGCACGATCGAGGAGGTCGAGCCCGTCCGCGGTACCGATCCACAGATGGCCGGCGTGGTCCTCGAGCACCGCCCGGACATCATCGTTGGCCAGAGAGGCGGGTTTCTGCGGATCGTGGCGATAGACCTCGACGACCCGCCCCTCGCGATCCAGACGATTGAGGCCGCCATCGAGCGTGCCGACCCAGATCGCCCCATGCGCGTCCTCGTGCAGATGCGAGACCTGATCACCGCTGAGCGACTGAGGTTTACCCGGTTCGTGACGCAGGTGGACGAAACCACCGCTGTCGGGCTGCCAGCGATCCAGTCCTGCCTCGGTTCCCACCCATACGGCGCCACCATGGGCCGGAGTGAGCGAGAAGATGCGGTCGTCTCCCAGGGAGCGCGGATTGGACGCATCGTGCCGCAGATGAGTCACGCGGCCCGAGGCAGGCTCGAGAACATCGAGACCTGAGTCGCTGCTGCCGATCCAGATGCGTCCGTCGCTGGCGACGAGCAGCGCGTGCACGGCATCGCTGGAAATCGAGTTGGGATCCTGGGGATCGTGGCGGTAAACGGTGAAGCTGTCGGTGGCCCGGTTCCAGCGCGCCACGCCCGCATCCTTCACGGCAATCCACAGATCGCCGTGTGCGTCCTCGACGAGTGTCTGGATGTAGTTGCCCGGGAGTCCACTGCGCGCGCCACGCGAGTGCGCGTAGCGGAACAGCTCGTGCCCGTCATACCGGACCAGGCCGTCCTCGGTGCCGAGCCAGATGAAGCCCTGGGAATCCTGCAAGGTGACGAAGACCGTGCCCTGCGGCAGGCCGTCAGCCGTCGTCAGGTGCTCGAGGATCAGCGGCGGGGAATCTACCGCCCGGGCGGCTCCCTCGAGGCCCAGCCACAGCAGGGTCAGGGCCAGCGTTGAGCGCCAGACTCGTGCGATGGCGTGGATATTCACTGGTCTACGATGCCCGAGTGGGGCCCACCAGTTCCTTGACCGGGTTCAGGGGCTGCCGCCAGCCCGCCGGAGCGGGCGCGACCTGCTTCACATTACGGCTATTCGTTGGGTACCCAGGGAACGATCGGGGCCGGAGTGCTCGCCGGAGCATTCGAGGAAGAGTTGGCCCACCACGACACCGACTTGCTCCAGGTGTAGCCCTTGCTCCACGTATAGCCCTTGGACCAGGTGTAACCCTTGGACCAGGTATACCCTTTCGACCAGGTGTAGCCCTGGCTCCACGTATAACCCTGGCTCCAGGTGTAACCCTGGGACCAGGTGTAACCGCTCGACCAGGTGTAGCCGTCACCCGGCTGCGGCGCGCCCCAGGCCGAGCCGCCCAGATTCATGATGTAGTAATTGCCGTTGGCGTCCTGGTTGGCCGGACCGCCGAAGTGCGCCGTGCCGGCCAGATCCGCATCGATGTCCAGCCCCTGGTTGGCGCAGTGGGTGGCCGAACTGTTGACGGCGTCCACCGCGTTGATCAGGCCGGCGCCCTGCTGGAACACGCTGTACGCCAGCGTGTTGCTCGAGGTGATGGCCGGCCGGGCCGAGCTCAACAGACGGCATTTCACCGTGTCGGGCGTGAGAGTCGGATCGGACTGCAGCATCAGTGCAACCACACCGGTCGTGACGGCAGCGGCCTGCGACGTCCCTGACATGGTGAACAGCTGCTGCCCCTGGGACATCGAACCCGGATCGATGTTGGCCAGGTAGCTGTTCGAGGACATGGAGGCGACCATGTGTCCGCCGGGAGCCACCATCTCCGGCTTGACGAAGCCTTCGAAGGTCGGCCCGGTCGAGGAGAAGGAGGCGAGCCGGTCGTCGGTGGGATCGTACGGCGTGTAATTGTCGGTCAGCGCACCGACGGTGATGACGTAGGGCAGATTGCCCGGAACATCGATGGTCATCGGATCCGGGCCTTCGTTGCCCGCCGCGGCGACCACCACGATGCCGGCGCGCCAGGCGGCCATCACGGCCTGATTGACCGGATCATCCCAGTAGTACGACTCGGGAGTCGCACCGAACGACAGGTTGAGCACCCGGATGTTGTATTTCTTCTGGTTCGCCACGATCCAGTTCAGTCCGGCGATGACATCCACGTAGCGGCCCGCGCCCGTGCCATCGAACGCGCGCACCAGGACGAGCTTGGCCTGCGGTGCGATCCCCAGGTATCCCATCGATACGTTCTGGGCGCCGCCGGCGGCGATCGATGTGACGTGCGTGCCGTGTCCGTAGGGATCGCCCGTCACGCGGCCTGAGCCCCCGTTGAGTACATCCATGGTGGCCAGGATGCGCGACCCGAAGTTCTGCGCCGGATCCTGCCACAGACCCGAGTCGAGCACCGCGATCGTGACACCACGGCCCGTGACGCCGGCCTGCTGCAGCTTGTCCGCCGAGACCAGCATCGGATAGTTGGTGCCGTAGAGCAGCGTGGAGGAGGACACACCGGTGCCGTCCCGCAGAGAGTTACTGGCGCTCAGGCTGGTAACCGCGGGAGCCAGCAGCGGATTGACGACCGGCGATGCCACAGGAGACACGGCGGGAAGCAGTGGCGCAACGACGCCTGCGCCGAGAGCACCAACCGGCGTAGTGACAGGTGCCAGAGTGTTGACCGTCGGAGCAAGCTGCGTCACGACGGATGAAACCGTCGGTGACGTCACAGTGCCAACGCTGCTCGTGACCGAGCCGACGAGCGACAGGAGCCCGCTGGATTTGAGCGTCCTGTCGGCATACAGCCGCACGTCCGCGCGCTGGTGGAGCTGCGCGGCCTGGGCGGTGTTCAGGTAAGCGGACACTGCGTGGATGATCGGCAGGTCCTGCTGGATTCGTCCGCCCACCCGGCCGGCATTGAGACGCGCGGTCTCGGTGCTGACCGACTGGACGATATAGAGAGTTTCCTCACCGCTTGCAGCGGCAGAGCCGGAAGCCGCGCGGGGCCAGGTAAACCGTGCCACGTCCGCTGCGGGATCCCGCACGGACGCCGCTGACGCGGGCATGGCAGCGCCTGAAGCGGAAACCGGGGTTCCCGACGGGGGAACCGCGGCAACGATCCCGACCGACAGGGCCGCAACAGACAAGGAGACGATCCACTTGGGCATTCGCATTCGACTTCCCACTCGAGCTCGAAGCCCCGGTGGCTTCGTGGCGCGTATTTCAGCCGGGTGGGGGAATTGCGGCGCTGCGTTGCCCGCACGGGGTCGGGCCAGACCTGTGACGCAGTTCAAATAACGAGGGTGTTAAATCGTCTTGCGGATTATGTCAGGTGCGGAAGCAGCGAACAGGTCCCCGGAGCCATAGGGGCAGCCCACTTTGACCAGTGCTTCGCGCTGACTCTCGTCGTCGACGCCCGTGGCGATGGGTGTCAGGCCGAGAGCTTCGGCTACCGCAACCCCCGCACGGCAGACCTTCATCGCGATGGCGTCGGTCTGCACAGCAGCCGTCCAGGCACGATCCAGTTGCAGTCCCCACAGCGGCGCCCGCGCCAGCCAGTTCAGCGACCCGAGCCCGCGGCCCACCTCATCGACCACCACGCGCACGCCGAGTCGCTGCAACACCTTGAAATCGCCTGCTTCGCGGGCCGTCAGTGTCTTCTCGGAGATGCGCAGCTCGACCCGTTCGGCTGGCAGCGCTCCGCCGGCGAGCAGGCGCTGGATGTCACCGACGAAATCCTCATGCAGGATGTGATGCCTGAGCGGACCGAACGAAATGCGTACGTCGGGCCCGGACTGCGCGCTCAGCGCCGCGAAATCCTCCTGGACGCGCGACAGGATGGCGCGTGACAGGGCGGTTGCCAGTCCGGTGGATTCAGCGACTCGAAGAAAATCGACCGGCCGCACTTCCTTGCGCAGCGGATGCGACCAGCGCAGGTAGCCCACCCAGGCCACCAGTCTTCCGGTCGCCAGATCGTGGCGGCCCGCGTAACGCAAGCCGATCTCCCGATTGTCGATGGCCTCGCGCAGCTCCCGGGCGATGTCCAGGCGCGCCAGGGCCCGCAGGCTCAGCGTGTCGGTGAAGAACTGGACCTGGGATGAACCCGAGCGTCGCGCTTCGTTTGCCGCAAATCGCGCGTGTTCCAGCAGCAGTTTCGGCGTCGAGGCGTCGGGCCCGAGAATCGCCACGCCGGCCGCGGGCGTCAGGTGAAATACGGCATCGCCCACGGCCACGGGCTCGCGCAGGCTGCGGCAGATCCCGCTGGTGCAAGCCTCGATGGCGTCCCGATCAGCCGTCTCGAACACTATGGCGAGCAGCGCCTCACTCAGCTGACCGAGATACCAGGTTACGGGTGAACCCTGCGCATCTCCCATCTGGACCGGCAGGCGTTGCAGGGCCGCGCTCATGATCTGATCAGACACCCGCGGAGCGATGACCTGCGCCACGCCGCTCAAACCGCCCACGTGGATCACTGCCACGGCCAGTGGCTTCTCGCGCAACGCGGCCACCGACAGCGACTCCTTGAATCGGCGCAGGAATCCGCGCCGGTCGAGCTGGCTCTGCCGATGTTCGCCGGTGGCATCGATCGAGCCGGCGCGCGTCTCGGGCAGCAGCGCTCGGATCACCACCAGGGCCTTGTCCGGCCCCTGGGCGGTCGCCCGCGCTTCGTATTCGCGCCCGCGATCGCTCAATTGCGTCTCGACGGGAACGCGCCCAGCGATCGCCTTGCGCGCCAACTGCCTGACCAGCGTCGCCACGGACTCCGGCCAGAAGCTCCCGAGGGACTTGCCAAGCGCCTCGGCGGGCGGCCGCAAGGCGGGAACGCCCTGCCCGCCGCTGTGCGCCACCAGGGTGCCATCGCGTCTGAGCGCGATCACCAGGTCCGGCAGGCTCTCGAGCAAGGCATCGGCAGACATGGGCACGATCTGTTTGACAGATGAGTGATCCTAGGGGAACGAAGTCAGCAAGCGCGCGACACCGCGCACATCTAGGCGAAAATCCCGCGAGCGACTACAGTAACGGCCCATGGCGGCGACCCAGGATGGGTCGGTTAGGACCTCCCGGTCCCCTGGCCTCGCCCCCTGAAGACCTCTCAAGAAGTCATCACAACAGTTTTAGGGGAGCAAAATGAGAATCCGTTCCTTGGCCACGGGTGCCGTGGTCGGTGCCCTGACGTTGGCCAGCCTGTCGCAGACGCCGGCCGCCTCGGCGGCGGCGCAACTGAAAACCCTCGGTGCCGCCGACCAGAATGCCACGACGACCTTCAACGTGTTCCTGCCTCTCACGCGGACTGCCGATCTGGATCAGCTGCTGCGTGACCAGACCGATCCGTCCTCGTCCCGCTATCACCAGTGGCTGACACCGGCGCAATTCAAGGCGCAGTTCGGGCCGCGGCCCGCCGATGTGGCGCGCGCGCGTGCCACACTGCAAGCCGCGGGCTTCACCATCGTCGGTGAGAAGACCCAGAACCTGCAGGTCTCCGGCCCGGTCTGGGCGGTCGAGAAACTGTTCGCCACCCAGCTGCAGCGCGTGCAGTCAGGCAAGGGGCGCGTGAAGCTCGCCGCGGTCAATCACCGCTTCAGCATGCCCGCCCCGCTATCCACGATGGGAGCCGTGATCCCGGAATTCTCGCCTCACCTCTCGGCACACGTGCATTCCAGCGCGGCGCGCAAGCTCCCCACCTCATCGCCCCTGCTCCGGTTCAGCAGCGTGGGCTTCTTCTACCCGAACGATCTCAACGAGGCCTATCAGCTGCCGTCCTTCCAGACGCAGGTGAAGCCACTGCGCTCGCGCAAGCCGGCGCAGATCGCTGGAGTCGGGTCACGTATCGGCATCGTCATCTCCTCGGTGATCGATCCGAACGATCTGGCGAGCACGTTCAACTCGACGCTGACCCTGGCTCCGGGTGTGGCGCTGACGCAGGACTATGCGGACAACTCCAACCTGCCGGCACCCACCGTGACCATTCGACCGGTGGACGGCGGAAGTGGCCCCTTCAATCCGAACACCGATGACGCGCTCGAGGCGTCGCTGGACACCCAGATGTCGCTGGGCACGGCTCCCGGCGCGCAGGAAATCCTCTACAACATGGCGGACCTGAGCGACGCCTCGGTCGCGGATGCGTACGTGGCTGTTGACGAGGACAACGCGGTCGATGTGGTGAGCTCGTCATTCGGCGAGTGCGAGCTGGACTTCACGCCGGCGTACAACGGCGGTCAGGACTTCACGTACATCCTGAAGATCTTCCACAGCCTGTTCCAGCAGGGCAACGCGCAGGGCATCACCTTCCTCGCCAGCTCCGGTGACAACGGCGCGGTACCGTGCGTGTCGGCCAAGTTCGCCAACAACCCGCAGAACGGCACGAACTTCGTCGTCGGTGTGGAGAACCCGGCGAGCGATCCCAACGTGACGGCGGTGGGCGGCACGAACCTGCAGACCTCGCCCACTCCGGGCGCCGATGACGCGACCTACCTGTCGGAGAATGCGGACTTCGATCCGCGCTTGCCGGCGGTGTTCGCGGACAGCAGCGGCGACCAGTTCGCGGTGGGCAACAACACCTGGGGTTCCGGCGGTGGTTTCAGCACCCTCTTCGGCAAGCCGTTCTACCAGTACCTGGTGAACACCGGCAGCAACAAGGGCCGCGCGGTACCGGACGTGTCGCTGATGATGGGCGGATGCCCGGGCGATGCCGACCTGGCGGCGCAGGACTGCACGGTACTGCCGCGCAGCTCCGCGCTCATCTGGATCGGCGGCGAGCTGTTCCTGGTCATCGGCACCAGCTCCTCTTCGCCGGAAATGGCCGGTGTGCTGGCATTGGCCGTGGAACTGAACGGCGGACGGCTCGGCAACGTCAATCCGCTGATCTACTCGCTGTCGGCGATCCAGACACTGGCCGGCGGAACCAAGGCGCCGGCACCGCTGCAGTACTTTCACCGGAACATCTCCGGCAACAACAATTTCTACTCGGTGAAGCCGGGTCAGGCCTTCAGTGAAGTGCTGGGCAACGGCACTCTGGACGTGAAGAACTTCCTGCAGCTGCCGTTCGTGGCGCCGGCGGGCACGCCCAACACGCCGAGCAATCCCTGAGTCCCGACGCCGTGCCGCCGGCAACAGGCCGGCGGCAACCCGACCGGGGGTACACCACGGGGGATGGCTGCAAAGCCATCCCCCGTTTCGCTAGAATCGCCGCCCAACCAAGTCCCCGGGGGCCCCTCTTCATGCCTGCGCTCCGTGCGGCTGTTGCCGCGCTAGTCCTGTCCATCAGCCCGCTCCTGCACGCCGCCGACAACGGCGAACAGCGATTCCGCGATCTCTACAAGGAGCTGGTCGAGACCAACACGACCCTTTCGGCGGGCAGCTGCACGCTGGCCGCGGAGCGGATGGCGGCACATCTGAAGGCCGCCGGCTTCCCCGAGGACGACCTGCACTTGTTCGCTGCACCGGATCACCCGAAGGAAGGTGGCCTGGTGGCGATCTATCCGGGCCGCGACAAGAAGCTGAAAGGCATCCTGCTGCTGGCGCATCTGGACGTGGTGGAAGCCAAGCGCGAAGACTGGGTGCGCGACCCGTTCAAGCTGGTCGAGGAGAACGGCAACTTCTATGCGCGCGGGGCCAGTGACGACAAGGCCGAAGCGGCCATCTGGGTCGACACCCTGATTCGTTACAAGGAGCAGAAATACCAGCCGCGCCGGACGCTCAAGCTGGCTCTCACCTGCGGCGAGGAAACCAGCGGAGCATTCAACGGTGCTCACTGGCTCGCGGAACACCAGCGCGCGCTCATCGATGCTGAATTCGCGATCAATGAAGGCGCTGCCGGTGAACTGGACGAGAACGGCAAGCACGTCCTTCTGGAGGTACAGGCCGGCGAGAAGGTCCCCCAGGACTTCGTGCTGGAAGTGACCAATCCCGGTGGCCACAGCTCACGGCCAGTGAAGGACAACGCCATCTATCACCTGGCCGGTGCGCTGAAGCGGATCGAGGCCTACGAGTTTCCGGCGCAGTTCACCGATGCCAACCGCGGCTATTTCACCGGCATGGCGAAGATCCAGGCCGCGCGCGGCGAGACCCAGATTGCCGATGCGATGAACGCGCTGGTGAAAAATCCGGCTGATTCCCAGGCCATCGCGCTGGTCTCGAGCCGCGATCCCACCTGGAACGCAACGCTGCGAACGACGTGCGTCGCCACTATGCTCAATGCGGGACATGCGACGAATGCACTGCCGCAGCGGGCGCGCGCGAACATCAACTGCCGCATCTTTCCGGGTGTGTCGATCGAGACCGTCCGCTCGCAGCTCGAGCAGATCGTGGACGATCCGGCCGTCAAGGTGATCTCACTCGACGCGCGCGGCCCCAGCGGCCCGCCACCGCCGCTGACGCCGGCGATCCTGGGGCCGGTGGAGAAACTGACACAGCAGTTCTGGCCCGGGGTGCCCGTGCTGCCCATCCTGCAGCCCGGCGCCACGGATGGCGTGTACCTCAATGCGGTGGGCATCCCCACTTACGGCATCGAGGCGGTGTTCGTGGGCGCGGACCTCGGCCACATCCATGGCCTCAACGAATACGTCGGCGTGAAGTCTTTGCTGGAGGGGCGCGAGTTCCTCTACAGGCTGATCCGGATCTACGCGGACCAGAAATAAGCTGCGATACGCGGCCGGCCCATCACGGCGCCGGCCGCTGATTCTCAGGGAGTGATGGGCTTGCCGCAGCGGGCCAGGACGGCACGCAGGTCGCGGATCGCCGGGAAGACCTCGTTGTTCCAGTCGCTGCCCTGCGCGTCATAGGCTGCCTGCTCGAATTCGACGATTTCCTTATCCTCCGCGAAGATGCGCTCGGTGAACCAGGTGACGAACGGCCAGACCACGTGGATCAGGCCGGGAATCGGCGGCTTCTTCACCGACAGGTACCCGTAGGTCCGGTTGGTGCGCTGCTCGGCATCCAGCGGGGTGTAGTTGAGCCACACATCCAGCACGGGATCCTGCGTTTCCTGGATGTCGCGGCCCACCCAGACCCGGAGGTTCTGGGTGGGATAGTCGGTGCGGATGCGCATGTGGTCGGAGAAGTCCTTCTTGCCGGCCTCGCCGCGCTTGCGCACCAGATCGACTATGACCTGCTCGCCCATCGAGGGCTTGCCCTCGGTGCGGCTGAACGTGTATTCCACCTGCGCCCAGTCATCGCCGTGCTTGCGGCCGATGCAACGTGCCTTGATGGAGCCCATCTGCTTGCGATGCATGAACTGGTGGTTCATGTCGAACAGGTTCTCGTGCATGAACGTGTAGTGGCAGGCCACCTCACGATTCAGGCGCCGGGTCTTGTAGTCCTTGCGTTGCGAGAGCCCGAGCGACTTCGGTTTGCGCGCTTCCGCGAGCGCCACATCCCCGGGAAACACGAAGATCAGACCGTCCACCTCGCAGGCCGGATAGGCACGCACGCCGTTGGGCAGGCGCTCCTTGCCCAGGTACGGAATCTCGACGCATTTGCCGCTGCCATCGTAAAGCCAGCCGTGGTAGTGGCACTTGATCTGATCGTCACACACCACGCCCAGATGCAGGGGCACCTGGCGGTGCGCACAACGGTCCTCGAGGGCGAAGACACGTCCACCCTTGCCCCGATACAGAACGATGGGTTCGCCGGCAAAACGCCGGGCCAACGTCTTGCCGGGCCGCAGCTCATCCGACCAGGCCAGCGCGTACCAGTAATCGGGGTGCGATCCCACGCGGCGCAGATCGAACGCATTCGGCGAGTTCGCCGGTCGCATGGGAATCAGGCTCGAGCTGTCATCCTGCACGTCGGGGCCTTGAGAAAACTCTGGACGGGACAGGCAGCTTAGCGCTTTGCCGTCCCCCAGGGAAACCGGTCCCGGACCCGCGCCCGGACCCGAACCCAGAGCCGGACCCGAACCCAGAGCCGGACCCGGACCCAGAGCCGGACCCGGACCCAACAGGCTGCTGCAGCCGCACGGTATGCTGGCGGCATGCCTGTCATTTATATGGTCCGGCACGCACGCGTGCACCCGGATGCTGCCAATCTCGATGACCCGGTACTCAGTGCGGAAGGCCATTGCCAGGCGCAGCGGGTCGCCCAGGAGCTCCATTCCCGCCTGCCAGGGGGTCTGCCCGTGTGGACCAGCCCGATGCGGCGTTGTCGCCAGACCGCCGCGCCGCTGCTGGAATTATGGCAATCCGAACCCCGTGTGGAGCCGCGACTGGCCGAGGTTCCGGGCCCGGATCCTGCTCGTCTGGCCCGCAAGGAGTGGTTGCGACAATCCATGTTGGTCGACTGGCCTGAATTCATCCTGCTCGGCGAATCGGTCCAGTCGGGCCACGAGGCGGCCCTGAGGAGCTGGCGCGCCAACGTCGTGGAAGCGGTGCTCGACTGTCGGGAAGACACCGTGATGTTCTCCCACTTCGTGCCGCTCAACGTGCTCGCCGGCAAGGCAATCGGGTCAGAGCGTGTCGCCTGCTTCAAACCCGATCACACCTCGGTCACCGTCTTCGAGACACGGGGAACGCATATCCGGCTGCTCGAGCGCGGCCGCGAGATGCCGTGAGCGCGATCTCCTTTGCGCAGGCAGCCACCTGGGCCATCGCCGGCGCTGCGACCGGCTGCGTGCTCATCCGACCGTGGAGGCTGCCCGAGGCGACCTGGGCCGTGCTGGGCGCGCTGTGCCTGGTCCTGTTTGCACTGCTTCCCTGGCACGAAGCCCTGCTGGCGATCGGCAAGGGGACGGATGTCTATCTGTTCCTCGTCGGGATGATGCTGCTATCCGAGCTGGCACGGCATTACGGAGTGTTCGACTGGCTGGCCGCACTCGCCGCACGGCGCGCTCGCGGATCCGCGCGGCGGTTGTTCGCGTTGATATTCGCTGTGGGCATTCTCGTAACCGCATTACTGTCGAACGACGCTACCGCCGTGGTGTTGACACCAGCGGTATTCGCAGCTGCACGCACTTCAAACGCCGAACCTCTGCCTTATCTGTTCCTCTGCGCCTTCGTGGCCAATGCCGCGAGCTTCGTGCTGCCCATCTCCAATCCCGCCAACCTCGTCGTGTTCGGCACCAGCCTCCCACCGCTCCAATCCTGGCTGGCCCGGTTCGCGCTGCCGTCCGTAGCGGCAATCGCGGCAACGTATCTCGTATTGCGCTGGACACAGCGAGTTCCGCTATCCCGCGAGATCGCCACTGATGTCGCCGTGCCGACACTTACCCGCGCGGGCCGCTGGACCATCTGGGGAATTTTGCTCTCCGCACTGGCGCTCCTCTCGGCCTCGGCTCTCAACCTGCGCCTGGGTTTACCTACGCTCGCGGTGGCCGTGCTCACGGCCCTCGCCGTTCTCCTGCATGAGCGTCAGCGCCCCTGGGGACTGTTGCGGGATGTCTCCTGGAGTGTCATCCCCCTGGTCGCGGGACTGTTCGTGCTGGTCGAAGGGTTGATCCATACCGGTGTGATCGAGCGCCTGGCGGGAGTCGTCACGGCCGGCGCGGCGGTGGCACCCACGAGCACGAGCTGGTCGGCCGGTCTGTTGGTTGCGCTCGCCTGCAACCTCCTCAACAACCTGCCCGTCGGACTCATTGCTCACTCGGTGCTCGCGAGCGGCGCACAGGTGCCGCAGCAGGTCGCCAGCTCCCTGCTGGTGGCGGTCGACCTGGGTCCCAACATCTCGGTCACGGGCTCGCTCGCCACGCTGCTGTGGCTAGTGGCCCTGCGGCGGGAGGGACAACATATCGGTGCGTGGGATTTCCTGCGCGTGGGAGCGCTGGTCACGCTCCCCGCACTCGTGCTGGCCCTCGCCGCCGTCACGTCGGCCGCTGCCACGCTGCCAGCCGCCGCGGTAACCGCCGCCGCGGTAACCGCCCCACGGTGACCGCCCCCACGGTGACCGCCCCCACGGTGGCCCCTGCCACTTTGGGCGACGCCCGGTGAAATGGGTTGGTTCGGCGCTCCCCGCGGACGCTGCGTCAGTGGGGAGCGAGCGCTTCAGTCCATCAGCTTGCGCGCGAAGTAGGTCATCTCCAGCGCGCTGGTGTGAGCCTTCTCGCGCAGATTCGCACCCGAACCGTGACCGCCCTCGGTCACCTCGTAGTACAGGTACGGAATCTTGTACTCACCGAGCCGCGCGGCGAATTTCCGCGCATGCTGTGGGCCGACCCGGTCATCCTTAGTGGTCGTCCAGATGAAGGGCTCCGGATAGCGCAGACCGCGTCGGATGTTGGCATAGGGCGAGATCTTCTCCAGGAATGCGGCCTCCTCCGGATTGGAGATGCTGCCGTACTCGCCCACCCACGAGGTGCCCGCCGCGATCTTCTCGAAGCGCACCATGTCGAGCAGCGGCACCTGGATGTCCACTGCATTCCACAGCTCGGGGTGCTGCGTGAACTGCACGCCCATCAGCAGTCCGCCGTTGGATCCACCCTCGATGCCCAACCGGCGGGGGCTGGTGATACCGCGTCCGATCAGGTCGCGCGCCACGGCCGTGAAATCATCATAGATGCGCTGACGGTGCGTCTTGAGCCCCGCCTCGTGCCAGGCCGGCCCGAACTCGCCGCCACCACGGATGTTGGCGAGGACGAACACTCCTCCCTTCTCCAGCCACAGCTTGCCGACGTTGGCGGAGTAGAACGGTGTCAGCGAGACCTGGAAACCGCCGTATGCATTGAGAATCGTCGGATTGCTGCCGTCGAGCTTCATCTGCTTCGGGTGCACGATGAAGTACGGCACTCGCGTTCCATCGCTCGACGTGGCTTCGAACTGCTCGACGACATCGCGTGACGCATCGAACTTCGGTGGCAGCGACTTGACCAGCACGGGTTTGTCGGAAGAGGTGTCCAGCAGCCATAGACTGGAGGGCTGAAGGAAACCCGCCACGGAAAGGAAAGCCGTGTGGCTGTGCAGATCGGCATCCGCGATGCCCACGGTGGCATTGTCGGGCAGATCCAGGCGCACCTTCTGCCACGACCCATCCGGCTGCGGCCGATAGATGTAGGCGCGACCCCGGACATTGTCGAGCGTCGTGACGATGAGTGCATCCTGGGTCGCGCCGGTCGCCTCGAGGCTCTCCCGCGGTCCCGGCGCGTACAGCAGCGTGGGTTTGAGGTGCTCGGGATGCTCGAGCGCCGCGTTCAGGTCGAACGCGACCAGCGAACCCTGCGCGAAGGTCTTGCCCGCGGCCGTCCAGTCTTCCGCCAGACTCATGATCACCTGGCCGGCGATGAGGTTCTGGATGTCCACCTTCTTCGGGACATTGAGTCGGATCACACGATCGCCCGAGACCAGGTAGCTCTCGAATTCGAACGTGCTCAGCGGTCGCGTGATGAGAACGGCCTTGTGTCCCGCTCCATCCGTGAAGACCTGGGGTGTCACACCGTAACCGCCGTCGGTCGCGGTACCGCGATACAGCTCGCGCGCCGCTGACAGAGGCTGACCGCGTGATACACGCTTCACGATGAAGGGATAGCCCGAAGTGGTCAGCTCGCCAGGTGCCCATTCACGCGATACCAGCAGGGTATTGTCATCTTCCCAGGCAACGCGCTGTTTGCCTCGAGGTAGCGAGAAGCCATTCTCCGTGAAGCGCGCGGCCTTGACGTCGAATTCCCGGACCGTCACGGCGTCCTCGCCGCCGTCCGAGAGACTCAGCACGCAGTGCTGCTCGGCCGGCTCCGCGCAGGTGTTGTCCTTCAGGAACCAGTTGGCCTTCTCGGCTTTGGCCAGCGCATCGACATCCAGCACCGTGGTCCACTGCGGCGCATCGGTCCGGTAACTCTCCAGGCTGGTGCGCCGCAGGATGCCGCGGACGTGATCGCTGTCCTGCCAGAAATTGAAGATCGACCCATCCAGCGAGGACGGCGCCGGAATGCGGTCCCGGGCTTCGGCGATGGCCAGCGCATCGGAGTACAGACCGGCATAGCGCGGGTCCTTCTCGAGCACCGCCAGCGTCTTGTTGTTCTCCGCATGGACCCACGTCATGGCGCGCTTGCCATCCACCTGCTCGAGCCAGATATACGGGTCGGTCAGTTTGGCGACTGCGCTGCCGAGCAGGGTTGCCGCCAGCAGTGCCATTAGGGGACGCATCCATTTGGACGACATGGTGGATTCCTGTTGTGGGTCGGTCCGGCGCGGCTCCGGCAGCCGAGAGCCGGGGTCGCAACTTCCTATTCTAATCCGCGCCCCCTAGCGACGATGCAGCGCCTCATCGGCTTGTCGCAACCAGTCGTCGCGATCGGTCGAGGCGGGCCACGCTTCCGCCGCCCCGCGCGCGCGATCATAGGTGCTGCGTGCCTCGGCCGCGTTCCCACTCCGGGCCGTCGCCTCCGCCAGAGCCAGCAGATTGGGCGGATAGTCGGGCCGCAGGGAAACCGCTCGCCGGGCGGCTTCGAGGCCTGCGTCGGTATCGCCCGGCCCCAGTGGCCATCCCGGCGCCCGGATCAGGACCAGTGCCCGGACCCTGGCAGGGCCCGCCTGATCGTAGGCAGCGTCGGCGGATTCAGCTCTTGCCAGTGACTCGAGCATCTGCTTCAGCAGATCCACCGCACGGGTGGGATGTGCCTGTGCTTCGAGACCCAGCGCCAGTGCGTTGCCGTAGAGACAGGCGGCGGAGTTCGGCTCCAGGGCCAGGCAGGCTTGCGCAGCGCGGCTCGAATCCGCGGCGAGATCACCGCGCACGCGGGCATCGGTCTCGTGGTCACTGCGCCTGGCATTGGCCGCAATGGCGTTCGCCAGCTCCTCGACCGAACCGGAAGCCGGTGCCGCGGAGCGGGGTGGCGGTGCCGCGGAACGAGGCTGCGGGGTCGTCGCGCAGGCGCCCAGCAGCAGCGCGCAGACGCATGCGATCCACCACTTCATTGCCCGCCCGTGTGCACCGGAAGTTGCGGCAGCACGAAGCCCTCCAGCCTTAGCGAACCCAAGGCATCGTTGGCACCGGCCTCATGGCGCATCTTCAGCAAAGCCGCCTGCAGACTCCTGGCGCGAGGCGCGGGCACGCGCGCATCCACCACGGCGATCAGGGCGACCGGCAGCGGCGCGGACTGCAGCACCGGTTGGAGATCCGCTGCGAACGGAAGCGTGCCGAGTGCGGCAGCCTGCGTCTGGTCGAGCAGCGCCACGAGATTCTCACCGGCGGCCACCTTGCGCAGGGCGCTGAGAATCTGCCCCGTCTGTTGGATCCTGACATCGGGACTCAACACCCAGGCTTCCAGCGCCGAGTGCCGCACGAATTCGGGGGCATAACCGGCAGCGCTGACGATTGTGAATCCCGCAAGAGACGCAGCACCCGGGACGCGTCCACTCTTGGCGACCAGCGTCCACCGTTGCCGCGTACCGGTCCCGGCCACATCCGCCTGAACAAGCGGTGACAGATGGAGTTGGGCCGCATGCTCGACGAAGAATGGATAGGGCACGAAGGCCAGCGCGGCATCGCTGCCGCCGAGCTTGCTCAGCCCACCCTCCTCGGTTGGATCGTAGACCGCGCCCAGCGAGCCCTCGGGCCATCCCGCCGCGGACACCGCGGCCTTCGCGAACTGATCCAGGAAGGGTTGTGCATCCCCGGCCGCACCCGGATATCCGGGTGCGCAGAACACGAGCGTCGCCACTGTGCCCAGAAATAAAGTGCTCATGCGTTTAGGCTATCATCCCCGGGCGCTGAGGGCCTATGCAGCCGGCACGAGCGCATAACCACATGAGTGTGCCCGCCTCGCCCCAGGTCCTGCAGATCTTCCTGCGCGTATTGCGCCTGCGGCGCTGGATCCTCCTCCTGTTCCTGATTCTCGGAGCCCTGGGCGTCGTCGGCGCCACGCGCATCCACAACGATTCCGCCATCGAGCGGCTCGTGGTCGCCGGCGATCCCATTGCGCGCGCCACCCAGGACTTCGCCCGGGTCTTCCCCGAGGGTGACCAGGCGCTGATCATGCTGGAGTCGGCGGACCCGCTCGGTGCGGATTCCCTGCGGGCGGCCGCGCAACTCGAACGGGCGCTCGATGCCATCCCGCACGTGGAAGCCCACAGCATCCTGACTCTCTACCGCCGCGCCAAGGGCGGCGGCTCGCAGCCCGCCGATGAGGCCGGGCGCGTGCGTGCTTTCGCCACCGGCACACCATTGTTCAGGCGCGCGGGACTCGCGGGTCCGCACTATCTGGGCATCGCACTCGAACTGCGCGTGAGTTCGCCCGAAGAGCGCAATCATGCTCTCACCGCCATCGATGGTCTCGTCCTGCCTCTCG
>DATKLO010000001.1:0-5384 GCA_035542375.1 Steroidobacteraceae bacterium | reverse complement strand
AATCGATCTCTACGACGTCCTCTGCCTGATTCTCCGCAGCCCTCGCCGTCCTTCGCTCCAGTACCACGTCGCGAGCGCCGGCAGCCCGAACAGCACTTCTCGCATCCGTTTGACCAGCGAGAGGGCGAGCGCTGACTCGCTGGACAGGCCAATCAGGTGACCGACACCCATGAGGCCGAGTTCCTGCACGCCCAGGCCCGCAGGCACGAAGAAGATGAAATTCCGCAGAGCCTGAGTGGCGCTCTCGAGGGCTATGGCGCCGGCGATGCTGACGGGGTGACCGAGCCAGCGCAGCGCCAGCCAGGTTTCCGCGCAGCCGGCCAGCAGCCCGCTGTACTGCCACAGGCCCGCGGCGACCCATCGCGACGGCATGGAGTAGAGGTGTCCGATCGCCGCGTCCAGCCCGGCCGACCCGGCGGCGAGCTGCGTGGCCCAGCGGCCTGAGAGGCGATGCAGCAGTCGGGACAGCGCGGCGAACAGAGCCCCACGGCGCAGCAGGATGACCGGCAGCGCCAGCAGCGGCAGCGCCAGGGCGAATCCGAACACCAGGGCGCCGCCCCAGGGGACCGAGCCAGTCACGTGCAACAGGCAAAGCAGCCCGAGCGCGACGAACAGGTACTGCGAGAACAGGGTGACCACGATCTCCACGACTACACTCGCAGCGGCGACCGCACCCCCCGGACCACTCAAGGCGAGCAGCCGGATACCGACAATCTCACCGCCCACGTTCACCGCGGGCAGCAGGCGGTTGATGGCCTCACGAATCGTCGCGATCCAGAAGAGTGTGCGCAGTCGCGTGTCAGTCGGCAGCAGCTCGCGCCAGCCGCGTGCATCGAGTAGCAGCGGTATCGCGTGGAGTGGCACGAGGAGAAGCACGATCGGTCCGGCACCTGCAAGGGTCGAGAGCATCGCCGGAAATCCGTCCGCGACGTGCACGATGGTCGCGACGGCGATGAGGCCAAGGACGGCCAGTACGATGCCGATGGCGGAAATCATGCCGCATGCGCGAGGCGGACGGGCAGCAGGTCACGAAATCCACCGCACTTCGCGCCGCTGGCCTCGAGGGCCGCCATGACGCTGGGGTTCATCAAGGCGGCGAGTTCTCTCTGGTGCTGGTACCCGGCCATGGAGGGCGCGATCGCCGCGCCGCTGCGGGTCGCGGGGTGCAGGTAGATCTCCGTGAAGCCCTCGGGCAGCTCCCTCAGGATCGCCAGAAGCGTCTCCACATCCATTGCTCCGCTGCGGGAGATGCCGAAAACCTGGTCATTGTAGCCAACACCGCGAGCCTGCAGGCGGCGCTTCATCATCGCTGTCCACGGTGCGAGAAAGGCCACGCTCGCGACCGCAGCGACGCCTCCCTGCCGCCGTGCGAAGCGCAGAGGTTCGTATGGCACGCGCACTGCCGGCATGCCGAATTCGCCACCGATGCGCAGGATCAGGTCGAGGATGACGGGATGCACGTGGAAGTGCTTGTGCACGTTCACGTGATCCAGCGTCAGGCCACTTTGTGCAAAGGCATCGAATTGCGCCCGGATCTCCGCCTCGAGCTGGCGGCGAACCCGCGGCAACGCCGCGAACCGCACTCCGTCCCGCAGCATGTGGTTGTCGAACCGGCCATCCAGACCGACCAGGTCCGGAATCAGCCGTGGCGAGAGGACCGCCCAGCCATCGGTCAGCACCAGGTGCAGACCCACGCGGAGCGTCTTCAGGGACTGAGCGCGTTTGACCGCGTCCCAGGTCGCAGGCGCTCCCATCATCAGACTGGCTGAAGTCAGCACTCCGGCCCCGGCAGCCTGCTCGACGGCCTCATTGACCGCGTGATGCAGTCCGAAGTCGTCGGCGGTGACGCTGAGGAATCTCGTCGGGGCGGACAGTCAGGCCTCGCGCGCGTGCAGGAAGCGGAAGAATTCGACGCCCTCACGCAGCCGGCGCTTGGTCAGCTCCCAACTGGTGAGCATCTCCGCGGTCAGCTCCAGGATCTTGCCCGGCCGGAAATAGAACTGCCGGTAGAAGGTTTCGACGGCATGATAGATCTGCTGCTCGCTCAGGTCGGGATAGCTCAGCGCCGCAAGCTGCACACCCTGGCTGCTCACCAGGTTCAGGCCCTGGTTCTCCTTCAGCCACCCGGAGGCCACCGCCTGCCGGTACAGCTCGGTTCCCGGATAGGGCGCGGCGAGGGAGACCTGGATGGTGTGAGGATTGATTTCCTGCGCGAAGCGGATGGTCTGCGCGATGGTCTGCGGCGTCTCCCCCGGCAGGCCGAGGATGAACGTGCCGTGGATCGTGATCCCCAGCTTGCGACAATCCGCGGTGAAGCGGCGTGCGATGTCCGTGCGCAGCCCCTTGCGGATGTTGTGCAGGATGCCGTCGTTACCCGATTCGTAACCCACCAGCAGCAGCCGCAGGCCGTTGTCCCTCATGACCTTCAACGTGTCGTAGGGGACGTTGGCCTTGGCATTGCACGACCAGGTGACGCCGAGTTTCCCCAGCCCCCGGGCGATCTCCTCCGCGCGCGGACGGAAATCGGTGAAGGTGTCGTCGTCGAAGAAGATCTCCTTCACCTGCGGCAGGTTGCGTTTGATCCAGGCAACCTCGTCCACCACGCTCTGCGGGCTGCGTACGCGATATCGATGGCCGCCGACGGTCTGGGGCCACAGGCAGAAGGTGCACTTCGAGCGGCAGCCGCGGCCCGTATAGAAGGACACATACGGATGCTGCAGGTAACCGATGAAGTAGTTCTCGATCCGCAAGTCACGCTGGTAGACCGGCGACACCCACGGCAGCGCATCCATGTCCGAGATCATCGGTCGGCTCGGTGTGTGCTGGATCGAGCCATCCGGCGCCCGGTAGCTCAGACCGGCCACGCTGTCCAGCGGGCGGCCTTCCGCGATCTCCTGACAGGTGAAGTCGAACTCCTCGCGCGCCACGAAATCGATCGCACGGGAGGCCTGCAGGGACCCTTGCGGGTCCACCGCGACCTTGGCGCCCACCATTCCGATCAGCACGCGCGGATTCTCGTCCTTCAGCAGCTCGGCCATGCGCGCATCCGTCGGGAAGGACGGTGAGCTCGTGTGCAGGATGATGAGCTCGTAATCACGAGCCATCGCGGCCACCGTACTGACATCCAGCCCGTCGGCGGGCGCATCGAGGAGCTTGCTGCCCGGAACCAGCGCGGCAGGCTGGGCCAGCCAGGTCGGATACCAGAAGGAGCGGATCTCCCGCTTGGCCTGGTAGCGCGAGCCGGCGCCGCCGTCGAAGCCATCGAATGAGGGAGGATGCAGGAAGAGGGTTTTCAGCATGCTGTGTCCGTCGTGATCAGTGGATCGGGTCCGTGGCGGTCAGGGATTCCGGCTGTGGCTGGATCGGCTCGAGGGCCCCGCCGCGGGCCACGCGATAGCTCATGTGACGCCACTGTACCCGACGAGTGAAGAACGCCAGGCCCCAGAGTGCGAATGCGAGGAAGTCATTCACCAGCAGTGCCCACAGCGGTGCCCGGGACTGCGGAGCCTCGTGCGTGGCCGAGTGCAGCATCAACCGCGCGCCGAAAGTCACCGCCAGCATGGCCAGGGCCGGTGGCGAGCCGCCGGCCATGATGCATCCCAGAAGGGCCACGGGCAGGCTGAAACTCAGGAACGCTAACGAGTAGCCCGCCGGCCGCACTGAACGAATGGTACGCAGCCAGCGCAGCTCGTGGCTGACAAGATCCGTCAGGCTGGGCTCATCGATGCAGGTATCGATGACCGCTTCCGACAGGACCGTGCGCAGCCCGAGCTGTCGTGTCAGCTCACCCAGCCGGTAGTCGTCGGCCAGCTGGTCAGCGATGGCCGCGAAGCCGCCCGCCCGTGCAAGCACATCGCGGTGCAATGCAATGGTCGCGCCGAAGGCAAAGGCGCGCGAACCGAAGCGCGCGGCCACATGTGCGGATGGCATGAACCAGTCGTTGACGAACAGGGAGCCCAGGCGTGACCAGGGTCCCGGCTGGGGTCTGCCTGCATAAGGGCACGTGACGACGCCCACTCGGGGATCCAGCAGTGGCGTCACCACGGCGTTGAGGTAGTTACGCCCGACGCGGACGTCGCTGTCAGCAATGACGAGGTAGTCGTACCTCGCCAGCGGCATCATATTGATCAGGTTATTAACCTTCCGGTTACTGCCACGCTGGCGCGGGTCTATGGCCACGTCCAGGTCGAGTCCGGGAAATTCCTTCTGCAGACGCCTCACGATGCCAAGTGCGGGGTCGGACGGATCGCTGACACCGAATACGATCTGGAATCGGGGATAGTCCTGATCGCAGAAGGAACGCAGACAGTCGTAAAGGTGCTGCTCCGCACCGCACAATGGCTTGAGGATCGTCACGGGCGGACGGATCCTGGGTGAGCGCGCCGCTTCAGCCGGGCGCAGCCGCACCGACAGCCACGCGACGATGCCATAGCACATCGCCAGCGCCGTCAGCGCGATACCCGGCAGGGCCAACCAATGCACTCCCAGTGCGGCAAGCAGCTTCGGCACGGTGCTCCGTTATATGTGGCGACGCGTCACTTTGCAACAGAAAGTAATCTGCCGGCGTGCCGCAGGCAAGCGTTTTCGTGTTGGAAGCGGCGCTGTCGAAAGGTAGAAGAAAGGTCTGCGCGCCTGTAAGCGGGACGTCATGCCATTGAACTACATGCAGCGAACCGGTGTGCGCCGGCACTGTTGCCAACTTGCGACGCAATGAATGTGCCAAGCACTGCACAACGAAACGGGGAGCGGCGCGTTGACAAGCTGAGGCGCTGATTGGGCGATAGGCCTTCAGTTCAGTTCAGGGTGGAGACAACACAGGAGGGAACGATCGCGTGCGTCGTTGAGTATTGTGTAGGTCGCGGGCTGCAGAGCAGCGCGTTACGGGCTCGTCGGGCCCGATTGCGACAGGCGCGTTGACTTGAGCGTGTCGGGGCAGGGACGGCAGTCGCCATAGCCTTCGAATTCCGAGCAGCCGCCACCTGTTGGTGTCAGACAGTAATCCGTGTGGCTACGATGCGCAGATCCGCACATCCGGCTGTGAGGCCGATCAACACAACACGCGCCGCGATGATGAGTACCATGGACGCCTCGCCCGGCTGATGCCGCGTCGTTGCCGGCGCACGAGCCCGATGTCCGCGGGATTTGCCTGGAGCAAATCCCGCCAATGAATGTGCGCAGCCGGCAAAGGCCACGCCCTTTGCCGGCGGGGCGAGCCCGATGTCCGCGGGATTTGCCTGGAGCAAATCCCGCCAATGAACTGATATGGAACGACCTGTCAAATACGGGTTGATGACCTCTGTTCATGATTCCTGAGGGATCAAGCGCAAGCAGGCAGCGGCCGCGGCAGCGATGTGCGACGGTTGATCACTCTGATATTCGTGGAT